>JAANWX010000057.1 GCA_018263575.1 Chloroflexota bacterium | reverse complement strand
CTGGTAGTCGGATAGTCTGTTAGTCTGGTAGTCGGGTAGTCGGGTAGTCGGGTAGTCGGATAGTCTGATAGTCTGGTAGTCGTTAGTCTGNTAGTCTGGTAGTCGGGTAGTCGTTAGTCTGGTAGTCGTTAGTCTGGTAGTAGGATAGTCTGATAGTCTGGTAGTTCCCTAGTCCCTGATTCCTGGTTTCCTGATTCCCTGATTCCCTGGTTTCCTGATTCCCTGATTCCCTGGTTTCCTGATTCCCTGATTCCCTGATTTCCTATTCCCTATTCCTTGAACACAATTTCATTCTCATCCATGGAGACAATGGGAGCAAGGGAGAGAACGGGAATGCCTAATTTCTCTAATTCCATTCGGCCGCGTTCGAATGTTTTTTCTATCAAGGTGCCAATGCCCACTAATTTGGCGCCCGCTATTTCTGCTAAGCGGACTAAGCCCATGATGGTGGCTCCAGTAGCCAGGAAGTCGTCAATAATTAGCACACGTTCGCCACCAGCTAGATATTCTGGTGAGACGATCAGCTCTACGGTGCGGCCCTTGGTGTGGGAGGGGGCCAGCGTGAGGAGGACCTGGTCGGGCATGGTGATCGGTTTGCGCTTGCGGGCGTAGACGACGGGGATTCCCAGGTGAAGGCCAGTGGCCACTGCGGGAGCAATCCCGGAGATTTCCGCGGTGAGGATTTTTGTGGCCCCCACGTCTTTAAAGCGGCGCGAGAATTCTTTGCCAGCTTCATCCATGAGCTTGGGGTCTACCTGATGATTGACGAAACTATCCACCTTGAGGATTCCATCGCCAAGGTATTCGCCTTCCGCCAAGATGCGTTCTTTGAGAGTTTTCATGTTTTCTCCTAATGGGATGTGTAAGGGCTTTTCTTGCCGTTGATTGTACAATATGTACGGGGATTGGAGTAGGGAAGGGGAAGAAATGGTGTATTAGATATTGGATATTGGTGACCTGGGATAAATAAGTTTTTGGGGAAAGTTATTGTTGGAATAATGAAAAATCCCCAGCATACGCTGAGGATTTTTCGCATCAAGGTGCTAAGTGAATTAATTCGCTACTGATCCTAATTTGGGAGTTACGAACAGTTATTTAGCTACTCGATTTTGGCATGTACTTATAAAGCTTGGCGGCCAAGTTGGCAAGCGGGAGACTTTGGAGCCATACTTTGCCGGGGCCTTTGAGCTGGGCTAGGAAGAGACCTTCCCCGGCGAAGAAGATGTTCTTGAATCCCTTCACGCGGCTGATATCGTAGCTCACGCTTGGCTCGAACATGGCAATATGGCCTGGGTCTACCCGCATCACTTCGCCAGCTTTAAGCTCATAGTCTCGAACCTCTCCAGGGATTTCCAGGAAAGCTGTGCCGGGCCCGGTAATTTTTTGGAGGATGAATCCCTCACCGCCAAAGAGGCCAGCTCCTAATTTTTTACGGAAGTGCATCTCCAAGGTGACAGAATCTTGGGCGCACATGAAGGCGTCCTTTTGGCAGATGAGACTTTGCCCGGCGTTTAGCTCCACATCCATAATTTTACCCGGCACCTCGGGGGCAAAGGTGATCAGGGCTTGATTGCCCTGGCAAGTGTAGGTGGTCAGGAAAAGGGATTCACCCGATAGCATGCGTCCCAGGCCAGCCATCACGCCCCCCCGCGTGTTGGTGTCCATGGCGATATTGCCCCGCATCCAGGCCATACCGCCTGATTCGGTGTATATCGATTCTCCCTTATCGAGGAGAATGTCAATTGTTTCCATTGTTGAACCTTTGATTTTGTATTGCATAGTTTGACTCCATTAAAGGTAGGTTTTGAGAAAGGATTTCTGTTTACTCCTTACATTGTAACATCGCTTATCCAGCCAAGATATTCCTGGGACCCCTCGGCGATGGGCACTTTGATAATTTCCGGAACGTCGTAGTCATGTGTCCGGGAAATAAAGGCTTCCAATTCTTTGTAGCGCTCTTCTCTTGTCTTGATGAGGAGCTTGATTTCCTCGTCCTCAGCGATTTTTCCTTTCCAGTGGTACAAGCTGGATATGTTACTCAATTGGACGCAGGCCGCTAAGCGATTTTCAAGGATGGCATCGGCTAAGGACTTTGCTTTTCCTCTGTTTTCACAGGTGGTAATGACAATGCAGTATTTCATATGAAGTAGTTATTGCCGGTAAACGATTTGCCCATCGAGCACGGTTATCATAACTTGGGTAGCGGGAATCTGCTCTGGTGGGATGTCGAATATATCTCGATCCAATACAATTAAATCAGCAAATTTTCCAGGGGTCAAGCTACCTTGTATATCTTCCTGGCCGCTGGCAAGGGCGCATCCCATCGTGAAACCCCAAATGGCTTCGGGGACAGTCAGCCTTTGGGATGGATACCACCCCCCTTCCGGCTTTCCGTCTCTTTGTTGGCGTGTTACGGCAGCGTGTATGCCCAAAAACGGATTAGGAGAAGCCACTGGGCAGTCAGAGCCGAAAGCCAGGGTAACACCCGCGTTGAGCATATCGCGGAAAGGATACGCTAAGCGCCCGCGCTGGCCAACTGATTTTTCAACCATGGGGATATCGTCTGGGCAGTGGATTGGCTGCACCGAGGCTACCACATTTTGTTGTCCGAGGCGGGTCACGTCTTGAGGTTGAATCATTTGCAAATGTTCAATACGATGGGGGACGCGAGTGGCGGGTTGCGAGTGGGGCGTGGCGAGTTGCTCGAAGACGTTCACCAATTCGTGGTTGGCACGGTCGCCAATAGCGTGAACGGCCACTGCCAGGCCAGCTTTGTCCGCTTTGCGGATAGCGTGGGCGATTTCCTCCATTGGCGTCAGGGGGATGCCGCAGTCACCCGTGTCCAGGTAGGGTTCCAGCATCCAGGCTGTGCGCGCCCCCTGCCCGCCATCGGAGAATAGTTTCACGTGCCCGACGCGCAGCCTGTCTCCCCCCATGCCTGTGCGCAAACCTAAAGAGATTGCCTCGTCCAGCCGCTCGCCGGGGAGGAGCATCCACATGCGCAGGGCTAACTCGCCCGCGGCGGCTAAGTGCTGGTAAGCGTGAAAAGCCGGCGGCCCATCGGCTCCGCCCATGATGCGGTAGTCGTGGACGCCGGTCAGGCCCAGGCGGTGCAGGATTGTGAACCCCTCCCGCATGGCTTCAATGGTCTCCCTCTCGGTGGGTGGGGGGATGATGTCGGTCACCAGGCTGATGGCTAATTCCCGCAGGATGCCGTTGGGTTGCCCTGATTCGTCACGGTTGATGATGCCTTCCGGTGGGTTCGGTGTATTAGCTGTGATACCCGCTTTTTGGAGGGCTGGCGTGTTGACCACGGCCAAGTGGAGATCGTTGCGCCAGAGGATGACGGGGTGTTCCCTTGTAATGGCATCCAGGTCGGCGCGGGTGGGCATGCGGCCCTCGGGCCAACGGCTTTCGTTCCAACCCTGGCCCAAGATCCATTGGCCGGGTGGTGTCTCGCTTGCTCTTTGTGCTACACGTTTTCGGAGGTCGGTTAAGGAGTTGGCATTCGCCAAGGCTAATCGCCTGAGACCTAAGGCCCAATAGTAATAGTGGAAATGGGCGTCTGTCAGCCCGGGCAGGACTCTCTGCCCCTCCAGGTCAAGTTGCTGCGTGTGGGAGGTTGCCAAAGCGCGGATGGTGGCATCATCCCCCACTGCCAAAATGTGCCCGTTTTGAATAGCCAAGGCGCAAGCGTGAGGGATTTGGGGGTCTTGGGTGTATAGTTTTCCGTTGTAGAGGATGAGGTTCGGCAAGATGATCTCCTTTGACGGGAGGAAAAACCAGCTTTCTCTGAGAAACCTGGTTTTTCCTCCCCAGATTGTTGAGATGATGTGTCTATATTAAATTAAGAATCCTTCAGGGAACGGGTCTTCTGGGGTGAGAACAAAATGTTGAAGCCCGGTGATGTGCGCTTTTCCACTGACTTCGGGGACAATGGCAGGCCATTTGCGCCCGGTAGTTGGGTCTTCGAGTGATGTTTGGCGCACGATGTGGGCGTCGAAAGTTGTCCCCAGCAAACCCTCGTTGATAAAGGTTTCCCCGACTTCCAACTGGCCACGCTTGTTGAGCAGGGCTAGTTTGGCGCAGGTCCCAGTCCCACATGGTGAACGATCCACATGGCTCTCACCATAGACGACAAAATTTTTGCCGCGTTTTTCCTCGTGACCGCGCGGGTCAAAGAATTCTACCACGTCAACGGTGTCGATGTATGACCGCTGAGGATGCTGCACGTCTAACTGGGCGTTTCCTGCCTCGATGATGTCCATCCCCAATTGTGCTAGGCGAGGGGCATTTTCGACCGTTAAATCAAGTCCAATTTGGTCGGCAGAGACCATGACGAAGAATCCGCCTGTAAATGCGACATCTACCTGAATGCGTCCCAACCCGGGCACATCCAGGGGCTGGTCAAGTTGATGTGCAAATGCCATTTCGGGTTGGATGGAGACAGAATCGACCAAGAAGCGGCGCCCTTCACCGACGGGGTTTTTATGCACATGGGCGACGGTATTCCAGGGGCCGGATGGGGTATCTACGACGATGGGTGTTTCGGGAAGTTGTGGCTCGATCATGCCCAACTCGATAAGGGTACTCACAGCGGCAATGGTGGCATGCCCGCAAAGATAGGGATAACGGCGGGCATCCATGTAAACGAGGCCAAAAGCTGCCCCTGCACTTTCTGGTTCGACAAGGATTGTAGCGAACATGTCCCGATGACCGCGCGGCTCTCGGGTGACTCGCAAACGGATCTCATCCAGGTTCTCAGCTAGATACAGGCGCTTGTCGTTGGTGGTTTGGCCGGGTATGGGGGGGAGGCCGCCAACGATCATCCGGGCTGGTTCCCCTCCCACGTGCGAGTCAATTCCTAGAAGGGTGTTGCTGAAAGCTTGATGAAAAGCAGCTTCTAAGTTGGCTTTATCCATGTATCAATCCCAGAGCGCTTTCTTGAGATCGGTGAATTCTTGCGCTTGACCTTCGACTCTGTTTTTACCCAACTCTAGGACGTAGACGTTGTCGGTAATTTTAAGCGCTTGGCGGATTTCTTGGTCTACCAGAATGATGCTGAGGCCATCATTGTCACGTAAATCTGTTAGCATTTGATAAACCTCGGCAGAGAGCATTTTCGCCAAACCAGCGGTAGGCTCGTCAACAAGGATCACTTTGGGATCGGTCATCAGGGTGCGACCTACTTCTACCATGCGTTGCATACCGCCAGATAACAACCCCGCATCGTCGTTTTTACGCTCTCGCAAGATGGGAAATCGTTGGTAATTTTCTTCAAGTTTTTCTCGAACCCGTTCTTTTTCTCTTCGAAATGTCCAAGCCCCTAGCGTTAGGTTGTCTTCGACGGACATGTGTGGAAAAACGCTTGAGTGCTGGGGGATATAGGAGATGCCTTGCGAGATTAATTCATGAGAAGGTAAACCAGTTATTTCTTTGCCATCCAGTAAAATTTCCCCGGCGCGAGGTTTCAAGAAACCGTAAATTGCTTTTAGCAGCGTTGATTTTCCCAC
Source organism: Chloroflexota bacterium (assembly GCA_018263575.1). GTDB lineage: Bacteria > Chloroflexota > Anaerolineae > Anaerolineales > UBA11858 > B10-G9. Next base: position 43,710 of record JAANWX010000057.1, on the reverse strand, counting down.
ACCGTTAGCGCCCAGAACGGAGACAATTTGAGCTTTTTCAGCTTTTAAAGAAACTCCTTGGAGGATGTCGAGGTCTTTGTAGTATCCTACGTATAGGTCTTTTATCTCAATCATATTCATTCTCCTCTTCTCCCAGGTAGGCCTCTATGACGCGTGGGTCTTCTTTAACGACATCGGGATTACCATCTGCTAAAACTTCACCATAGTTGAGCACGACTAGGCGTTTGCTGAGAGCAAAAATTGACGACATGTCATGGCTGATGATGATGAAAGATTTGCCTTGGGCGTGAACAGTGTGGATGTACTCGAAGATGGTTTCCATTAGCTTGGGGTGTACACCCGCGAACGGCTCATCCAAGATGAGCAGGTCTGGGTCTGTCATCAATAGTTGGGCTAATTCCAAAAGTTTTTGTTGGCCACCGGACAGGCTGCGGGCGTAGTCGTTTCGTAAGTGGTCTATGGTAAGGAAATTGAGTACTTCGCGGGCGCGTTCTTTTTCCTCCTCTCGCTTTTTATCCGGAGAAAATGCCAGCGCAGGAACGAGCATATTCTCCATGACGGTCATACGCCTGAAAGCGCGTGTAACCTGAAATGTGCGACCGATACCGCGTTTGGCTACTTGGTTTGGCTTCAAGTTCGTAATGTTATTACCATTGAGAAGTAATTTTCCCTTCGTAGGTTTATAGAATCCTGTGATGGTGTTGACAAAGGTGGTTTTTCCCGCTCCGTTGGGACCAATGATGCCGACTAACTCATCATCCCCAACTGTCAAAGATACGTAGTTGAGGGCTTGAATGCCGCCAAAATTCTTTGTTATACCTTGGGTTTCAAGCTTCATGAGAATCTCCTTCCCCTTCTTTTGTTGAATGAGGGGCTTCTTGTCTTAATTCAGCTTTGGGACTTGTTCCACTAATTCGTTGGAGCAAGGGAGCAATTAATCCATTGCGTGCAAAGCGCAAGGTAATTATTAATACTCCCCCAAAAATGACCAAGCGCCAAGCGCCAAATTCTCGGAGAATTTCTAAGCTGACTTGGATAATGACCCCACCTATGGCGGCCGCTATTAAGTTTTCTACACCACCAATAATGCCCATGGCTATGACGATGCCCATTTGTGGTAAAACCAACATATTGGGGGTGATGATTGTGATATAGTGGGCAAATATAGTGCCTGCTAAACCGGCTATCATACTTGGATAAAATGGCTGAGACTTATCTCTGCATGCGTTGGGATTGTACTAGCTTTACTATTACAACTTAACACGTTTGAACTACTTAGCGAGTTAATACAACTTGGCGACATCCCTGAAAAGTGGATGCCAATAGTAAATATCGGGGGGATGGTCATTACAGGCTTAGCGGCAAGTGCTGGAAGCTCGTTCTGGCATGATCAATTAGGTAGAATCCGGGCGGTGAAGGAGACCGCAAGCCAGGTTCAAGACACAGCGGAAGAATTACAAAACACCTTGCAAATCGAGGTGTCCAGTAAATAGAAAACCACATTGAATTCTTTGCCGTACTTACAACCAGACCCCGCCCTTGAGCGGGGTCTGGTTCTTTTAAACCTTCACCTATGAAAACAGAGACTTCAAAAGTCTTCGAAGACTTTTGAAGTCTAAAGGGCTTCCCCTAAAACATCATCGCATTCACCTTATCCAGCGAATCCCGGCTGGGGCGCAGTTCCTCGTCGGGGACACGGTTGAGGGGGGAGGGTGGGAGGTATTCGATGTCGAAGATGGATATTTGTTTGGGATTGATGTAGATTAATCCGGTGACCAACTCGTTCTTTTTATTAGCCTCTTCGAGAAGCTGAAGGGCGGCTCCACGGTTATTGGGGTCGTAATCGCGCCCTAATTTCTTGAGTATGATTTGCGACCCGTCGTGTAATGTAACTTCCGCAGTCTCACCCTTTTCATATTTCACTTTGATAGATTTTCCTGGCGGAACAAAAGAGAGTTCGTGCAAGGCAACCTCATGGATCTTGCCCCAGGCGTAGGAGTGATGTGAATCATCCATATTGTTGAAAGTCACACAAGGGCTAATGACATCAATGACGGCTGTACCACGATGGTGCAAGGCCGCTTTGAACAAGGTCTTAAGTTGTTTGGGATCACCAGAGAATCCCCGGGCCACAAACGAGGCCCGGCCAACCAGGGCTTCCCAGACGATGTCTATGGGCATATATTTATTTTGCCCCTGACGTTTGAGCGCCAAACCCTCTTCAGCCGTGGCAGACAACTGCCCCTTGGTGAGGCCATAGACGCCGTTGTTGGCAACTACATAAACCAAAGGTACATTGCGACGCATAATGTGCTTGAACTGCCCCATGCCAATACTGGCCGTATCCCCGTCTCCGCTCATGCCTATCCCAATGAGAGACATATCGGCCAACAAGGCCCCTGTGGCCAAGGAGGGCATTCGTCCATGCAGGCCATTGAACCCAAAAGATCGCTTCAACATATAAGTTGGGGCCTTGCTCGAACACCCAATCCCGCTAAATTTGACAAGTTTCTCAGGCGGGATATTTTCTTCAAAACAGGCCGCTATCATCTGACCAATGATGGCATTATGCCCACACCCGGCGCACAGCGTGGTCGACGCGCCAGCGTAGTCACTTTTCGACAAACCCAACTCGTTCACTCTTTTCTTTCTAGCCATTATTTCTTCTCCTCGCAACTTCTCACTAATCTGAGAAGGAACCAGGTTTCTCGGAGAAACCCGGTTCCTCAGTCAAGATAGCGTTTTTAACCCAATCTGCCGTTAACTGCAAGCCGGTGTTATAGGTCAATGAGACCATTTTCAGAGCTTGCTCAGGGATATCCTGGCTAATGATCTGATGTAATTGGCCATGGTGATTCATCTCAACGACATAGACCCGGTCGTGTTCCTGAATGAATTCCACCACCTCGGTCGTGATCGGCAAAGCCCGCAACCGCAAATAGTCCACTCTGACGCCTGCTGCTTCTAAAATATCACCAGCTTCGCTAACGGCTGGGTCGGTGGAACCAAAAGCGATGACGCCAATTTCTGCACCGTCTCTGCGGTGGATTTTCGGCTTCGGAACCAGGGTGCGTGCCAGCTCAAATTTTCGATTGAGGCGTTTTATGTTCTCGTCCCAGGTTTCTGGGTCTTCGCTGTAGTTGGCATAATCATCGTGACCGGTTCCCCGCGTGAAATACGCGCTCTTGGGATGGGTGTTGCCGGGCACAGTACGGTAGGGGATGCCGTCCCCATCTTTATCGAGATACCGCCCCCACTCCCAATCCAAGTTTTCTAAGTCCTCTTCCCAGAGAATTTTGCCACGTTTGATGGGCGTGTCAGGATATTCGAAAGGAGACGTCATCCACTGGTTCATGCCCAAATCCAAATCAATGAGTACCATGATAGGCGTTTGAAGTTCTTCGGCCAAATCTAAGGCTTTCCAGCCAAACTCGAAACACTCGTTCACGGAACCAGGGAAAAGGATGGGATGTTGGGTATCGCCCTGTCCCAGGTAATGAGCCAGGTTAATGTCGCCCTGGGAGGTGCGGGTGGGCAATCCGGTGCTGGGTCCCATCCGCTGAACGTTCCATAGGACGACGGGGACTTCGGCATAATACGCCAGGCTGGTGTATTCCCCCATCAGACTCAACCCTGGCCCCGAAGTAGCCGTCATGGAACGCAGGCCGGCCCACCCAGCCCCAATGGTCATCCCGGCGGCGGCCAACTCATCCTCCGCTTGCACGACAACGGATTTATATTTTCCAGTTTCCGGGTCAGTTTGTACTTCAGGGCGATATTTCATGATCGCTTCGGGGAGACCGGTAGCCGGGGTGATGGGATACCAGGCCGCAAATTGCAAACCGCCGTATATGGAACCCAACGCGCCGGCCGTGTTACCACTGGACATAATATAGTCATCCGTCCCATCCATGGCTTCCACGCGATACGGGGATTCATGCTCCAAGTTTTCAGCGGCCCATTTCATCGACCGGTTAATGACCTCCATGTTCAAGTCAATGGGGGTCTGTTTTCCATTAAAATGGAAGTCTAAAGCCTGTTGAAGTTTTTCAACCTCGATCCCCAGCAAGTGCGCCAAAATGCCCACATAGACCATATTGTTCAAATAATCCCGGAGTTTTCGAGGGGTATCTGACTCCCGGATGATCTTTTTCACCGGCATGGGAAAGGCAAGGACATCTTCTCTGAATACTTCTTGGCGAATATCATCCGCGTAAAGAAAAACGCCACCCGGAATCAATTTCTCCAGGTCTTCTTGAAATGAGTCTTTGTTCATGGCGACCACAATCTCTGTGGTTTCTGAGCGGGCCACATACCCGTCTTTGCTCAACCGTATGGTGTACCACGTCGGCAAACCCTGGATATTGGAGGGGAAAATATTCTTGCCTGATACGGGGATGCCCATCTTGAAGAAGGCCCGCATCAGGGTCGTGTTCGCGGTTTGGCTTCCTGAGCCATTCACTGTCCCGATGGTGATGGAAAAATCATTCACGACAGGCCCAGGTTTAGGTTTTTCTTCAGTCATTTGTTCTCCTTAAAGGAGTTCTAAGAAAATAATTGTCTCAAAGCTTGTGTTACGTGTAGCGTGTTGCGTGGTTGTGGGGGCGTTCGGTCTGGAGACCTTCACTATCATTAGGGACAGGGGAGCCAAATGAGACAATCTCTAATCTCCATTCACAATTACGGGGCTGGGATGGCAAACTCAACGAATTCTTGTGGGGCTAGGACAGGATGGCCGGTATATATCCTTAGCCTGCGAGCATCCAGGTCAAATAGTGTGGTATACAATGTTGCAAGATCGTCTGGGGGAGTAGCTGTACGGTAGATGGGATACTGCGCATTCATCTGGTCACCAAGGATTTCTAGGACTGCCGCGTCGTCCAAAGGGGTGAAGTCTTGCAATAGAGCGTTAGCTCGCTCCACACGTGCCTGGCTGGAAGCCCCAATAATCTGATCCACACCACTAAGCTCCAAATAATGATTGGCATGGTAGTAGCGGCCCTGGATCTCATGCACAAAGTTGGTCTCTGACGCAACCTCTACGTGCATCACGCGCCGTTCGCGCACGGAACCGATGGTGTAACTAAAGCCCAGAGCCTGGCCCGGCGATGTCACGCGGTCAATGGCATCATCCAGAGATTCCGCGTCCAGGAGGGAACGGGCGACGAAGTGCCGGCCTAGACCCACTTCAGCAGTTCTAGGCCGGACATTGTCAATGGAGTAACACACTCCCGCAGCATTGAATCCAAAAGCGTTGCCACATAGAAATCCGGGATACGCGAGCGCGGTAAAAGGGATTCCATCCTCGATATCGGCGTGAACAAGATACATGTTACCTCGAAATTCTGGGGCACTATCTTCATTATGCCCAATCAAGGCTACATCGTCCGTGACCAGAGAAAAATCGGAGCACCCATTCAAATCAGATGAAACCAGATACTTCTCATATTCTCCGCGCAAGTTGACCAAAAACAGGTCTTCGAAGGCTCGTCCGGCTCCCTGGGCTAACCCTCCTATCTCATCCATATAGCCTGGATACTGAGCCTGGTTCAAGTCAAGGAGCTTTTCATATCGTGTCCGTCCTTCTGGAGTACGATTGTAAGGCAAAATCTGGTTTTGGAACAAGCGATAGTTGTCCAAGAGTTGATGAATTTGCTCAGAAAACCGTTCTCCAATTGCAAATCCAACCTCGAAGTGAGATCCTGTTACCTCAAGATATTTAATGGGGCCTATGGTTGTGGTCATAAATTACCTTGATGAGTGATTCCGTGGATTTGGGATATATGCATCAACTTAAGGGTAGTAGCCCAATCAAATTGGGCGGTTTTGGGGGGGGGAGGTTGCCACGCAGGGGGAGGGTGACACACAGGGGGGGAGAGGTTGCCATGTGGGGGGCGAAATCCGCACCGGGGCGAGGCTTCACTCTAGCCCGTGGGCTGCGCACCACATCCCCCAGCCGCTTACGCTCCCACTAAATCATCTCCGCCAATACGATTGGCTATCTACCCATGGTAAGAACTTCTGCCGTTGGGTACTAGCTTGCTCAACGGCCTAATAGTAGTACCAGATGCTTTCGTAATCTTGCGGATCCTCTCCGATTTCCTCTAGTCGCTGCAGATATTCGCTGATAGAGTTATCTACGTAGGGCCAGGGTTTCATCGAAGTGATGCCTTTTTCCCACGGATGCCAGAGGTATACGCGGCGCCCATCGGGACGGATAGCGATCAGTTCCCGATCCTGCCAAGAGCGGATGTGGTTCTTCCCCAGGCGGGGAACGTTGAAGACTGGCTCGTCGGTGCGGAATATGCCCGGCAACAACCGCGCTTCCTCCTTGCGTTCCTGAAGAACCCGTGCCAGTGGAGTTAGATAGTCCTTTGTTTCCTCTTTTCCTTTGGGATAGAAGGTGTAATAGGGGTCTATGCCAATTTTTTTCATTGCGATGCGGTTAACCACGGTCTGGAAACGGAGGCTGGTGTTCAGCGTAAAGACTTGCTGATTATAAACATAGATACCTTGCCGGCGCAACCGGTAGACAGCATCGGCCATGTCTGGCGTGATTTCCGCCGCGCTCTCAATGTGGGTGACGAAACACACGTTCCTGCGACCAGGCTCTATGTACTCACCCAACATCTCGGCTAACTCTTCTGTGACGCGCATGGGCATTGTCACAAGGCCTCGCGTTGCCCAGCGGATGTTGACTATGTGATCCATGCTGCTAAAGCGTTCCATCATGTACTTGATCTTGGTGTCACTCATGAACAAGGGATCGCCACCGGTAATGAGGACGTCGCGAAGGGCTGTGTGAGCGGCGAACCAATCCAAAGCCGCATCCAGTTTATCTTGCGGAGCCATTGCCTTGGGCATCATGGGACCGGTTATCTCCCAGTTTCTTTGGCAATAGACGCAAATCTGGGGACAGGTATCAAAAGGTTTAATAATTGCTACGGTGGGATAACGCCGGGTGACCAGATCAATGGGTGAAGTGTCGTACTCCCCCATAAAATCAAAATAACGCTTCCGGTCCTCCTGGTGTGCCATCAGTTCCTCGACATAGTGCGCAGGTGGAATAACTTGTGATCTGACTTGGGCGTCCTCTTTGCGATCAGGCGAATCGAAATCGAAGAGAGATAGATAGTAAGGGGTAATACCAAAGGGAATGTCGTACTCTACACTCAAGCGGACCGCTTCTAACTCTTCGTCGTTCAAAGGTACAAGCTGCTGGAGATGTTCTAATCCATCCTCATCTTTGATGATACGTTTCAACTGCCAGCGGTAGTCGTTCCAATAATCCAACGTGGTATCGAAGTGATCCATGATCTTTTGCCGGTTCTGCTCCCGTTTGGCGATCAGATCGGGGTCCAGGCCGGTAGTGTGGCGTTTCAACAACTCCATCATCCTGTCGCTTACGTGATCAAGGAAACCTGAGCGGGCAATGCCGGCCTCTCGTCCCCCAATAGTAGCGAAATCCACTGCCTCCACTCCAGCATCAGCCAAGGCTGACCCCAGCCAACCCTCAGAAAAGTTGGCTTGCCCGTTAATTGCCTTGAAGAGATGCTCGAATTCCTCAATGAATCCCAGGGAAAGGTTGTCGGCTTTTCCATTAGCCAATTGCCAGAGGTGTTCAATAGTGCTGAACTCAGCGATTTCTTCATTACGCGGCGAGAGCAGGTTGCGGAAGACACGCAGGGCTTCTATAGCCGTGGCGTACTCCAACGGATGTTGTTTATCCGCCGGATGTTGTCCATCCGCTTTGCCATCGCTGCGGTATTCCCACTCAAGGTCGTTGAGGTAGGTGACCAAAGCGGTTCGTCCCTCTTCAACGTCCCCGCTAGCCTGCAAGATGCGGTGAACCTGATTGTCGTGTTCCCATAGATTGTCCTGTGCCGTTCCTTCAGAGCGGGTTTTAATGTCGTTCACAAATGTCTCCTTTGTTTTCTAAGAATTTTTACCAGAAAGTCACGATGGGCAGATCTCGCATCGTAACCAGACCTGGCGCAGCCTCTTTCACACGGCGAATACTGTTGACGGCGATGGCTACTGTGGCAATGTCGCCGTTGGTACCTTTGAGATTGGCCTCAAGGTTGGGGCTGCCAAAGATTTGTATTATATCACCTTCATTTTCCAATTCAAGGGCGGCAATAAAGGTGAGTGTCAAAAACTCCCTGGGGTCGGTTTCCTGATCATTCCCCCCGTTGACGTAGGCTCGGCCCACCTGTCTGAGTCCCTGCACCTGACCAGGCTGCACCTCAAAATAGTCAGTCGTGATCAAATGGTCAGCCACAACTGGCTCAATGTCAGAATCGTAACGAATTAGCCTCTTGCCTAGGGTGTCCAAGACCATGCCCATAGACTCGGGCAGTCCCACGTGGCCCATGCGGCCAGCGGCAATCCTGGCATTGAAATCATCCACTGTCATGCCGGAACCAATTTTAGCCTGGAATGGTCCGCGCCGGGTGGAAGCGTTGATGCGCCGTGTCACGTCAATGCCTTCGACCTGCTGGCAGATGGCCGTCAGGTTGAGGGGAAATGAGTCCATAATAAAACCGGGATTGACGCCGGTACCTAGGACGGTTTTTCCAACGCGCTTGGCTACAGCATCGATCTCGGCGGCCTGTTGGGGATGAGCCAGCCAGGGGAAAGAAAGTTCCTCCGCTGTGGAGACGACATCCAGGCCTGCTTCCAATATCTCTATAATTTGATCCTCGAACTGGTCAAAGTAAGAACTGGTGGCGTGCAGCACTACATCGGCGGTGACCTTAATTTGCGCCAGATTCTCGGTCACGGCAAAGTCCAGGTCCCGTTCCAGGCCAATGACCTTGCCGACATCCTTGCCGACCTTGGCCGGGTCAATATCTACCCCACCGACTAACTCTAGCCCTGCACGTTCCACGATGTAGCGTGCTGTGGCGTTTCCAATGGGACCAAGCCCGTATTGTATTACTCGAATGTTTTCTGACATAGTTAGAAACTCCTTTCTAAATACTAAAGGCAACCGTTCACCTTCCCCATCCTAACGGGGCAGACCTCCGAGGTTTTGCACCCCAAAAACCTCGGAGGTCTTGGCAGGGGAGTGAACTCCTTATACCCAAAATTCTTTACAGATGAGACAAGATTTCCACTGCAAATCATAAATTTTAACGCAGAGTGGGCGTACAAGACACGCCTGGGGAGTAGTTGCTCAAAATCATGGTGGTAGAACTGCACTAGCCCGTGGGCTGTACACCGTAACATCGTAGAGCGAGCCCACAGGCTAGTGCTCACGGTGTGCAGCCCCGAGGCTGTGCCTCGGCAACACCGTATTGCACTTGGTTGGCAAAGTGCGTACCCGGAGGGCATAATAATTGCAGTTCGGCTTTCACAGACAAACTCGTGGTGCAACGCACCCACGCCAAGGGCGCACACCGTGAAAGCGGATGGCGCATCAAAAACAGATGCGTTGCACCACTAACATTTTGAGCAAGTACCCTGGGGAGATGCAAAGACGCAGGGTTTTTATTTTTGTTAGGCGTGTTTTTTACGCCCGCGTGCTTTTTACGCGCCCCCTGCGACTCTGCCCCTCTGCGGCTCTGCGTTGAATCTCGTTGGCTTGAGGCGAAGCTTCGTAGATAATTACAACTAAAGTTCACCGTCTAATCGCATCCCGCTGAGAGAAGCAAGGTAAGCAGGATCATCGTAGCGTGCCAACGAAAGCTGGTGGGCATAGTCAGGTAACTCACTTCCCGCTACCCAGGCTGCTATTAGCTCACCGGCCACACAACTGACCATAGTGCCAAAACCTGACAAAGCGCCAACAATATAAGCGCCTTCGACATCAAGAGGGCCAACAACGGGTAGGTTCTCTTTTGTTTTCGTATAATAGCCGGCGTAATGCACAACCGGCTTGGGGATATTATCAATATATCGCTTTAACTCAGGAATTAGTCTGGATGCGCCGCGCAGAACAATGTCGGGGAATTCTAGTGTCCCTTCGGGTTCCCATAATGGTTGTTCGATGGTGCGGTTGAAGGCCCACCCTAGTTTGATCCAAAGACTATCTTTACCGCCCTCCGGTTTGATGTGCAATCCACCAGGGAATTTATCCAGCATCCACTGGTATTCTGGTTCCGACTGCAGGAGTTGCTCTTCATCTGCGGACCAATCGAGATGTTGTTCATCCATAAAGATAGTGAATGGAGTATCGCGCGGCACGACTCCGAGGTGATCCTGTATGGCTATTTTCTGTTGCAAGACAGAGAAAATGGGCAGTTCAACATCTAAGATAGCGGCAACATGAGGTGCGAATGGGCCAGCCGCATTGATAACTCGGCGCGTTTCTATGCGTTCTTTTCCGTTTGCCGTCTTGACCTCGACAGCCCTAACGCCGCAGTGATCCTGCTCGATAGCAATAAGCTCGCCGCGCAGTTCCCTGACGCCGAGCTTCTTTGCCTCTTCCAACAAGTACATGCCCAATTGCTGGGCGCTGATTGCGCCGCAACGCCGGGCATGGATGACAGCCTGTATATCGTCTGAAAAGTGGGGGAAAGTTGTCTGGATAATCTGTTTATCAAGTAGCAAATCTGCACCATCAGGTTGTCCTTCGAAACCCCGATAGGCTGGAGGGGAATAAGTCGCTGTGCCGTTTTGGTGTGTGCCCCTGTGAAATCGTATGTCACCAACACTCAATTGACTGTAATGATGGACGTAGTTATGTATATCTGCAATGGACTCTGTGACGTAGGCATAGCCACGGCGTTCCATGTTGAAGATATCGTTGGAGGCTTCGCTAAGCGCTTCCATGAGATCAATGCTGCGATTCATAAAACGCACCATGACCTCGGTAGGCCACCAGTTACGATAGTTTTCGCCTGATTTGGCGCTGGTCTGCGTTAGTGGTGGGTGCTTATCCAACACTAGAACATTGGTAATGGTCTGTTGTTTAGCCAAATAGTAGGCTGCGGCAACACCTGCACTGCCCGCTCCACAAATGACAACTTCTGCCGATTGAGCCATATAAATAAACTGTAATTGTCGGGATGGTTCATTTTGCTAAACAAATAGCTTGACACTTTTTCTCACGGGTAGGCGCCCAACCGAGTTGGGCAGGTCTGATTGAGCCGCCAACACGGTTGGCTCACTACCCAAAGTGTAAAGTTAATTGTGAACCATCCTGAATTGTCCATTATTAACTTCGTGATTTGCGTCCAAACCAGGAACACGGTTCCTTTGCAAAACACCCTAAAAGGGCTGAGGAACCGTGTTCCTGGAAGAAAGTTATTAGTGGACAGATCCTAAGTACGAGGCACTCTTGACGGAAGTTTGAAGCGCAAAGCAGAAATAGTATCTTCTCAATATTTTGGGGCAAAGACTTCCGAAGTCTTCAAAAGCCGTTAGACTTCGTGCCTTGCACACCCGTTGGGTGAAGTCTTGCCCCTCATCTTTGATGCTACCTGAAATGCTTAAAAATCGCTCCGCACCTCGCCCTGCTAACTTGTTCTAACGTTCAGTACCTCTATTTCATTAAGGGCTTCCAGTGTGGCGACCAAGTCGTCTTGGAGTATATGTCTGACCTTAAGAACGACATTGAACCTCAGCGGTTCTTCGGCCTCATAGGTGCCGCATGCGGCGATGCTCCCGCCTTTCTCCGCAATTGCCCCCGTGATCCCGGCCAGCACTCCTGTCTCGGTCGGCCCCTGGAGTGTGATCCGTACCCCGGCCCTGCGGGTACCTACGAGTTCCATTAACGTGGAGAGCATGTCAGTCTCGGTGATGATACCGACCAACACTTCCCCACGCATCACGGGTAAGGAACCAATTTGTTTCTCGATCATCACACGGGCAGCTTCTTCTATGGTAACGTTTTCTTCCACGGTGATTACATCCCGCACCATCACATCGCCAACCTTGACTTTGCTCAACGCGTAGTTGATTTCCCAGATGTTGAGTGTGGTCGCTGACGAGGGCATTGCCTCCATCAACGTCTCACGGCTGACCAACCCCACTAGTTTCTCTTTCTTGTTCATAACGGGCAAGTGACGAATATTATTCTCCTTCATATACCGATGCACCTCTGTTATAGATGCTTCAGATTTCATCGTCAGTGGGTGCAAACTCATACGCTCTTTTACTAACATTTTAAACTCCTTATTTTGTACATTGATAATCTGGTATATTGGTCGCGTGGATCGTTTACCAATCTACTAATCTACCAATTCCCCAAGCCACCAGTTATGCCCAGAACACTTCCTCCAGGTCAATGTTCTCATCCACTGGCCCATCAAAATGATTATGGCCCAGATCAAGCACATAAACGTAATCCGACACCTTCAAAGCCGAGCGAATTTCCTGATCTACCAAAACAATGGTCAGACCATCGTTATCACGTAGATCGGTCAACATGTCATATACATCCTGAGACAATAGTTTAGCCAATCCAGCGGTCGGTTCGTCCACCAGGATTACTTTTGGATCTGTCATCAATGTACGGCTGATCTCGACCATGCGTTGCTGTCCACCTGAGAGTTCGCCAGCGGCTTGCTTGCGTTTTTCTTTCAGGACGGGAAAACGTTCATAGCTTTCTTCCAGCTTTTGCTTGAGACGATCTTTATCCTTGCGGAAAGTCCAGCCGCCTAGTTCGATGTTCTCTTCCACCGACATCCATTTGAAAAGGCCAGTGTGTTGTGGAATATAGGAGATGCCGAGATTGATCAATTCATGGGTGGGGGTACCATCCACCCGCCGATCTCCCATCCAGATTTCGCCACTATTAGGTTTTAGAAACCCGTAAATTGACTTAAGTAATGTGGATTTACCCACACCATTGGCGCCCAAAATAGCAGTGATCTGTTGTTCTCGAGCAATGAGGTCTACACCTTGAATGATATTCAAGTCACTGTAATACCCAACATATAGGTCTTTAATTTCAAGCATTTCTAATAATCCTCCTCTTCATCTTCACCCAGGTAAGCTTTGATGACAACAGGGTCTTGTTTTACATTCTGGGGATTACCATCGGCAATAATCGCACCAAAGTCAAGTACCACCAGTCGTTCACTTAGGGTAAAGATAGAATCCATATCATGGCTGATCAAGATGATGGCCTTGCCTTCTTGCCGGACTTTGTCAATATAGCCGTAGATAGTTTCCTGAAGCGTGGGGTGTACCCCAGCGAAAGGCTCATCCAGGATGACAAAATCTGGGTCAAGCATCAGCAAGCGAGCTAATTCGAGCAATTTTTGCTGCCCGCCAGAGAGACCGCGTCCGTATTCGTTGGCCAGATGCTCAAAGGTCAAGAATTCTAAAATCCCTTGGGCTTTGTTGATCACGTTTTGGCGTTTTGCGCCCGGGTTTATCGCCATTGCAGGAACCATCATATTTTCCATCACCGTCATACGCCGGAAGGCACGTGTCACCTGAAAGGTACGTCCCAGCCCGCGGCGGGCAATTTTGTAGGGCGGAAGGTGGTCAATTCGTTCATCATTGAGCCACACTTCTCCTTCCGACGGTTTGTAAACACCGTCGATTACATTAGTGAGCGTGGTTTTTCCGGCTCCGTTGGGGCCGATAAGCCCGATGATTTCCGATTTATCGATGGTGAGTTCCACGTTGTTGAGGGCTTGCATACCACCAAAGTTCTTTGTAATGTTTTTAATTTCTAACTTCATGGCTAAGCCTCCGTGCCTTCTATTTCATTTTCTTCTTGGGAAAATTTTCGTTTGGCAACCGTTTCTTCAGCGACGCCTTGCCGTCCAATTTTTTCCAGCAAGGGTTGAATCAACCCATTTCGCCAGAAACGCAATGTCAACATCAACATCAGGCCGAATAAAACCATACGCCAGGCATTCGTTTGAAGATAGCCCTCGCCAAGAGACAGCCCGAATTGTTGTAAGGTTGCCGTGTTTTCTCTCAGGCTTGGCATCCAACTTGCTGGAACAGGGATTTTTTGGAGCCATTCCATTGCGAAGTGAATAAAGATCGCGCCCAGCGACGCGCTGATAAGGCTTTCTGTGCCGCCGATGACGGCCATAGCAATAACCAAACTCATGCGGGGAATCATCAATTCGTTAGGAGCGATGAACCCGATAATGTGGTGGTCGAGCGCTCCTGCTATGCCTGCAATCATCGAGGTAATGACGAATGCCAAGATTTTATAGCGAACAACATGAACGCCCATCGCGGCTGCGGCTTCTTCATCTTCTCGGATGGAGCGTAAAAATAATCCTAAGCGAGAGTTTGCGATTGCATACATGATGGCAAGTGAAACGATTAGTGCCACCAACATAATATAGTAGGTAGGCACATAGGAGGTTGTCTCAAGCAGAGGCTCCATATAAAGCCCCATTGGGCCGCCTGTAAATTCATGTTCCGCGTTGATAATGAGGCGCACAATTTCAGAGAATGCGATAGTAAAGAGGGCTAAGTAGGTACGTCGGAGACGAAGGCATAAGTAGCCAACGAGAACTCCGACCAAACCTGCCATAAGCGTACCAAGAATAATTCCTGAAATAGGCGACCACCCCAAGTCCCGTCCTAAAATACCACTGGTATAGGAAGCGATTCCCATAAAGGCAATATGTGCAAAGGAAAATTGCCCTGCATAACCAGCAAGCAAAGCCCAACTAGCTGCCATCATTGCCCAGAAAAAGGATTGTAGAGCAACATAAAGCCAATATGGCTGACCTTGCATTATTCTAGGAAATGCAAACGCAAATATGAGCAGGAGAACAAGTAATACCCCTTGAATTGGTATGCGTTTCATAGTTTCCTCCCAAAGAAGCCAGTAGGTTTGACCAAAAGTACTAAGGCGAAAACCAGCAAGCCAAAAGCATCTTTATAAGCTAGGGCCTTGGATGGATCGGGGTATAAACCAGCGCCAAAGGATTCAACAATCCCCAAAACCAATCCTCCCAGAAGAGCGCCGGGCATGGAACCCATACCGCCCAATACGATAATGATAAAGGATTTGCTAGAGGCTGGCATCCCCACCCAGGGTACCCAGGCAAAAACCGTCACCAATGCCGCTCCAGACATGCCTGCGAGCATTGTTCCTAACCCAAATGCCAAAGTGTTCATGTGCGAGGGGTTGATACCGACAACAGATGCAGCCTGCCTGTCTTGGCTGACGGCCTGTAAACCTCGTCCTGTCCACGTTTTGCTCATAAACCAGATCATGAGCGCGGTGAGAACAACTGCAACTCCGGTAGCAATGAGACGACTGGAACTGATGGGCATGTCGAAGAACCAAACCGTAGCAGCTTTCATTCTCAACCAACCCCAATCTATTTCTGCGAAATCATAAAAACGATCTACTTTTGTCGGGAAAGGTCCAACAATGCCAATCATTACATGTTGCAAAAAGAATGCCAATCCAAAGGTCAAAAGAATAGCGTATTCGCCAGGTCGTTCGATATCACCTTTGCCCATTGGTTGCAGGAATAACAACTCAAAGATGACCCCAATGACAAATGTAACTGCTCCTGCAATGAGAATAGCAATCATGGGTTCTAAATTGCCAAAAGCTTGGAGTAAATAATACACTACATATCCCCCGATCATGTAGAATTCTCCATGCGCGAAACTAACAATACCTAAAACAGAAAAGATGAGCGTCAAGCCCAAGGCCATCAACCCATAAATGAGGCCAATGAGAATCCCATTCATGAGTAGATTTACCAGGAATTGACCGGTAATATAGTCCATATTTTCCTCCTCGAGAATAATGGTTGTGAGTTATCCACTGTCAATCACTAACCATTAATTCACTGCCAAAATGATGAAATCATTCGCAATTCACAATGGATAATTTCATTCACGCTTACAAGAAGGGGCGTCTGATAATCAGACGCCCCTTCTTGTTTATATCTTGTGATTTTTACTCAAACTACGGGGTCTCCCCAAATGGAATCAGGAAGGTGTCGTGAGTCTGGTAAACTTCGGGGAAAATGACAGCGGCATCAGTTGCGCTCTGTCCTTCTTCGAAGTACTGAATGAAAAGCACAGCGGGATCTGGCCACTGGTGCCACATCCAATCTGGTTCATCATCAGGTACAGGATTGTCAGAACCATAAGGGAAGTAGTAGCGGCCTTGCGCCAGCGTGATGTCGGTGGCTTCCAGAGCGGTGATGATCGCATCGGGGTCCAGGGAGCCAGCATTCTCTATTGCGTTCGCCATAATCATCATCGCGTCATAAGCTTCAAGAGCGTAGGACTCGGGGAAGATGTCAAAGCGTTTGCGATATTCTGCCTCGAAGGTTTGGGTTACTTCGTTAGCCAGCGCCGGTACCAATCCCACCTTGCGGAAGGAGCAGTAATTACCGCCGGGAACAGCATCCCAGAAGGCAGGCTGAATGGCAACCTGATTCGCAATACAAATGGTGTCTGCGGTAGGCATGAGACCAGCTTCAATAGCCTGATTTTCAAAGTTGTAGGAGTCTTCGCCGGTGGTCAGGGTCATAACAATGTCAGGAACCGGACCAGCTTGGATACGGGTGATAATCGCGGAGTAATCGGCAACACCCTTATCAGCAGAGTAAATTTCAGTTTCGATGCCAATGGTAGCCAAAGCTTCTGCGGTTTGATCGGCAGCCGGCAAGCCATAGTCGGTGTTTTCAGTGACGATGACGACGAATTCAATACCTTCCAAGTTCGAGATGTAATTCACATCGGCAGCAGCTACCATCGATGAAGCAGGTGCAATGCGGAAGACTTCGGCGTAGCCAGCACCTGTGATAGTGTCGTTCCAAGTTTCTGCGAAGACGGTGGGGATATGGTATTTGTGGGCAACTTCTTTCTCTGCCACACCGGCGGAACTGTGGTATTCGCCAACAACAGCGACAACACATTCCTGGGTGATAAAGTATTCCATGGCTGCGGTACCGCGCTCGGGCAGGCTGGCAGTGTCATAGAATACGGGCTGTACTGGCTTGCCAAGCACGCCGCCATCTGCATTAAGTTGATCAACAGCGATGTTGACGGCGTATTGCATGGCCAGACCACCACCAACAGCGCCAGGGGCGGACATGGGCAGCGGAACACCGATCTTGATAACTTCAACATCTGCAGCGTCCATGGGGGCACAGCGGCCAACCGGGGGAGCTTCGGCCTCAACCTCGACGATCTCGGTGACTACGACCTCTTTCTCGACCTCGACTTCTTTCTCGACTTCGACGGTGACGATAACTTCTTTCTCTATCACCTCAGGTGTTGCGCAGGCCGCGAATATCAGGGCTGCTACAACCAGAATCAATAAAGCGTAAATGTAACGTTTTGTGCGAAACATGCTTCCTCCTTAACTAGGTATGAATTTTGGTATTTGTTTTAGACAAATCGGACCTTGGGTGAAGATAGTTATTCAGTTAATCTTTTACAGAACACCTCCTTTCGAACGTCTCAGGGAACAGAGAATAGGCATCTCTCCTATTGACGGAAAGTTGCTTGCATAAACTACCAGTCAACTCTGCCAATTTCGCGAGCCATTCTTTTGTGAAAAGATACGAGTACGCGATACACCAGCGACGGTAATATCCCCCCTATTAAACAAAACGGAAACTGCCACTGCGTTCAGTTCCTCTTCCAATTCATCCCAATCCAGAGCAAAACTCTGCTGGATAATCTTCACTAACTCCCCATTGAGGGATGAGACTTTCTAGATACAATAAGAAGTCAGTTAAACATACCAAAGGTTGCCCTTAATGTCAAGTGGTGGTTCATCACTTCATCACTGAGCAGGGCAAACGCATTTAGAAAAAGATCCAAAGAGATGTCGTTGCGAGGAGACTAGGCTCGGGTTTTGAGCCTGGCTGACGCGGCAGCCTCATGAGTGACTGGAAAAATGAATGGTTTCTAGTACATCCGCTGCGCTTCACAAACATGGAAAATCACTTCCCTAACAATCGAAACCATCTCCTCTATTTGCTCATCATTAATAGCAAAGGGAGGCCCAAACATCAGCAAATCGCCCGACACACCGTCCACGCAGCCGCTGCCAGGATAGATGATCAAGCCGCGCTCAAAAGCTTCATCAGCCACTTGCCGCGAAAAATGGGCATTGGCATCAAAAGGTTTTTTGGTATCTCGGCTCGCTACCAGCTCTACGCCCCACATAAGGCCCTTGCCTCGAATATCGCCGACACATTCCAGGTCGCCCAGATGGGTGCGAAGCGCGTGCTCCAGGCTGCGTTCTCTTTGGGGCATGTTTCGGACTAGCTTGTTTTCTTGGATATGGTGGAGAGTCCCCAGCCCCGCCGCGGCCCCCACCGCGTGGTGCGAGTACGTCCCCCCATGGACGAAATCACCCGTCCCCGCCGCGATGTGGTCGACGATCTCCCCCCGGGTCGCCACAATCCCCAAGGGAAAATATCCCCCCACCGTGCCCTTGCCCATGGTGAGGATGTCCGCTTCGACGCCCCAATGCTCCATAGCGAACCACTTCCCAGTCCGCCCCATGCCCGTCATCACCTCATCCGCTATCAACAAAATTTCGTACTTGTCGCAAATTTCTCTGATGCGGGGCCAATAACCGTGAGGGGGAACAGCGGCTCCCAAAGTTGCGCCGCTGATGGGTTCAGCCACAAAAGCAGATATAGTTTCAGTACCTTGTATTTTGATTTCACCTTCGAGCGCGGTCGCGCAACGCAAATCGCACTCTGGATGCTCCAGACCGTAGGGACAGCGGTAACAATAGGGGGGTGGGATGTGCGGGTAATCCTTGAACATAGGCTTGAAAAGTGAGCGCATTTTGGGTTTGCCCGCCACCGCCAAGGCTCCCATCGAAGTGCCATGGTAAGATTGCCACCGCGATATGGGTAAATAACGGCTGGTTTTTCCGCGTTCATATTGCACTTGCCGGGCTAATTTAATGGCTGCCTCTATGACTTCTGAGCCACTGGATAGAAAATAAAAACGCGCCTCCGGGATGGGGGTAATTTCCGCTAGGGCGGTGGAGTATTTTTCAATAGCTTCACTGGTGAACATCGTCGCGTGAATGTAGGCCGCCTGCGAGGCTTGCTTTGCCATGGCCTTTGCCACGCGCTCCACGCCGTGCCCGATATTTGCTACCATCGGCCCCCCAGAGCCGTCTAGGTAGCGTTTGCCCTCGCTGTCGTAGAGATAGACTCCCTCACCGCGCTGGATCATGGGGTGCAGGTGGCTCATGCGGCGATAGAAAACGTGCCCGTGGGGATGAACATAATTGCTCATAGATTCACTCCTTTATGCAAGCTAGAGGAGGAACGCCAGTTCCTCCGGCTTTAGCCCGCTGGATCTGGCGATCCAGCTTGAGCGACTCCTATAACTAACGCTTGATAATTAGACTCATTCCCAAACCGCCGCTAATGCACAGCGTTGCCAGGCCCAGTTCAACATCCCGATGCTGCATGGCGTGCGCGAGCGTGACCACAATGCGCGCCCCGGTGCAGCCGGTGGGATGACCCAGCGCCACCGCGCCGCCGTTTACGTTGCGCCGATTGACATCCCACTGGAGTTCTTTTTCGACTGTGAGTACCTGGGCGGCAAAGGCCTCGTTCAGTTCAATGAGGTCAAGGTCATCTAAAGTGAGGCCGGTTTGATCCAGCACTTTGTGGGTGGCGGGGACGGGCCCCAGACCCATCCGAGCGGGGCGTACCCCCGCGCTGGCGAATCCCACGATCCGGGCCATGGGTTCTATTCCCAGAGATTTGGCCTTGTCGGCCCCCATCAAGATGAGGGCCGCGGCCCCGTCGGTGATGCCGCTGGCGTTGGCGGCGGTGATGGTACCGCCCTCCTCCACATCACGGAAAACGGTTCGCAGGTTGGCCAGTTTTTCCACTGTGGATTTGGACCGTGGGCGTTCATCGCGGTCAATGATAATGACTTTTCCTTTGCGCCCTTTTGTCTCGACTGGCACCACTTCGGGGTCAAAGGCTCCTGATTCCCAGGCGGCGGTTGCTTTGCGATGACTTTCTACTGTGAACTCATCCTGTTCTTTTCGGGTGATGCCGTATTCTTCCGCCAGGATGTCGGCGGTCTCTCCCATGACCATCTTGCTCAGGGGGCACATATACCCGTCCCGGTAGTTCGAGTCGACCAGGGTGTCGTGGCCCAGGCGGTAACCCCACCGAGCATCCATCAAGAGATAGGGGATTTGTGACATTTGCTCGACTCCGCCAGCCAGGACGATGTCATTTTCTCCCAACATGATGGATTGCGCTCCCAGGGTGAGCGATTTTAACCCTGAACCGCAAGCTTTGTTGACGGTGAAGGCGGTCTTTTCTTGCGGCATGCCACTCCGCCAGGAGATTTGCCGGGCGATGTTGGGACCGATTCCCGCTTGGCGAGCGCAGCCAAAAATAGATTCATCCACCTGGTCGGGCGTCAATCCTGTCCGCCGGATAGCCTCTTTGGCGACAACTTCGCCCAGGGCCGCGGCAGAAACCTTTTTTAATCCGCCGCCAAAATTCCCAATCGGTGTCCGAACTGCTGATACGATGACTACTTCGTGCATTTATATCTCCTAACTTTATTTCGATGTATACATGCCATCCGGATCCAATTCTTCTCGAATGATGCGGATTTCATCAGAGGTAGGCGGGCTGGTCGTTTTTAAATCACTGGCAACCTTCAATGGCCATCCTACCTCAGCCTGAACTTCTTTCAGCGTGACCCCAGGATGGAGGGAGGTGAGCGTCATTTCGCCTGATTCAGTGTCAAAACGGAAGATTGCTTTGTCCGTGACAACGACTTCGGGACCTCCACCGGGCATACCTTGAGATTCTCTTGTCTTCGGGCTACTATTCAAGTGCCCTGCGCTGGTTCTAAAATCTAATTCTTCAACAAATGTGCGTTTTTTCAAACGTCCGATGATAAAAGTTTTTTGGGCGTGGGTGGCAATTTCGCAAGCCCCGCCGCTTCCGGGCAGGCGTACCTTGGGATTGTCATAATCACCAATTACAGTGGTGTTGATGTTGCCATAGCGGTCAATTTGGGCCGCTCCCAGAAAAGCGACTTCAATGCGGCCGCCCTGGAGGTAATTCATGAATAAATCGGACATGGAACACACAGACGTGGCCCCGCTTATCAAAGTCGGGTCACCGATGGAAAGCGGCAGCCGGGCAGGTTTAGCGCCAAACACGCCCGATTCGTAAACCAATTCCAAGTGAGGGGCAACGGTGTGCCGGGCCAGGTTGCAGGCGATATTGGGCATCCCTACGCCCACAAAAACCATCTTTTTTCCCGCTAATGCTCTAGCGGAGGATGCGATCATCATTTCGGATGAAGAGTAATTTGTCATTTATTGTTACCACCAAGGACACTACGGACTCAAAGGGGGGAAGATTGTTACCACTAAGGACACTACGGACTCAAAGGGGGGAAGATTGTTACCACTAAGGACACTACGGACTCAAAGGAAACACTTATATTTGGTTTTCCTTTGTGGCCATTTATCCCTTTGTGGTAATTTTTTTTACATAACAATGCGTTTAATACCGTTTTTAAGATGTGGCACGTTGAAGTTGAGAATAAAGCCCAACCTCAAGTCCGTGGCTTTAAGATAGGACATCAATTGCGCTTGATGAATAGGGTGAATAGATTCTACTGCTTTAAGTTCAACAATAACTAGATCGCCTATGATCAAATCAAGACGCTGTCCCTTTATCCGTAAATCTTTGTAAGGGACGGTAATGGGCTTTTGCTGTTCAAAAGGCACATGCCGCAACGATAGCTCATGGCATAAAGCTTCTTCGTATATGCGTTCCAAGTATCCTGCTCCTAGAACCGTATGTACTTCAAAAGCAGCATCAAGCAGTGATTTGCCTAAATGCTCCACTTTATCTGGAATGGGCTTGTAATTAGACATCAAAAGTTTTCCTTTGTGTACTTCGAGTCCTTTGTGGTAAGCCTAGCCATAAACGCCATAATTCACTGGCTGCGAAAGCGCTTCACCGGGCGCAAGACGTTTCCAAATTTCCGGTTCTTTTGCGGCCAATTTTTCCAGGTATCCTTCCCAATTTTCGACACCATAGACCCACTCATCGAGCCAGGCTTTGGTTTCTTCTTCGCTTCGTGAAATTTTATCCCATTCGAGGTAGAAGCGATTGTCCCGGTCATAGTAGCCTTGTACGTAGGAAGGATGTGTTCCCTTGGGCTGGTGGACGACAGCATCGACGGTGATGTGGGGGATGAGGGTGCGGTTGGGGTCGCTGCGGATCACCGATTCGTCTACGATTTCCTCAACGACGACGATGACGTGTTCTGACCCAAAAGCGACCTCTTTCTGCATCCCCACCAATCCCCACAGTTGGGTGTTGCCAAGTTCATCGCTCCGTTGGGCGTGGATGATGGCCACATCAGGGTTGAGGGGCGGGACAACGGCTATTTGTCCGTTTCCATACGGGCTTTCTACATATTGTATTTTGGGATTGGCGGTATCCAAATCTGTCCCGGTATAGCTTTGGAGGGGGAAAAATGGCAGATGGGACGCGCCGGCCATGTAGCGGCTCACCATCCCAAAATGTGAATATTCTTCGATCTCAAGAGCATGGGGGATGCCTTTCTCAACCGCGCGGCGGATGCAGTGCAGGGAGCCCACGCCGGGATTGCCCAGATAGCTAAAGACCAGTTTTCGGGCGCAGCCAGCCGCCACCATTTGGTCATAAATCAAGTCGGGCGTCATGCGGCACAGGGTGAGGTCACGCCGTCTTTGGCGGATGATCTCATGGGCAGCCGAGAAGCAAATAAAGGCCGTGAATCCCTCGATGGCGATAGTATCCCCATCATGGACATATTCAGCGATTGCTTCTGGCATGGATTTTATTTTCATTGTGTCTCCACAGGTGATGAGGTGATGGGGTAATGAGTGAGGAGGTGATTAGGTCACCCCGCTGTGCGCAGCGTCTCCTGACCGCGCACCCAAAACGACCGTAGGTCTCCCGTATTGCCCGATGGCCTAATTCGATAATTTAGAGACCTGCGGTCAGTGCCAGGTGGCTGGTCGGGAGACACAGCCACATCGTGGAGTGAAGAGGTGAGATCACGCAACGCCTCACTCATCTCTGATTCCACATACGCCAACGCTTCAGCGAAAATATCGTAAGCCACATTCATCTCGTCAACGGTGATATTTAGAGGGGGTGCAAAGCGGATCGTGTTTGGGCCGCAGGGGAGGGTGATTAGACCGCGTTGGAAACTCTCTTGAATCACTTTTTCGACTTCTTTCTTAGCCCTTTGTTTTGAGATAGTATCTGTGACAAGTTCAACCCCGATCATCAATCCTAATCCGCGCACATCGCCGATCAGTTGGCTCGATTTTTGTAAATCTTGTAATTTTCTTACCAGCTCGCCGCCAACCCGGGTGGCATTTTCTGTTAAACCTTCCTCTTCGATCACGTCGAGGGTGGCGTGGGCGGCGGCGCAGGCCACCGGGTTCCCCCCGTAGGTGCTGCCGTGCGCGCCCGGGGGCCAGGTCATCACCTCTTCTTTGGCGATCATGGCGGAAATTGGCATCCCAGAGCCTAAAGCTTTGGCGGAGCAGATAATGTCGGGCTCCACGTTCCAATGTTCTGCGGCAAACATCTTTCCCGTTCTCCCTATTCCGGCCTGTACTTCATCATCAACCAACATGATGCCGTATCGGTCACAAAGCGCCCTAATCTTGGCTAACCAACCCGCAGGGGGCACAATATATCCCCCTTCCCCTTGAATCGGTTCTACAAAGATAGCCGCCACTTCCGTGGGGTCAATTGTATGGGCAAAGAGGGTGTTTTCGATGTAATCCACGCAAGCTAAATCGCACTCAGGATGTGTCAAGTTATAGGGACAGCGATAACAATAGCCATAAGGGGCGTGGGTCACGCTGGGTAAAAGGGGGCCAAAGCCTTTGTGGTAGATCGGCTTGCTGGCGGTCAAGGAGACGGCCCCTAGGGTGCGGCCGTGGAAGGCGCCAAAAAAGGCGATGGCGTGCGAACGGCCGGTGTGGTAACGGGCTAACTTAAGGGCAGCTTCCACGGCTTCCGCGCCTGAGTTCCCCAGGAATACTTTTTTGGGGGAATCACCGGGGGCTAGTTTTGCCAGCCGTTCTGCCAGAGAAATATATTGGGGATCATAGAAATCGGCCCCGCAGATGTGGATCAGCTTCTCAGTCTGGCTTTTGATGGCCTCGACAACCTTTGGGTGGCAGTGACCGGTTGAGCACACAGCTATCCCCGACGCAAAATCCAGGTAACGGTTCCCATCCACATCTTCTACAATACACCCTTGTGCTTTTTTGACCACTAAGGGGTAGACGTGGGGAAGTGATCCGGAGACGAAGGCCTCATTCTGGGCCAGGTATTTTTCCGCGTTCGGGCCGGGGATGCTCTCAACGAGATGGGGCGCTTTTCGTTTTTTCATGCTTCACTCAACCCTAACGCATTTAATTTTTCCGGGGTCGGAATGCCGTTCTCGTCCCAGCCCCGAAGTTTGTAGAATTCACTCAGCATGTCTTCCAATTCCACAACCTCTCCCTGGGCCGGGCCGGTGGGCATGGGCTCTTCCAGCATTCTGGGGGGGAGCGTGTCGTCAGTTTTATTGAATCCAGCTCTGACCAGGAACATTCTCTCCAAGTTATAAATCCGTTCTCCCGCCTCCAGGAGAGATTCCATGCTGTAATCCGCTCCGGTCGTGAAGTTCATAATTTGCGTGAGGTTATCGGGCGCGATCATAATCTCCGGGTTGAACATATAGCGGACGGATAAGAAAACGCATAAGCCAGCAGCGTCGATGATGGCAAAGGCATCCTCCCAGTGTTTGATTAGTTTGGCTTTGTTTTTGATAGTGAGGGGGTCAATCTTTTTGGGGACGCCGAATACTTCCGCGTAGGCCAGGTCACCGGCCATGTGAGAGGCGCCGATGTTCGAGGTCGCGTAGAGCAAACCCATCCCTTTAGCGCCGCGCGGGTCATAGCCTGGGAACTCAAGCTTTTTAGCCGAGATCGAGAACTCAGGATGACCATATTTGGCAGCCATGCGGTAACTTCCTTCGGCTAATATATGCCCAAAGCCTTCTCGATGAGCCATTATTTTAAGGGATTCAATCAAGGCATCGGGGTCTCCAAAGGACAGCGGGTACCCAATATCTTCTTCGGGGATAAGGCCTTCTTCGTACATTTCCATCGCGGTTGCCACTGTCATTCCCGCCGTGATGGTGTCCAGGCCCATTTCGTTGCAGACATAATTGGCCTTTGTCACCGCGGCAAGGTTGTCTATCCCGCACGCACTCCCGATGGCTGAGAGCGTTTCGTACTCAGGTCCTTCGCCCTCTCCTTTGTATTTGGCGTCATCCACTTTGGTGAGGCGTCCGCAGGCAATGGGACAGCGGTAACAGGCTTTGGGGCGGATAAGATATTTCTCTTTTAGGGTAGGGCCGTCAATCCCATCTACCCCTTCGAATTGGCCGCTTTGGAAGTTGCGCGTGGGCAATATCCCTAATTCGTTGGTCACCTGGGGGACATAAGCTGTGCCATATTCGTGCAGCGATGAGCCGGCTTTCACGTCCGAGGCGACTTCTTTGGTAATTTCACGGCTGAATGCGCGCATGCCTTCCTTGTCAAAAAGGGAGGGCTTTTTCTTTCCCTGGACAACGACGCCTTTGAGGTTTTTGCTGCCCATCACCGCTCCCACCCCGGACCGGGCCGCGGCGCGGTGTTTGTCGTTCATGATGGCCGCCATGAGGGCTAAATTCTCACCGGCGGGACCTATGCAAGCCACCTTGGCTTTGGGTTCCGTCTCTTCGAGCAAAATATCGGTACTGGTGTGGACATCCTTTCCCCATAGGTGTTCAGCGTCCCGGATTTCGATCTCCTCCTCATTGACCCACAGATAAACCGGTCTGGGCGCTTTCCCGGTGAAAATAAACAAATCAAATCCTGTGCGTTTCATCCATGTGGGGAACTCTCCGCCGGAATTAGAGTTGGAGACTGCTCCCGTAAGCGGCGACTTGGTGACCACCATGTAGCGGTTCCCGGTTGGGGCGGGAGTCGAAGTCAATGGGCCGGTCGCAAAGATGAGCATATTCTCCGGCGATAAGGCATCCGCGGTAGGATCCATGTTTTCATAAAGATACTTAATCGCCCAACCTCGGCCTCCAATAAAATCTTTGGCCATTTTTGGATCAAGGGTCTCGGTTGTTATTGTGCTTCTTTCAAGGTCAACTTTCAATATCTTTCCGTGCCATCCATTCATACAGTAACTCCTTTATTCTCATCCACCGGCCATAGCCGGGAAGGCGGCAATGACATCGTTGTCGTTAAGAACGTGATCTAGTTCTAACGTGCGGCCGTTGACTAAAATCACGCTCTGGTGCTCCAATGGAATATCAAATTGCTCAAGTACTTCCCCCACTGTGGTGCCAGAGGCAACATCCACTTCCAAAATACCCTTCTCGCCTTTGGGCAGGAGGTGTTCTCGATAAGTTCCCAGCATTTTTAGCGTGATTTTCATTAGAGTATTTTTCAGGTTATTCTAAATCGTCAAAGCGAGGGGACCAACGGTAACTGAGTTTATAAGATTTTCCGATCACCAGGGTTTCGGTCTCCCGAATACCAGCTACCTCGTGAAAGCGATTTGTAATTAGATCAACAAGGTGCGAAAGATCGCGACAGAAGACTTCGGCAACAATGTCGTAAGTGCCTAAGGTCATCACAAGGTAACTTACCTCTGGCAAAGCGATGATCTCTTGAGCAACATTGTCTATGTTACCCACTTCTACGGAAATGCCAATAATGGCCGGAGCCTGGAATCCAAGCACAAATGGATCAACGATCGACACCGTGTGAACGACACCTGTTTCGATAAGACTTGCGTACCGGCTGCGAATTGTTGATTCTGAGACCCCAGTTTTCTTGGCAATTTGTGTAAAGGGGGTTCTTCCATCCTCTTGCAAAAACTGAAGAATTTTAATATCTAACTCATCCATTCTGGTCACCCTTACTGCGATATTCGGAAAGGTAATTCGATAATACCACGAATATAGGATTAAAACAAGTGTTTTAGGACGAAATAAGCAGCATGGAGATTGGTGTGCTCAAAAAGGGAAGTAGATAGCTTCTTAGGTATGCACAAGTATTTTTTACTTGCATAAATTGTATTTTCTAGTCAGCGGTGAAGAATGAGTTGATAAAACAAAAAAGACAAATAGCCCAAAAGAAAGCAAATCAACTTTTAGTGAAAATGCAGCGTAAAAATGACACACGTCCCCCCTTCCCCCGCTTGGGGAACTTGGTAAAGAGGCCTCTACTTGTTTGTAATAAGAAAAAATCTTGACTTGCACCAAATTGAAGTTTTAGCGGAAGATAATTTTCGCACTAATTGTCTTATACCCACCAAGGCCAACTAGAGGATAAAGATAGAAGCCGCAAACTTACTTCCGTATTAAGTCAGGAAGTGTCAAATCGAATCTGGTACCTGCCGTTGTATAGACTACAGAAACCAATTGTACTTAATCGTAGAGTCCGCCAAGCTTCTAGTAATCTGGAAGCGATATTCTTCAGACTGCCTACACCATTTGGAAAAGCTTTACGGAAATCACTACCTTTTTCTAGGAGTTGGAAGATTGTATAAGCCATTTGCAGGAGATAGTAAAATACTTTTGCTGCAACTTCATCCTCGCTGTAAGAATGCTCAAGGGCAAAATCAGAATTCTTTTGCTCATTGAAGCCTTCATTCTCAATTTTCCAACGTAAACGACCGCCCTCATTAGCTATGACACCAACATTTTGATTGGTGATAGTGAAATTGGTAATCCACATGTGCTTAGACGTTTTTCGTTCCCCTTTTACGGGTTTACATTCCTCACATACCAAAATATTTGGAGTATGAATACGTCCTTCACTGTCTTTATATTCTATATTAAGTGCCCATCGATAATCTTGAGAAATCTCTCTCTGTTGGCCCAGTAGCAGTTTTTTATGATTTTCTGGTACGTGAGGTAATACTGTCTGATAAGAGCGGTGCAGATTGAGTAATTTCTTATCTCGCAAAACAATGATGTACCTCCAATTGTTGTCTTCACAAATTTGCATGACTGGCCCATTTGCATATAATCCATCTAGCGATAAACAAATTAGGACTCTTCTGAAAAAACACTGGGTTTAAACACTAGAAAAAGCAAAAGTATACCCAAAGTCAACTTTTAAGCTTCGCAATCTGCGGATAAAATGAGTTAAAAAAGAAGGCAAAGAAATACCCAAGTCATTTTTTGTCTCTTCATTTTGTTTTTTTTCTTGCTCTTGAGCTTTTTTCTTCCTCTTTTCTACTTCGTAACGATGAATTCGACGCGAATTCGTCATAAGCGTTGATCCGGCCATCGCTGTACTAATGCGGTGATCACCCCTCACCGGTAATTTCTCTCCAAAAGGATGTTGTACTGAACGCATAGTGGCTTCAACCGCACTACGTAAGTTCTTTCCCGAATTTCGGAGTGCTTCACTATTTTTCCTCCTTTTGGCGACACAAAGCTCCTCTTGTGAAAACCTCAACACTCTCAGCGGTTTTGTTTTTAGCTCAGCAGTTGGACATATATCTATCCGAGAACAAGTAGCACACTGGTCACTATCAAAATAGGCCAAGTATCTATGTTCCTTTCTACCATTTTCAACTGCCACTTCTTGCCCATTGGGACACGTTATCGTGGATGGAAGACTTTCCTCGTCCACTTCCCATGTGAAATCAGATAAATACAATTTATCTGAAGATGGCTTCCGCCCTCGAATAGCGGTTTGAAAAAGCTCTATTTCATTTTTGGATGCCGCTTTATCTACATCAGAGCTTCCAAACCCACCATCGATATATATTTCCTCTACATCAGTCAGCTTTTTCAAGTCGGGTATCTCTTCTTCCAACATTTCAGCGTCGTCAGTGTTGTTAGGCTCTGTTTGGATAGAGACAATCAATTGCAGATCATTTTCCGGATTGCAGGTCTCCGTTGCGCTAAATGTGTACCCTTGGTAATCTTCTCCACGTTTTTTCCGATATGTAGCCTCCCTCACCAGTTGGGTGCACACCGTGATCATCTGGCGATTGGAGGCTGTCTGCTTTCAGTTCTTGACCCTGTTTTGGGCGTAAGGCATTGTCTTCCAGAGTATAATGCTCTTCAAATACTCGTTGCAATATTGTGTAACATGCTTCCTCCCCATACTCTTCCGCTAGCTCTATCACTAACTGTTGCATCACTTGACCAATCGCTTCTAAGCTGCTTTTATACTCTCCCTCTTCAAGGTTGTAGATATATTGCCCTGAACTTCCTTTCAGGTACGGCTTAAACTCGTCTTGATATTTTTCTTGGTCTTCTTCACTTAACATCCTATGGACTCTTTGCAATACTTCTACTAATAACCGGATGCGAGTCATTTCTCGAATATTACTCATGATGAGCGTGCTATCTTTCCGCAACTGATTTGTTTTTACCGGGAGAACCTCCAGTTGCTCGTCTGTAACCTGCTCAAACACATTCTCAAATAAGTTTTCCCCTGTTTCTTGTTCATGTTTGACTAGCCTTCGCCGAAAATTGTACATGGTTCGTAATTCAAAGTGTTCGCTTGCCAAGTCTCTGCAACCTAAGGCATAACGCACTTGTACGTTATAAGTAAAAAAGTCATGCATCTCATGGTCTGTCCATCCGCAACCGTATTTTAGGATTTCCAGGCCTACCAGTATGTTAATCGGCACGTTGGGTCGAGATGGTTTTTCGGAGTACAGCTCTGCAAAGATGTCTTCATTAATCCTCATGAATACTTCTTTGTAAAATGTGTCTGCCCAGGATTCTTCTAAGCGTTCTAATTGCTTGTCAGGTAACTCATTGATGGTGTCGAAAATACCTGTTTGACGATGACTTTCATTTGGCATAAACATAGATTTTTCCTTTAGATACGTATGTTAATTACGATTCTATTCTATGTTAATTTATGCATTTTGCAAGTGTTAAAAGTCACCTTTTTTCAGTGGAGTCATATAGACAAGTTTAATTATTAACTTGAAACTTGTCAAGTTGATATAATCCTAAGCCTTGACAAATCCCATAATATAAATATAATTTACATCAATATTATCATAAAAAACTTTTGGAGGAAATAACTTTGTTACTTTGCATCTGTATGGGGCGGGGATCGTAACGCTACCCGTCTCGTCAAATTTCTAGTACAATCTCCGACCAATAGACAGGCGAAGGGTAGTCGCGACTCCGCGAGCATTGAAGCACGTGTTTACGGCGGCTTACCCGCTGCTTATTTTATGTCTATTGGCTTTTTTGGTTAAAGGAGACTTAATGATTGCCCCGACTAAAACCATAGCAACCCCATCACGTCCAACTACAACCCCTGTTCCAGGCCCATCCCCCATGGATATGGAAGGAATGGACTTGTTAAAATCGGTTGGGAATACACCCTTGCTGTCCTTGCGCAGCATAAATGGGCACATCTCTCCCGCTGTACATGTTTACGCAAAAGCTGAATGGCTCAACCCGGGAGGATCGGTTAAAGATCGCCCGGCTTTCAACATTATCCGCACCGCGTTGTTCGAGGGAAAAATCCTCCCTGGCACCCGCTTGCTGGATTCTACGTCTGGAAATATGGGAATCGCATATGCCACTTTTGGGGCCTCGCTCGATGTCCCCGTGACGCTGGTCATACCCGAGAACGTCAGCCCGGAGCGAGTGGCCATCTTGCGCGCCTTGGGCGCGGAACTGATCTTCACCGATCCCATGGAAGGTTCTGACGGCGCCATCCACGCTGTTCGGAAGTTGGCCAAACAGCACCCCGAGCGGTATTATTACGCGAATCAATACGATAACCCAGCCAACTGGCAAGCCCATTACCACGCCACTGGCCCTGAGATCATCACCCAAACTGCGGGCGAAATCACACATTTTGTGGCCGGTTTGGGTACTTCGGGAACCTTTATGGGCGTGTCGCGTGCCTTGCGGGAACACGACCCTTCGGTTAAGGCCATCGCTGTCCAACCCGAGGCGGCTTTCCATGGTTTGGAAGGTCTCAAACACATGACCACCGCCATTCAGCCCAAAATCTATGACCCTGAGGCCCCTGACCAAATTCTGGGAGTTGCTACCGAAGCAGCTTATGAGATGGTGCGGCGTCTGGCGCGCGAAGAGGGCTATTTTGTAGGCATTTCCTCCGGAGCGGCGGCTGTTGCTGCCCTCCAGGTTGCCGCGCAATTGGAGGAGGGGGTGGTGGTCACCGTTTTCCCTGATGCTGGTTATAAATATCTCAGCGATGAAGCGCTTTGGGCGTAATAATCCGCGCTGCGAGGAAAAGACAAGCTTATGAAAATAATCATTTCTAAAAAACTACTTCACCGTATCCATGCTCATGGCGAGGAAACCTACCCAGATGAGGGGGCTGGTTTATTATTAGGACAGAACCGAGAAGACGCGCGGACGGTGAGCGATATTTTAATGTTGGATAATATTCGCGAGGATTCCGCCCGCCATAACCGGTATATGCTGGCCCCCGAAGATATGCTGCGTGCTGAAGAAATTGCTGCTGAGCGCGGCTTAGACGTGATTGGCGTTTTCCATTCTCACCCCGACCATCCTAACCGGCCCTCGGCCTATGACCGGGAGTGGGCCTTGCCCTGGTTTTCCTACCTCATCACCAGCGTGAACGCAGGTGAGGCCGTCGAATCTCACTCATGGCGTCTGACCGACGATCGCTCGACCTTCGAAGAAGAATCAATACAAGTAAAATCTTAACCCAAACTGACAACTGGAGGAAAAAATGTCTCTCTATTTCGTTACCCACAAACATGATTCTGAAACTTGCCCGGCTCGCGACCCGGAAATGGGGAATATGCTGCTGCAACACATCAGCCCCATGAACGCCCGTAAATTCGGCGTCAAACTCCACGCCGATGCCGTTCTTGATGGCAAACACACGTTCAATCTGATCCTCGAATCGGATGAAGTTGAAAACATTGAAAATTTCATGCAACCTTTCCAGCAGGCGGGCCCGGTAGAAATCCACCCCGCCTCTCACTGTGAGACCGTTGTTGAGAGAGAAGGGTGCTGATTTTATAATATCCCAACCCTTCGTCACCCTCTTCCCTCTGCCGAGGGGAGGGGGTGAGGGCCTCGCGGTGAGGAGAAGAAATAAACCAAACCGTATTCATTATCCATATCCAGGAGTAATAATCGTGACAACTTTAAAAATTCCCACACCCCTTCGCCCCTACGCGGACGACCAAACCGAAGTCAACGTTAAGGGGCAGAATGTCGCCGAAGCATTGGATGATCTCGTGACGCAGCATCCGGCGCTTAAGAAACATCTCTTTTCCGAGGCTGGAGAACTTCGGCCATTCGTCAATCTTTTTCTTGGTTCGGAGAATATTCGTCATCTACAGGGTGTTGATACCTCGATAAATGAGGAGGATATACTTAAAATTATTCCCAGCATTGCCGGTGGCACTGACTTGCCTGAACTGTCTCACGAGGAGATTCACCGTTACTCCCGCCATTTGCTGATCCCCGAGGTTGGCTTGGCGGGGCAGAAAAAACTTAAGGCCGCCTCCGTCTTGGTCATCGGCACAGGGGGATTGGGGTCGCCAGTGGCCCTCTACCTGGCCGCGGCTGGGATTGGCCGCATTGGCCTGGTTGATTATGATGTGGTGGACTTTTCCAATTTGCAGCGCCAGGTCATTCATGGCGAATCCCAGTTGGATGAACTTAAGGTGGAGTCCGCTCGCGAACGCATGCTTGACATCAACCCCTCCATTGAGGTTGATGTCTATAACGAATTGTTCACTTCGGAAAACGCCTTTCGTATAGCCAAGCCCTATGATCTCATCATCGATGGGACAGATAATTTCCCCACCCGGTATTTGGTCAACGACCTCTGTGTCATGACCGGGAAGCCCAACGTCTATGGCTCGATTTTCCGCTTCGAGGGACAGGCCAGCGTTTTCGATGCCCAAGAGGGGCCATGTTATCGTTGTCTCTTCCCCGAACCGCCCCCACCGGGATTGGTGCCTTCCTGCGCTGAGGGTGGGGTGCTGGGGGTTTTGCCAGGCACCATAGGCACCATTCAGGCTACCGAAGCCATAAAATTGATCTTGGGTATTGGAGATTCTCTGGCCGGTAAATTATTGCTCTATAACGCCCTGGACATGTCCTTTGATTTCGTCAACCTGCGCAAGAATCCGGATTGCAAGGTGTGCGGTTCTGACCCCGAAGTGACGGAATTAATCGACTACGAAGAGTTCTGCGGCATGCCCGCTCACGACCATGGCGCAGGCTCGGCCGGGGAAGAGTGGGACATCACCGCCCTTGAGTTGAAAGAACGATTAGAGAAAGAGGACGATATTCACCTGATTGATGTCCGCGAACCGCATGAGTTAGAAATCTCCAGCCTAGAGGGCGCTGACCTGATCCCGATGGGGCAATTGGCTTCTCGAATGCATAAGCTGGACAGCGCAGAAGAAATTGTTCTCTTTTGCAAATCTGGCACCCGCTCCACGCGTGCCTTGGAAATCTTGGCCAGCGCGGGATTTCGCAGGATAAAGAATCTAAAATGGGGAATCAACAACTGGGCTGTTGAAGTTGATCCTAGCATGCCGGTTTATTAAAGTATGAGCGAAAACTTTCCTGAAAAATTATTAACCTGGTATGCTGAAAATACCCGTGATCTACCCTGGCGGGGGATGTCCGACCCGTATGCGGTCTTAGTCTCGGAAGTCATGCTTCAGCAGACGCGGGTGACGGCGGTGATACCCTATTTTGAGCGCTGGATGGCCCGTTTCCCGACCCTTCAGTCCCTGGCGGAGGCGTCCCAGGAGGAGGTCTTGTCCTTGTGGGAGGGATTGGGCTATTACCGCCGCGCGCGAGCCTTGCATCGGGCGGCGGGGATGGTGATGGAGGACTACGGGGGAACTCTCCCGGGGGATGCCCAAACTTTGCGCACCTTGCCGGGGATTGGCCGCTACACGGCCGCGGCCCTGGCCTCGATAGCTTTTGGTGCGGACGAGCCGGCCCTGGACGGGAACATCCGCCGGGTGTTGTCCCGTTTCTTCAACGTCACCATTCCCATCCACACCAGCGCGGGAGAGAAGCGCCTGTGGGCCTTGGCGGGGGAACACCTTCCCGCACACGCCAGCCGCTATAACCAGGCTCTGATGGATTTGGGGGCCTTGGTGTGCACGTCCCGCACCCCCAACTGTTCCCGCTGTCCCGTTAAGGGCGGTTGCCAGGCACGAGTGTTGGGGATACAAGAAGAACGGCCGGTGCGGAAGGCGAAGTCCCCCATCCCCCACCACACGGTGACCGCGGCCGTTATTCCCCAAGCTGGGCGAGTGCTCATTGCCCGCCGTCCCCCAGATGGGTTGTTGGGCGGGATGTGGGAATTCCCCGGTGGAACACAGGAGGCGGGTGAAAGTCTATCCGCTTGCCTGAGACGCGAAATTCAAGAGGAGTTGGGGGTGGAGATTGCGGTTGGGGAGACGCTGGGGGTGTATGATCACGCTTATACACATTTTCGGATCACGCTGCACGCCTTTCAATGCCAGCTTGTGACGGAGGAGATCCAGCTAAGGGAGCACACGGATTGGAAGTGGGCGGGAGTGGGAGAACTGGACGGGTACCCGATGGGGAAAATCGACCGCCAGATTGCCCGGTATTTGCAGCGGAATCAGTAGTTGTGTAATTTCTTAGGAAGCGAGTTGGAAGAGGTGATAATGATCGGGGTTTGCGCCGTATTTTTGAACGGCAGGATCGTTATACTTTGGCGCTAGGGCTATCCGCCGGTACCCTTTCTCTTCCACTAAAGGGAGGAAATCCTTGCGGTCGAAGGTCAGTAATTGTTCCCCCGTGTTGGGCACGATCATAAGGTATTTCACACGGTTCTTTTGCAGGAGCGACATCCACCAGTCGATGGCGGACCATTGACATTCTGAAAAGCTGTGGACATTGACTGCTAAATTGATCGTGGTTTTTTCAAGTCGTTTTTCAATTTCATCCAGGGGGATAGATTTTGCTTTTTCACCGATACCCTTATAGCGCAAATAATAATCACAAAGAAAGGTCGAAACCGGAAAGGCGTCTGTGCACAGGTATTGACCCAGATTGTCATAAGCGGCCACCATCCTGTGCGCCAATCGACCGTAGCCGGCGCCAATGTCTAGGACGGAAAGATTCTCCCAGGAGGATAGTTTGAGTAGTGATTCTAGAAAATTGATCTCTAGGATGGAGTCTAAAAGGTCCCTGGAAATTAATTTGCCATCTACCTTGTGGGCCAGGACGCCAAAATCCCCCTTTTCCTGAAGCGTGTCCCATAGCCCGAACGGGTCGTTGGCTTTGATATAGTACGCGGCTAATGTGTACGCCACAATATTCCGGGTCAGGCTTCCTGTTTGATACACGTAGGCGTTATGGCCCCGGAAGGTTTGCAGGTCACGATCTGAGACTAAGTCTTGGGTCCACTTGAGGGGCGTGGTCACCCGCTCGTCGAAGGCGGCATATCGCTGGCAGTACTCGACTAGGGTTGGATTCTGATAACGCAGGGCTTCTGCTGCACCTGGAGGAAGGTCGATTTTAGGGGGCGATTTATGCACGCCAAGTTCTTTTTGCCAATCAAAAAGGAGTTTTCCTGGGACCAATTTGTACCCGCGACTTGCGGCGATTTTTCTGAATAATTTTCCTGTTATTTTTTTAAGCATGGATGTGATTCCTTTGATCGTATCTTTTTTTTAAAAAGGCAGAGAAGTAGCCGAGATTTCTAAATCTCGCTTCTACAGGGTGACAATGGGTGGGATGTAGGTCACCCTCTAAGCGCCACATTATAGCATAAAAATAACAAAACCCCCCTGCTCATTTTCCGCGTACACCGTGCCATCCGTGTACAAAAATGCCAATCCCTCTCATACCAAAAACAGCACCCCCACCCCGGTCATGGCCATCACCGTCCCCGCCACCGCGCCCCACCCAAAGCGTTCTTTGAAGTAGAAATACCCGATAGGTAAAAGAAAAATGGGCGAAAGCGCCGTGAGGGTGCTCACCACGCCCACCGGCGCGTGTTGGAGGGCAAACAGGGAAAGGGACACGCCCAAGAAAGGGCCGATGAACGCGCCTCCCCCAATGGCCCCCAAGGCTTTGGATTCCCCGACCAATCCTCGGAGGGTGCTTCTCGCTTCTCCCCTCACAAGGGCATCGGCCCACATCACCACCAGGGCCGTCATCAGGCGCATGAAGTTTCCGGAGAGAGGGGAGAAATCCCCCGCCATCCCGTTCTTGGCCAGGACGACTCCCAGCGCCTGACCGGTCGCCCCCGCCAACCCGAAGAGAATCCCCCGCCCGTAATTCTTATTGTTCACCTTTTGGCGGTGGTTGCCCTCCCAGATCACCCACGCCACCCCGCCCAGGGTGAGGCCCATTCCCAGGACTTGCCAGGACGTCAGGGCTTCTCCCAAAAATACCCAAGCTACCAGAGCGGCAATCACTGGGGCCAGGCTCATCATCAACATCGAGAGCCGCGCTCCCACCCACACGAAAGCCTGGAAGAGGAAAATATCCCCCCACACAAAGCCCGCCAACCCGGAGAGACCCAGCCACAGCCAGCGCTCTGGTTCCGCCTCCCAGGGGCCGAACGTCCCCACTACGAGCCAATGGGCCAGGGTGACAAAGCCGGCCGCAAAAATCAACCGCACCCGATTGACCACCATCGACCCCACCCGCCGTCCCGCGCTGGTGAACAAACCGGAATTGATGGCGAAAGCCAGGGCGGTCCCTAAAGCGGCCAGTTCTCCGATGAAATTCATGCAATCTCCTTGTTTGTTTTAAACCTTGCTCATTATAGCCAATGTCCTCCTTGCGGCAAGGGCGTCTGCTCCAAGACCTGCATTGCACTTATGTTTTTCAAGTGCGTTGCAGGTCGGGCGTGAGCTAACCCGATGTGCAACGCACCTAAAAGCAGGTGCAATGCACATCTACCTTCTAAGGGATTTTATGTTATAGTTTAGATACCCTACACGCATACCCCAGGAGGAAGCCCATGAGGCAGAAAAATTACCCTCTCTTCGTAATTGCTCTTACCCTTCTTTTTAGTCTTTTGCTTTTCTCTCCCTCACACGCCCAAGATGAGAACCCTAATCCCCCCGCCGAACCTGTAAAATTGATCTTCATCCACCACTCGGTTGGGGAAAACTGGCTCACGGATGGGGACGGCGATTTAGGCCGCATGCTCTCAGAAAATAACTACTTTGTCAGTGACACGAACTACGGCTGGGGGCCAGACTCCATTGGAGACGCTACCGACATTGTCAATTGGCCGCAGTGGTTCACCGGCCCGGAAAGCGGGCGCTACATGGATGCCCTCTATAACGAAAGCGGCCAAAATTCCTCTTACACTAGAACTATCTCCGACGCGGGTGGAGAAAACCGGATCATCATCTTCAAATCCTGCTTTCCCAACTCCAACCTGGAAGGCAACCCCACCGATCCCCCCGCTTCCAGCCCCGGCTATTCGGTAGGCGGCGCTAAATACGTCTACAACCAACTCCTGACCTATTTCCGTACCCGCCCCGATAAGCTCTTTGTGGTCATTACCCCGCCCCCTGTCCTGGATCCCACCTACGCCCAAAACGCCCGGGCCTTCAGCGAGTGGCTGGTCAGGGATTGGTTGGCCGAGAATGGGTACTCCCTCAACAATGTCGCCGTGTGGGATTTCCACCACGTTCTCACTCATCCCGACAACCACCACCGCTAACGGGACGGCGCTCTCGAATATGTCACCGGCCATGGGGATGGCACGCTCTACTACGACAGCAGCGGCGACAACCATCCCCGTGAGGAAGGGAATCAAAAAGCCACGGCGGAGTTTGTGCCCATGCTGAACATTTTCTACAACCGCTGGATTGCCGAGGCCCCGGGGTCACCCCCAGAACCGGAAAGTGGCCAGACTCCTGAGGCAGTCGAAGAGGAAGAGGAGGCACCCCCTGCGGAAGAGGAGGAAGAATCCCAGCCCCCAGCGGAAGCGCCCTCTGCCTTTGCCCCCGGCGGCGTGATCGATGATTTTGAGTCCGGCATGGATGCATGGGAGGCTTTCTGGGACGAGGCCGCTCCTACCACCTTCTCTTGTACTGCTGATGGCAACGAAGCTCATGACGGCGATCTTTCTCTGCGCCTCGATTTTGAGATCGCGCCCGAAAGTTGGGGGACTTGTTCGCGCTTCTTTACCGGGGAGGGCGGTTATGCAGGGACGAATGGGATTGCCTTCTACTACCGGGCCAGTGCTTCGGGGTTGGTCTTTAATGTCGATGCCCATGGCGGCACATCGGACGCTCGCACGAGTTACTATTACCCCGTGGAGACCACCGCCGAGAGCGTGGATAGCTGGGTTTACGTCGAGTTGTCGTGGGATCAGATCCGCCGCGTGGAATGGGAGGAGAACGCCGGTTACCCTGTGGATCCCGCCCAGGTGAACGGATTCAGCTTTGGGATCGGCACCGGCACTGGAGAGACCCAGACTGGCACGGTGTGGATCGACGATTTCCAGCTCCTGGGGGATGCCGCGCCAGAAGAAGAATCTTCCGGTGAGGAAGCGGTAGGGGAGCGTGAGCCTGCCCTGGCCGGGGAGAGCGAGTCCCAACCGGAACCCGAAAGTGGAGGTGGCCCTAGCCTGTGTCCCGGCTCCATGGCCCTCGGCCTGGGAACGATGGCTCTGGCCGGCGTGGTCTTTTCACGCCGCCGGAAAAAGTGAGGAGTTAAAACATGACAGTGAAGGTGTCCCACTGAGAAACATGATAGTGAATGTGTCCCACCGAACGATGCCGCTTGGTCTGGAGTTCCCCCGGCAGGTAAGAAACCTGCCCTACTTTCACCTCGTCATTTGTATCCCCCGGCAGGTAAGAAACCTGCCCTACTTTCACTTCGCCATTCACTTCTCCGGCAGGTAAGAAACCTGCCCTACGATTCCCTGTTCCCTGATCCCAATATCCAATACCCAATACCCAATACCTAATTTCCCCCCGATGGCCGCACCGTATTCAACCCCCAATACCCTTTGATGACCTCAATCAAATCACTGCTAGCGACGTCCTCGTGGTGGTAGGGGTCCGGCCCGTGGCGGAAGTTGAAGGCGTCGATCTCCTCTTGGATGGGCGGCCAGGAGGATTCCCATTGCCAGAGGGCGTAGTTGATTCCCTGCTCCTCGAAGAGCGCCATCTGGTCGGCCACGAACTCCGCGCCTCCAGGTACCCAGCGCACCACGCCGAACTCGTTCACGGCCACGGGAGCCTGGTGCTGGGTGGCAAATTCACCCAAAACGGCGAAGACCTCGTCCTCCAGCCAATCCTGGTCGAAGGTCTCTTCTTCTCCATCCCAGTCAGTGTCCAACATTCCCGGGTAGGCGTGTTCCCCGAAGAACCCTTGATGCGTATAGTTGTGGGGGGCGTATTGGTGCGCCGTATAAACCGTGCGCGGATCCCCGGTGGGTTCCAGGTACGGCATCCAATCCGCGGCGCTGTAGCCCATGCCGCCAATAAGTATTGGAGTCTCGGTGTCCGCCTCCCGGATGGCTTGCGTGATGCGCGGGAAAAGTTGATTCCAATCGTAGAGTGTGCCGCCGTGTTGCTCATAGAACACATCATGATCCCACTCGTCCAGCCAGATTTCGTTGCTGTTCGGTTCTACCATCAAGTCGTAGCCTACTACAATCTTGTTATCGCGGTAGCGTTCTGCCGTGTAGTACCACATCTCAGTCCAAGCTATCTGAGCGTCTTCATCACGCCACACCTCATCGTTGAGGTAGCTTTCGTCGTACCAATCCCCGGCGTCTTCTAAGCAGCACACGCCAAACTCGCTCCGTCCCGGCCCTGTGCGGAAGCTGATCACGGCGAACATGTCGGCTTTTTCTATCATCCCCAAAAGTTCATCCAAGTTAGCCTGTACTTCTTCATCCAGGGTGTAGGGCGTTTCTTCGCTGAAGATACCTGGGTGGGAGATGTTGACGTAATTGGCGCCCCAGGAAGCTAACTTGTCGAAATCCTCCTGCGTGTAGGGCGGGCCAAGGGGGCCCGGGCCCATGAACTCCGGCCCGTCCAATTCGGGATAGACTCGCCGTTGGTAAATGTTGGCCCCGCGCAAATGAGGGCCGTCCACCCACAAACTCCATTTGTCTAAGCCTGTATCTGAGGCATTTGCATCCCAATCCTCCAACAATGCCGTCACCGTGGAGCGGCGTTCTCCGCTCGGATCCTGCTCGTGCAGGAACTTGAACCATTCCTCGAAGGCGGTTGGGAACTCATCATAATTAAAGACATGGCCGACGACGCCGAAGATGGATCCGGGAGCAGTATTGGCGTATAACTCTGCTAGGGCACCGCCCTCTTGAGGCACAATTAAAGTGTGCCCAATTTGCGTGATCCGGCAATTGCCAATCGTGGTTTCCTGGGGTTGGCTGACAGCATCTTCGAGCGCGTAGCCCGTTGTCCCGTAGAGGAGTTGGCAGGGCCAGTCTTGTTTGTCTTGAGGGGACCCGGTAGTCCCCATCGCCCCTGAGGTTCTCTCCCCCGGCAGGGCGTTAAGAAGTTCCATGTAGTCGTCCATCGTGCCCAGGTAGTTCTTCTGGTCTTTTGGGTCTATTTCTTTTTTGGGGGTATTCGTATAGCCATCCCAGGTGGATGAGCGCTCTTTGGTGGCCCAGTAAGCGTGGTGATGACCGCCGATCTCGTGCCCATTTTCCAGCCAGCCTTCGACCACCTTTTGCTTGAAATGATCGTCCAAGACCATCTCGGCCCATTGGGCGGGGAAATCAATGGAGAGAGGCACATGATAAGAATCGGCGAGATCGACCAACTCAACGAGCTTAATCCACATGTGTTGGTTCGCGTTGGTCGGTTCGCAGTGTACGACGAAGACAGAGGCCGGGAGGTCGGTCGGGGGGATGATGGGCTCCGAGGCGTCCTCGGTTTCGGGGCAGTCTTCCGGGCAGGATTGGGAGGTCTCCGGCCCGGCGCAGGACCCGTCACCGCAGCGTCCCTCACTGGCAGGCGGTGGGGATGGGGCTTCTGCTGGCGTGTTTTCCCTCCCGAAGGAACAAGCGGACGTGAACATGAAAAAGATTATAAGGCTGAGGAAAAGTAGATTTCGGCGTTTCAAGCGGCTCTCCTTATTTTAGGTGTTGGTCAAAAAAGTCTAGGACAATTTTTTTCAAAGCCGTGATGCTGGGATCGGGTGCGCCCCACACACTTTCGAATGCGTGCCCAGCGTTCTGTATTATGATCAGCTCAGAGGGCACACCGGCGGATGTGAGGAGGCTGTGCAGGATCTCCGATTGGTTGACGGGCACCACATCGTCATACTCGCCGTGCAAAATCAAAAACGGTGGATCGTCGGGGGTGATAGAGTTACCAGGGTTGGCGATGGAGATGATCTCGGCTTGGCAATCCCAGGTCCCAAAAACATTATAGATAATTTGAGGATTACAAAGAAAGGATTGGTAGATAGGCCCGAACATATCCACTACGGCCTGGACGCGGCTGGAATATTCGCGATAGTCCCCTGTGCCTTCCAGGTTGGCGTTTTCATCGCTGGTTCCCAGAAGGGCGACCAAGTGG
Organism: Chloroflexota bacterium; assembly: GCA_018263575.1. Classification (GTDB taxonomy): domain Bacteria; phylum Chloroflexota; class Anaerolineae; order Anaerolineales; family UBA11858; genus B10-G9. Next base: position 2,173 of record JAANWX010000057.1, on the reverse strand, counting down.
CCGCCCGCGCTGCCCCCAAAGGCGCCGACCCGTTCCGGGTCGAGACCGTAGCTTTCGGCGTTGGCCCGCAGGTGGCGGATGGCGCACTTCACGTCTTCGATGTGGGCCGGGAATTTGTAATCCGGAGAAAGGCGGTAATTAATGGTTACCACCAGGTATCCTTGTCTTCGCAAAGGTTCAACAAAGCGATACCCTGCTCCGCTGGATTTATCACCCATCCTCCAGGCCCCGCCGTGCACATAGACCGTGACCGGGAGGGGACCCTGGGCTTGCTCGGGGTAGTACATGTCCATTAGCAGGGATTGTCCGTCCGCGGTGCAGAAGGTGATGTCGGTGAGGGTGCTGCCCAGCTTTTCTGCGTCGAAGGGAGCGGCCGAGGTCTGGGTAGGGAGCGGGGTCGCGGTGGGAGGCGCGAATCGGCTCAGGTTGCAGGCCAAGGTGGAGAGGAGTAGGAGGGGGAGGAGGATGGGTCTGAGAGATTTCATAGGGGAATGATGAGTGATGAGGTGATAAGTGATGAGTGAAGAGTAATGAGTAATGAGTAAAAGTGAGAGTGTTAGTTCGCCGGGGCCCTCACCCCCGGCCCCTCTCCCAGGGGTAGAGGGGAGATCGGCGCAGGTCTCCCGACCGCGCCGGTTCCCCGACCGGAGGTCTCCGCTGCGGTGAGGTAGGGAGACCTGCGGTCAGCGGGTTGTGCGTGGTCAGGAGACCGACGCACATCGTGAGATACCTGATACCTGATACCTGTTCCCCTGATACCTGTTCCCCTGTTCCCTGTTCCCCTGTTTCCCTGGTTGCCTGATTCCCAACTTACCCCAGCGCTTGCTCAAAATCATCTATCAGATCCTGGGGGTCTTCAATCCCTACCGAGAGGCGGATCAAATTGTCGGGGATGCCCAGTTCCCGGCGTTTTTGAGGCGGGACGCCCACGTGGGAGGTTTGGGCCGGGCGGGTGAGGAGGGTTTCGCATCCCCCCAGGCTGGGGGCATTGATGGGGAATTGAGCTTTACGGGCGAACTTCTCCGCCGCTTCTATGCCGCCGCGCACCTCGAAACTCAGCATCCCGCTGAACCCGTCAAAGAGTTTACCCGCTCGGTCGTGCTGGGGGTGGTTGGTCAGGCCGGGATAGTTGACGCGGGCAATGTGCGGATGTCCCTCTAGGAATTGGGCAATTTGGAGCGCACTCCGGTTTTGGTGGCGCATCCTGACCGCCAGGGTTTTCAATCCCCGGTAGAGGAGGAAACAGGCGTGCGGGTTGAGGGTTCCGCCCAGAATCTTCAGTTTTTGGCGGATTTCTTCGACGAGTTCTCCCTGTCCCATCACCACCCCGGCGATGATGTCCGCGTGGCCGTTGAGGTATTTCGTCGCGCTGTGAAGGGAGAGATCAAATCCCCAGTCCAAGGGCCGGAAGTTGAAGGAACTGGGGAAGGTGTTGTCGATGATCGAGATCAAATTGTGAGCGCGGGCAAACTCGACCACGGCCTCTAGATCGGCTACCTCGAGGGTGGGATTGGTCATGGCCTCCACATAGATCACCTTTGTGGAAGGGCGGAGTTGCTCCTCCCAGGAGTCGGGGTCAACCCCGGAGATGAAATCCATCTCGATTCCTAAAGCCGGTAAATCTTGAGTAAAAAATTGGTGTGTGCCACCGTAGAGTTTATCCTGGGCCAGGAGATGATCCCCCGTAGAAAGCAGAGTCAGTAGCGTGGTGGAGATGGTGGCCATCCCGCTCGCGGAAACGAGGGCATCCTCGGCATTTTCAATGGCGGCCAGTTTTTCGTGGAGGGCGATGTGGTTGGGCGTATTGTTCCAGCGTCCGTAGCGCACGTCATCCGCGCCGGGCGTGCTGGCGTAGAGGAAAGTGGAGGTCTGGAAGACGGGCAAACTCACTGAGACTTGAATGCGCGGCTGCGGTTCTCCGGCGTGGATGAGTTTGGTGTCGATTTTGGGATGGGTTTTCGGCATAGGTGTTTGCTCCGGGGGTGAGGTGGTGGGGTGGTGAGGTGAAGGGGTGATGAGTTTATGGGTGAGATTTTATCATATTCCTCCAAAATACTTAACGCAGAGTCGGGGAGATGCTAGGGCAATCGCATTTAGCCTGCTGACTCCTCGGGATAGTGAAGGTGTCCTCACCGAACGGCTGCGCTACCCTCTACCGCTCGGTCAGGAGACC
>JAANWX010000056.1 GCA_018263575.1 Chloroflexota bacterium | reverse complement strand
GTGGGGTGGTCCTGGTTGGGAGGGGAGCATTTAGGCATTTTTTGTAGATATCTCTCATTTGGCCTGAGAGGCCACTCCTTGGGTCTTCTCTAATTCTAGCTTATCCCCCGATTTGAGCCATGCACTGGACTTCGAGGTGATTTTGGCGGGTAAGTCCGTGTCTCTCGGGTTTGAGGGCGATTGCCTGTGAAATTTTTCGAGTCAGTTCATCATTTCCTACACTCTCGCGGACCGAGATTTCGGTGTCCATCAGCAGACAAGGGCGCAGCGCACCATCCGCGGTCAGCCGCAAGCGGTTGCAGCTTTCGCAGAAATGTTCCCCCAGCGGGGAGATGAAACCCACCGTGCCAGGCACTCCAGGGATTCGGAAGGTACGTGCAGGCCCGTTTCCTTTTGGAGGGGTAGCGGGCTTCAAGTTGCATGTGACAAGTTTACCGTGCATTTCCTGGAGGGAGATATAGCGCCGGTCGTCTGGTGGGAAGCCAGGCCCACTCTTTTTGCCGGCAATAACGTTGCAGAGCCACAGCCCGAAACCCGCTGTCGCCGAAAAAGCAGATGCGCTTCTGGTTCACAGATGGAAGATAAGGGGCTATTGTTTTCAGCAATGTCAACTGTAGCTCTTCTCCGGTGCTACCGAAGAGCAATACCTCCCAAATTAAGGGCAACGCCCGATGCTTGAAGGCCAAAGCCAGCATCAGAATGCTCTTCTCTTGTCGGATGTCGGTGCGGTCCATCACTAGGTTGACCTCCCGATCTGGCCAGTGAGCCAGTAACTCTTTGACCAGAGGAAAGTAATGGGTCCGCCATCTGACATGGTTGTTTTTCAACAAACGGCGCAATCTCTGGGTGAGATTCTCTCGCTGTCCAGGAATTGGCAACTCCAGAGCCAGATTCGACAGGTGGCAGTCTGGGCTGAATACCAACGCCTGTGTCAGTAAAGCAAGGTTTTGCACTTGCGGCTTACTGCTTCCAGGCAGTTGTCTCTCTAGTTCGGCTGTTAAAGTACGGTATAGTTGTTTGCGCATGATAGATTCTCCTTTTTTTGTAAGTTATTCCTATAATCCTATAAAGGGAATCTACCATATTTTTGGTAATAAAAAAAGTGACAGTGGATGAAGGGGAAAGTATGTAATGACAACCTTTGGCTACTTCACAAAAATTAATGAAATCGTAAACAACCTGAAATATATTGAAGTCTTCTTAAGACGTTTTCCCGCCCGAAAATTCTACGAAGAAAACGATATAAACCAACTTGTTTATTCTCAATATCACTTCGAAGTATTTATGCACAAGATACACACAATACTTGAATTAATGAAATTGATGTTAAATGCAATTTATGAGTTAGGAATACCCGAAAGAGACTGTTCTTGGGATAATTTAAAAGACAGAGATGAAATCAAAAAAAGCAAAGCATATCCTATTCTTAATTCTTACTATTCCAAGTTTAAAGCAGTAATCGATGCAAGGCATTTAAACACTCATCGAGCCGTTTTTAATGATGCCAAAAAAGATCGTTTAGATGTAAGTTACGGGATATACAACGCTTATGAAGAACTATCTCTTGAAATTGACGATGAGTATAAAAAAAACATGCCAAAACTGGTTCTAGATTGGCGTATAAAAGATTATCGAAAAAACAAATTAAAGTTGGTTGAAGGATCAAAGAAAGTAGTTGAAAAGCATGTAAAGATGTTTTTTGAAAGCATAGCAGACGAATTTGTGAAGCGGAGAGATTATAAAGCGTCTTAGATATAGAAATTTGCCTACCGATGAATTGCAGTGACAACCCTCAAGAGGGTGCTTCGCTAGGGGTAAAGTCGAAAACAAGTAAAATTCTTCTATCGCAAAGAAAAAGCGGAGAGTCGTGGTAAAAAAGACACCTGGTCCAGCAAAATACTTCCCTACAAATCACTTTATTTCAGAATGTTTTTGCCGATGGCACGCACTAGCCCATGGGCTGTACACCGTAGAGCGAAATCCCCAACGCCTACCAGTACCCTCGACCAGTCCCTCAAGAGGGTGCTTCGCAAAAGCGAAAGTAGTTTTTTCAAACGATGGCCACAGCGCGGTTGGTCGGACGCTGTAGCCCATAGCCAAGGATTTGGGCATATGCTACAAATTACAGATCAAGTTATCATCGTTGCAGGAAGCCCTGTGCAACCTGGGGCTTTCACAGGGCTTGTCGAACGTCACCCGCAGGTAGAAAAGACAATGTCGCTAGAGGTCGAGGCAAGGCAGTTGTTGACCAACTTTTCGCGGCAGCAGTTGAGCGATTTCATACGGAGTGTATGCGCGTGGGGCGGCTATCCAGGGACCGCGGCACGGGTTCTCGGACAGAACGCCTGGCCGGACATCCAACGCCAGTTTGACAGTGCAATAGCGGCCCTATCTCTAGACCCGCCCGACGTTCAAAGCGCACTGCGTGCCGTGCGGCGAGTGCGGCACCTGGGGGTATCATTTTCATCGAAGCACCTGCGCCTGTTGCGTCCCGACGTGTGCCCTGTCCTTGACAGCACATTATCAGAAATGTTGGGCTATCCTCTCAATAGTCGCGGTTATCAGCGCTTTTCCGACGATTGCCAAAAAGTCGCCGCTCTACTCCAACGGCTTGGCGTGCGTAACCCGCTGGGCAGAGATGGCGGAAAGTGGTTTGCCGCCGACGTCGAGATGGCCCTTTTTGTGTATGTAAAAGAAAGTAGTCGGTAGGACGCGGGTGACTGGACTCGGCCTTTATGCAGACGAACCTGCGGCTCATCCGCCGCCCCGTTGGGAAAGCGGCGCGATTTTTCTCGATTGGTTACGAGCGATAGTACCCCCTAAATAAAGAGCGTGATCTCCGATTTGCGTGCCTCTTGAACATACGTCCCCACCGCGCCATATTCGTCAATCCAATCTTGGCGTAAGTCATCGGCATCGATGCCCATAATGTCCATGGTCATTTCGCAAGCGATGATCCGCCCGCCCAAGGTTTTGAAGTCATTCATCAAACGCTCTAATTTGGCTACATTGGACTTTTTCATGCGCTGTTTGATCATCCACTTCCCCAGTCCAAAAAGGTGCATCTTGGAGAGAGGGCCTTTTTCTAGGCCGCCCTTTTCCAGGCGTTGCAGCCCCCAGAATGTGAAATAAATGGAAGCCTCCATGCCCATCGCCAAGGCGCCATTGGCAACGATCAGGGCGCTGTAAACTTTGTCCATATCCCCACTATGCAGGACAATGGTAGCTTGTTCTGGGGAAGCCTTCTGTTCTTGGGTCATAGTATGCTCCTTTAGTTCCTAGTCCCCGATTGCTTATCGGCGAATGCGAATCACCCATTCCGTATCTGTGCCTTCGTTGCTCAATAACGTCAAGGATAGGGCCTCAACAGCCATCGGAATCTCCTTTCTGGAGGTCGGGTGCGTGCCGGTGACTTCGATAATATCCCCCACCTCGGCGTGGCGGACTGCTTTGCGGGTTTCAACCAGGGGGACCGGGCAGGTCTCACCCCGGATATCAATCTTGATTTCAGCCATAGTTTCTCCTACGCTTCGTAAGTGACGACCACCTTTTCAACATCCCAAAGGTGGTCAAGTTTCTCATGAATTTCCTCGCGGATATTGGGCGCAAATTGGTGATCTTCCGCTAACTTGATCTCAACGCGAACTACCCCATCCTCAACTTCAATATCATCAACCAACTTGGTGCGCACTAAATCCAGGCCAACAATGGGGTTCATGACTCGTTTGAGGCGTTTAACAACCACATTCTTCGTGGTGGGGACCCGTTCTTTGACCAGGCCGTGTTTTTCTTCATAGTTTTCTATGGCAGCCCGCAAACCATCCACCGCCAAAATGGAACAATGCGTCTTAATGGGCGGGAGACCACCCAGCGCTTCGGTCGCCTCTTTCCAGGTGATGTCTTTCGCCTTTTCCAACGTTCTGCCCTTAGCAAGCTCAGTGATTATGGATCCCGTGGCAATATTGGAAGCGCAGCCGTAGGATTCAAATTTAATATCGGTAATGGTTTGCGTGTCTTCATCGACAAGCAAATACAAAGCCACCATATCACCACACGATGGGCTGCCTTCCACAGATTTCGCGTCCGGGTTTTCAATGCGGCCCACATTCTGGGGGTTCTTGAAATGCTCCATGACAGTTTCAGTATAGGGTAATTGTGTCATAACTACTCATCCTTTCCCAAAGGGCTTATTTCCCGTAATTTCTCAATTACTTCGGTGATCGCTCCCGCCACCGCGTCCACATCGTCCATGGTGTTGAAGCGCCCAAACGTGAAACGCACCGAGCCATGAGCTTGTTCGTGGTTGCCGCCAATGCCCATAATCACGTGGCTGGCCTCCAGGGAGCGGCTAAAACACGCCGATCCGGTGCTGACGGCAAAACCGCGCATGTCCAGGTGCAGCAAAATCGATTCCCCCTCCACAAAGCGGAAGGAGACATTGGTGTTATGCGGCAAACGCAGGGAGGGATGCCCGTTGAGCCGGGCGTGGGGGATTCCCAGCAAGCGTTCCGTCAGACGGTCGCGCATGTCACGCAGGCGGGACGTTTCTTCAAGAGTGACCAGTTCCACCGCTTTGGCAAACCCCACCGCGCCGGGGATGTTTTCCGCTCCGGCCCGGAGGTTGAACTCCTGGAACCCACCATCCATCCACTTGGTGAGGGGAGTCCTCTCCCGCACGTAAAGACCGCCCACCCCCTTGGGGCCGTGGATGAGGTGCGAGGCGACCGTGACCAGATCCACCGGCACTTCCCCCACATTAAGCGGCAGGCGCGGGAAGGTGTGGGTAGCATCGGTATGAAAGAGGGCGTCCCGCTCCTGGCAAATCTTGGCAATGGATTCAATATCCTGCAAGGTGGCGATCTCCTGGTTGGCGGCCTGAACCGAGACGAGAATGGTCTCCGCTTGGATAGCATCCCGGAGTTGATCCAGGTCAAGGCGGCCAGTCTCGTCGACATCCAGGTAGGTGATCTCGAAGCCGCGTCTACCCAGGGAACGTGCGCTGTACAAGACGGGGAAATCTTCAATTTTGGTGGTGATGATATGCCGGCCCTTCTTCTCCCCCAAGGCCAGGGCTACCCCTTTCAGGGCCATGTTGCTCGACTCCGTGCTGCCGGACGTGAACAGGAATTCCTCCCGCTTAGCGCCCAAACGGGCCGCGATCGACTCCCGAGCACCCTCCAGGGCTTCCCGGGATTCAATCCCTGCCGAGTACCCAAACTGGGAGGTGGCCACCGCGTAGGTTTCCAAAAAATAGGGCCGCATGGCCTCCAGCACGCGCTCATCCAGGCGCGTGGCAGCCGAATTATCTAAATAAACCAGGTCTCCAAACATAGGTTCTCAACGCTCCCTCTTAATAGGTGCTTTTATAATATTTATAAATATTATCATAAATATTATTATATGTTTTGTCAAGATATGAGGTGGGTGATAGCAGAGATATCGCGCAGGTGTTTGGTTTGCTGGTTCAGGCTGTAATACTACAAACGGTATCGCGTTCGGCGGCGTCTTCCAAAATTGTGTCTTTGGCACTTTGGGGAATCGCTTTAATACCTTGATTGCAGGTGAGTAAACCCTATTTGCCAATCAGGTTTGGGTGCTAATGAGAAGCTCATCGGTTTAAAGCAAAAAGCGAGACAGTCTAGGCTGCCTCGCTTTGATCATTAACGACCTACAAATCACGACTGGGCGTTCTCCCCTTCTCCACCCCTCTGCGTTAAAGCACATCCCCCATCCGCTCCAAAGCCAGCTCGATATTCTCCCTAAAGACTGAACCGGGTTTTTTGGCAATTCGCGAAAACAACGCCAACAACTTGACAACTATCTAAAATTTGTGTATTATAATCCCAGAGCAGGGGACGAAATTCGGCTCCAAGCCGTGTGAATCCTAGACCTTGGTTTTGGGTTCCTATATCCCCCGCCTGTTCTCTAAAGCTGCTACTGTTAGCGGCTTTTTGCTTGTGTAATATACTCCATAAGCAGCTTGGCGTGTATCATCCAAGTCATGCACCACGCTAACTGAGTCCCACAATAAATGAATAAAGCGAGTTTCACCGCGTTCGTAGAAACGTTGTAAGGCCCACAGAAAATAATCTACAACTTGCTGTCCGACACAATGTTTGGGTGTTGTGGGTATTACGTTGATAAGCGACTGATTCTCAATATTATGCTGCTTACAAAAGCGATGACGGGCTGTTTGTAAAGCCTGTAACAGAGCAGTCGTGCGATCAGATTTTCCTCGCTTGGCGAAATAGATATTGTACTCATCATCTTTATGAAGCCGTGTCTTAAACAAGCGACGTACTAGATAGTCGTACAATTCGTTGGGATGGTAGCGATAACTATCGTCATGTTTGTTGCGTTGTTTTACATAACTAAGCAATTGTTGCTTGTCCCGCACTACAGCCGAAAAGTGGATTTGATGTTGGCGTAAGAGTGTAAAGACTTCCTTCCGTACCTCAGGTAAGTCATCCTTGGCATGAAAAGCTTCAGCCGTTTTGTGCGTTTCAGGTTGCATTGAAGGAACATCTAGGAAATAGGGATCAGCCAATAACTGAACGCGCAGAGCATTTAACTCACTAGTAATATCTGCAAGGTTGGGAATATCTACAAAACCGAGGATAAAGAATTTTGAGCACCCCCGTTCACCTACAATGATCCGACCCTTTCGGTTGAACAAAACACCATCCCCAGACTCATCTACAAAATAATTTCGAATTGAACGTTTGAATTGTTTCATTTTATCTGTCTTAAAGCGTGAGAGCGATCGCTTCTTACTATTTCTTCCTCAGTGTACTTAAATCACATGTGCCATGTCCGGGAGCAGGGAAATGATGTTCAACTTATCTTCAATAGAGTATAACATAATTTTTTCGGGATTGAGTAGTCACCCAGAAGACGGGTGGGGGGAGAATTTCATTTGGATAGCTGCATGCGGAAGTGACTGTCACTTCCGCATGTTGCTTAGATCATTTGAGTGTTGTTGGCAAAAAATCCCCCGCCTCTCCGCGCCGCTGCGTTAAAGCACATCCCCCATCCGCTCCAAAGCCAGCTCGATATTCTCCACTGAGTTGGCATACGAGAGCCGCAAATACCCCTCACCGTATTCCCCAAAGGCCGAACCGGGCAAGAGCGCCACGCCCGCTTCCTCCAGCAGCCAATCCGCCACCTCGTGGGAGGATTTTCCCAGCGCCCGGATGTTGGGGAAAACGTAAAATGCTCCCTGCGGGTTTTGGCAGGTCACGCCGGGGAGGGCGTTCAATCCCGCCACGATCACCTCCCGGCGGCGGGCGTATTCCGCCACCATCTCCTCCACCTCCTCCTGCGGGCCGGTGAGGGCTTCGATTCCCGCGTATTGGGTGAAATGGGCCGTGCATCCCACCGAATGGGTCAACAATAGCCCCACCTTATCCGCCAGGGACTCGGGCATAATCCCGTACCCCAACCGCCAACCGGTCATGGAGTAAGTCTTCGAGAACCCGTCCATGATCACCGTGCGCTCCACCATGCCGGGCAAGGCCGCAATCGAGGGGGCTTCCACCCCGTCATAGACCAGGCGGGTATAAATCTCATCTGAGAGAACCCAGCAGTCATAGCGCCGGGCCGCTTCGGCAATGTGCTCCAAATCCGCCAGGGGCATAATGCCGCCAGTGGGGTTGCTGGGGGAGTTGAGGATGATCAACTTCGTGCGCTCATTGATCAGGGCGTCGAAGGCCTCCAAATCGAAGGAGAAGCCCTTTTCTTCCAGCAGGGGAACCGGCACCGGGACGCCGCCCGCGATGCCGATCATGGCCTGGTAGGTGGGGAATCCAGGGTTGGGGTAGATCACCTCATCACCCGGCTCGACCAGGGCCAGGGTGGGGAAGAACAAGTTGGGCTTCGCGCCCGGGCTGACGACTACCTGCTCGGAACGGAAATCCATCCCCCGGCGTTTCCCGGCGTCTTCGGCGATGGCCGCCCGCAAAGACGGCATCCCAGCGGGGGGCGTGTAACAAGTGTGGCCGTCCCGGATAGCCTGAATCCCCGCCGAGCTGACGTGAGAAAACGTCGCGAAATCCGGCTGGCCAATCTCAAGATGGACGATCTCTCGTCCCTGGGCTTCCAGTTCCTGAGCGCGGGATAATACCTGGTAAGCGCCTTCCGGAGCGAGGTGGTGGGTGCGGGTGGCAAAATTCATAGTTGATCCTTTTCTATCATTCCTAATCGACATAAATGTTAAAGGCTCTTGGGGATTTCGCGGGGTACTTATTTTGGAGTAACCATTCAGCCCCTCCCCCTAGCGCAAACTTCAAAAGTCTCAGAGGATGTTTTAAGAGAAGTTTCATAAGCGTTTTTGAACTTTTGGGTCCACCAAGCTCTATTTTGAAGACTTTTGAAGTCTATCTCTTTGGGGTAGTGAACGCTCACATTTTGGATACTATTTTTTCACCACGCTCGAGCAGGATGGCCACATCCTGCGGACGGGATACGGGGAATTGCTAAGCTTAACATAAGCCACCCTCAGAGCAGCAATTTGGGTATAACCCCGTGAATTCCTAGAGACATATGTTAAATTAGCGTAGATTAGCGAAGATTAGCGAAGATTAGTGGATTAAGCGGCTTGGGCGAGAATGGCCTGCACTTTCTCCTTTTTCCCTTTCTCCAACGGCTGGGGGCGGTGTTCGGCGATGATGGTCTTGACCTTTTCGTTCAGGCGCTGGCCCAGCGGTTTTGCGTCCCGCTCTAGCCAGGTATCACGAATCTCGCGGCTGATCATATCCGGGTACCAAAAATCCCGGAAGCGGTTCATGGTGGCGTCGGTGGAGAGGAAGTGCCCGCCCGGCCCAATCTCATGCAGTTCGTCCAGCATCATGGTCTCTTCGTTGACCTCAATGCCCTTCATCAAACTCCCCGTCAGGCCTATCAATTCATCGCTCAAGGCAATCATTTCGAAGGAGGTGGTCAGGCCGCTTTCCATGTACCCGACATCGTGGATGAGGTTGGCGCCCGTCAGCTTGGCCATTGTCACCGAGAGCATGGCTTCCGCCGCCGCTTGTTCGTCCATGACCTTGGCGTCCGAGCAGCCCGCATAGCCCCAGGTGGGCATCCCATACCAGCGTCCCAGTTCGGCCACGGCCGCCTTGGTGAGTTGGAATTCGGGGCCGCCATAGCAAATCTGGGTGGCCTTCATGTCCATGTGATGGAGACCGGCCCCAAAGATGAAGGGCGCGCCGGGGTTGGTCATCTGGTGGACGACCAGCCCACTGAGAATCTCGGCCATGGACATCACCAACCCGCTGGCCATTGTGATCGGGGCCGTTCCGCCCATCAACAGGCCGGGAGAGTGCACAACCGGAAGCTCGTGTTCGGCCATTAAGAGCAGCTTATCCACGGCTGTTTCCGATTGTTGGAGGGGGGAACTGGGTTCCGAGTAGAGCAGGATATGCTGCTGCTCTCGCAAAGCCTCGTGCCCGCCCGCCACCGCCGCGGCCATGTCGATGGCCCGCTGGCAACTGGCTTTGTCATCAGTGACGAAAACGAGGGGCTTGGTGGTATGTTCCAGCATCAGGGCCATTTGCGCATCGTAAGTGATACCGGGGTCCACGTCGGCGGGGATGCCTATCGACATCACAAAATCGATATTGGGCAGCGCGTCGCATAAGTGATACCCTTTGATAATGTCAGCCTGGGTGAACTTGCGATGCTCTCCCGTCTCAGGATCAAGGAAATTGATACAATCCGAGCCGGTCCCAAAATTGACTTTATGATCCTCCAAAAAGACGGCTGGCTCCCCATCCCGGTCACACATGATGACCCGTTCAGGCACAGTGGCGAGGGCATCCTCGACCATGCGGGCCGGAAATTTGACCAGGTTGCCGTCCGAGACGAAAGCCCCGGCCTCTCCGAGCATCTTTAGGGCCTGGTCGTGATAGAAGCGGATCCCCGTCCGCCGCAATAATTCCAACGCGCCGAGGTGCAGGTCGCGCAATTGGCTCTCGGAAAGGACGGCAAATTGTGGGGATTGGAAGGCAATTGTGTTGGAAGTTTTCATACTCTCATCTCTCCTTAGGAATAAGACTCGTCCACTATAGTTTCTTAATAAGATCTTTAATAATCTCCATGTGGTCAAGGGTGGCTCGACGTGCTTGCTCAACATCCGCGTCTTGAATAGCCCGGGCAATTTCACCCTGAATGCGTATACCATTTTCTTTCACAGAGGGCAGTTTGATTAACTCAGCGATCACCTCTTCCAATAGTTTGCGGGAAAGGTGATAAAACTGCTCCAATAATTTGTTATGCCCGGCCTGGGCTACCGCGATGTGAAAAGCCAGATCGGCGGCAATGAAGGCCTCATCATCCCCTTGAGAATCTTCCAAGGCCGTTAAGGCATCCTGGATTTTTTGGATGTCTTCTGGTTTGGCGTTTTGGGCAGCGAGTTCCGCTAGGCCAACCTCAACCACCAGACGGGCGTCGTAGAGTTGCTGGATATCCAACTCACCCAAACGAGTTTCCACCGTGGTGGGATGAATGAGCATATCCAGGGTGTCCTCACGCACCCAAGTCCCTTTTCCGGGGCGTGACTCGAGCATCCCGACCGCGGCCAGGGCCTGTATGCCTTCTTGAATAGTGGAAAGCCCGACACCAAACCGGGCAGCCAAATCCTTGCGGGCTGGCAAAAATTCTCCCGGCATGATCTCTTGCTCCAGGATCATGCGCCGCAGTTCAGCGGTGACATTGTCGACAAGGGTATTTCTTTGGAAAGGGGGAGAGGTTTTATTTATCATATTATCTGATATTATGTTCTTTAGGAAATTATCAAGGAATCAGGACTTTTTGTCAAGGCCTTTAAAACAAAAGCCCCGGCTCCCTGAACCGAGGTTTTGTCTTTCAATAATCAAATCTGCTGTTTAGCCAGACAGGGCTTGATCCAAATCGGTGATCAGGTCGTCCGGGTCTTCCAGGCCAACGGAGAGGCGGATCAGGCCGTCATCGATACCGGCCTTGGCGCGTTCCTCGGGGGTCATGTGCTCGTGGGTGATGGTGGGGGGATGCATGCAGATCGTCCGGCTGGTCCCGAAGGTGACGGCGTGGGTGATGAGTTGGAAACGGTCGATCACGGCCCCGGCCCCCGCCATCCCGCCCGGGGCGACGAAGGATAACATCCCCCCGCCAGCCCGCATTTGGCGTTGGGCCAGTTCATGTTGGGGATGGCCGACCAGCCCGGGGTAGTTGACGTGCTCCACCCGGGGGTGCCCGGCCAGGAACTCGGCCACCCGTTGGGCGTTGGCGCTGTGCCGCTCCATGCGCAGGGAGAGAGTCTCTAAGAATTGGAGCGTCAACCAGGCCTCGAAAGGTTGCAAGACCGCGCCGACGAACTCGGTCGTGTTCCAGCGCACATCCTCCACCAGGGCTTCGGGGCCAACCACTGCCCCACCCAGCACGCTGGCGTTCCCGCACAGGAATTTGGTGATGGAGAGGAGCACCATATCCGCGCCCAAGGCGATCGGTTTTTGGAGGGCGGCCGTGGCGGTGGTGTTATCCACCAGCAGGGGAACGCCCTTGGCGTGGGCTACATCGGCCACAGCGGCGATGTCGGTGACGAAGAGGCAGGGGTTGCTGGGCGTCTCCACCCACACCAGCTTGGTTTTGTCGTCAATGGCGGCATCCCACGAAGCGGGGTCGGCGGGGTCGTCCACGAAGTGAAAATCCACTCCGCAGCGCTCCGGGAAAATGGCCGTGGCTTGTTTGTATCCCTCCCCATAGATGTTGAGGCTGGTGACCACGTTGTCGCCGGGCCGGGTCAGGGTGAAGATGAGGTCGAACAGGGCCTGGGAACCGGAACCAGCCGTCACGCAGGCCTCTCCCCCCTCCAAGGCGGCCAAACGCTCCTCCAAAACCGCCGTGGTGGGAGTCTGGGTGCGCCCATAAACCGGATAGGGAATCTCCTCGAAGCGTTCATAGGGATAGGTCATGGATTGGGTGATGGGCGGCACAAAGGAACGAAAATCCTTCACGCTCTTCAAAGGGTCAAACCCAGTGTGCAGGGCGCGGGTGTTGAAGCCCAGGTGAGCGTCAGGGGCCGGTTTTGGCTTGGCGCCGGGATCGTATTCCCAGGCTTCGCGCATAAAAAATTGGTCTTTGTCGGTCATGGTTTGCTCCGGTGGTCTTATTGGTCTAATTAGTCTCCTAGTCCCTGGTCTTTAGTCTCCTAGTCACTAGTCTCCTAGTCACTAGTCTCCTAGTCACCTGGTTTCCTGGTTCCCTGGTTTCCTGATGCCCCAGTTTCCCAGTCTCCCAGTTTCCCAGTCTCCTAGTACTCCATGGCGGAAATCCCTTGGGGTTTCAAGGTGCAATGCACTCCAAAAAACGGGAGTGCAGCGCACCTTGAGCGCAAATATTAACCCTCAATGAATTTACGCCGCTATGTACTAGCCCCAGTTTCCCAGTCTCCCAGTCCCTGGTCACCTGGTTCCCTGGTTTCCAGTCTCCCAGCCTCCCAGTCTCCAGTCTCCCAGCCTCCCAGTCTCCAGTCTCCCAGCCTCCCAGTCTCCAGTCTCCCAGTCTCCCAGTTTCCCAGTTTCCCAGTCCCTACTCACCCAACCGCCTCCTCCTCTCGCACAACGATCGCACGCAACGCTTTTTGCACATCGTCCGGGAGGGGTTCTGGCTCGTGTTCGGCGAGGATTTTCTCCACCTGCTCGGCGGCGCGTTCTTCCATGGTGGTGGCTCCTTGCTCGACCCACGAATCATATTGGCGTTTATCGGCCAGCTCAGAATAATAGGGGTCGCGGAAATGCTCGAAGGTATGGTCATGGGCCAGATAATTCCCCTCCGGTCCGAGCTCTTCCACCACGTCCAGGGCCAGGGTCTCCGCGTTGATCTCCACCGGGGCCGTGGCGGCGCGGATGAAGCCGATCAGGTCATTGGTGATGGTGATGAGTTGCAGCGAACCTTGAAGGCCAGCGTCCATGAAGCCGCAATCGTGAATGATGTTGGCTCCGTTGAGGTGGGCGGTGTAGAGGCTGATGGTCGTTTCGGCCGCGCATTGTTGGTCCAAAACTTTCGAGTCGGTCGCGCCGCCCAGCCCAAAAACGGGGAGGTCGTAAAACTTGCCCATCGAGGCTGCCATGCCAAGTCCATCGGCCAGGACGTAGTTTGCGACCATGGTCTTCAGGTTATACGTCCCGCCATTCCAGCCCACCACGCCCACAGGTGTTCCTTCCCGCACGAGCTGTGCCAAGACAATGCCCAACAAGGTCCCGGCGTTCAAAGTGGCCATACATCCCGCCGGGGTGGAGGGGGAGTTGACACCGGCCGCGTTGATGGGGATATAAAGCAAGGGCAGCCCTTTTTCGGCCAGGTAGATACATTTTTGAAGAGCCTCCTCGTTGGCGACCAGGCCAGAGGTGACGTTGATATAACAGGTGGCGAAGGGACGCTGGCGAAAGGCCTCCTCCCCGCCGGCCACGGCCTCACACATCTCCACCGCGGTCACGCAGCCCTCGAAATCGGGAGTGACGAAAACGAGCGGTTTAGTGGTCAGGTTGAGAATGGCCTCCATTTGGTAAAGGTCATAAACCTGCTGCTCCACGTCGGAGGGCAGAAAGGCGGACATGACAAAGTCGATGTTGGGCAGGGCGTCCATGAGGGTCACTGCTTCCCGAAGATCTTCCATCACCGCCCTGCGCCGCTCGCCAGTGCGGTGGTCGAGGACATAGAGACAATCGGAGCCGCCCCCAAAATACGTGTTGTAGCCCCAGGCGCGCATAGCAACATCACCGTGCCGGTCACACAGGGTAATCCGCCCAGGAGTCGCCGCCAAGGCCCAGCTGACCAGGTGTTCAGGAATAAGAACACGCTGACCTTCGGTCGTGGCGCCCGCCTCCACAAGTATTTCTCTGGCTTTGTCATCGTGGACTTCGATGCCCACGCGCTCTAAAATTTCTAAACTTGCTAAATGAATTTGTTCACTAGTTTTCCCGCCCATACGGGCATAAGGGGCATCGGTTTGACGCTTCTGATGTGTTTTGGGCATTTTTCGTCTCCTGAATATGGATAATTTATGTAGTACAAGCCCTAAAATTATACCGCGTTATCCTTTCAGGTGTACAGCCTAAAATATATTTTAGGGCCAACATAATATATTTTTCTTGACAAAAAATACATTCCTGCTTATACTTTAGGTAACTACTCCCCCGCTTCTTAGTATGACAATGATTTCACCCGGAGGCTGAGTTGATGACTTCTCCTCTCGGGGATACATCCCCCAGCGATACATCCAAGAATAAAATCTATCGGAATGTTCGTCGTTCTATCATTTCAAATGATCTTAAACCAGGAGAGCGACTTCACTTGGATGAGTTAGCAGCCCAATACAATACCAGCGTGACACCAGTGCGAGAAGCTTTGCAAATGCTCACCCAAGAAAACCTGGTCGTCAACCGGCCTCATGCTGGTTTCTACGTGGCTAAGGTCTCGCTCAAAAAATTACGTGACATGCTCGAGTTGCGGAAGATTCTCGAGCTTGCCTCCGTAGAGCAAGCGGCCCAACGCATCACTGAGGAACAGCTCTCCATATTAGAGAATGTGCATGCTGGTTATACTGGAGACGAGAACTCATCCCAAGAACGTTACCTCGATGAAAACCTACGTTTCCACTACCTAATTGCCCAAGCCTCCGGAAATCAAGAACTTGCTGAAACATTGAAACGCCTCCATGAACGCTTGGCCCGTTTTTTGATCTTCATCCAAACAGGAGATGAAATTGAAAACAGACACCATCGTTTGGTTGAGGCTTTGCGCGCGGGAGATATAGAAAGCGCTAAACAAGCCATCCTTGATGAAGTAAACGAGACCCGCCAAATTACCCTCGAGCACATTATTCGAGAAGACAGCGATGCCTGGTATGTTGGCACCCGGCCCGAGTAAAAGACAATAATGTTCCCTTATGAAAAAAACTATGCAAGCTTTAGTGAAGAAATATGCCAAACCTGGCCTATGGTTAGATGAAGTCCCTGTCCCTGAATTTGGCATTGACGATGTTCTCATCCGTGTTCACAAAACCGCCATTTGTGGCACGGATGTCCATATTTGGGATTGGGATGAATGGGCACAAAATACCATTCCCGTCCCCATGGTCGTCGGGCATGAATACGTCGGCAAAGTGGCTGCCGTAGGAAGCAATGTCCACCATATCGAGGTGGGAGAAATTGTCTCCGGGGAAGGTCACATTGTCTGCGGCCGTTGCCGCAACTGCATGGCAGGGCGGCGGCATTTTTGTCACAATACCCAGGGCATAGGCGTCAACCGCCAAGGAGCTTTTGGCGAATATGTCAGCATCCCCGCCAGCAATGTTTGGCAAGCTGATCCACGCATTCCTATGGACATACTCAGCATCTTCGATCCCTTTGGGAACGCCACGCACACGGCTTTATCCTTTCCCGTTGTCGGGGAGGATGTGCTCATCACCGGAGCCGGCCCGATAGGTATCATGGCAACGGCTGTCGCCAAACACGCCGGGGCGCGCTATATTGTCACCACAGATCTAAATCCCTACCGTCTTGAACTAGCTAAGGAAATGGGCGCTACCATCGCTCTCGATGTCCGCCAGAGAAGCATTGCTTCAACACAGCAAGAATTAGGGATGGTGGCCGGATTCGACGTGGGGATGGAGATGTCCGGGAACGAAGCAGCTTTTGGAGATATGCTGGCAAATATGTGCCATGGTGCCAAGATAGCCGTGCTGGGAATCCCCCCGGATGATATGAACATTGACTGGAACACAATCATCTTCAATATGCTCACCATCAAGGGCATCTATGGCCGCGAGATGTTCGATACCTGGTATTTGATGCAATCCATGATCCAAAGCGGCCTGGATATTAGCCCCGTAATTACCCACAAATTCTCTTATACGGATTTCGAAAAGGGCTTCGAGGTGATGAAATCAGGCCATTCGGGCAAAGTGATTTTAGATTGGGTTGAGGAAAAACATGCCCCAGGCTAGCACCTAATCAACTATATGGAAATGCCAGGCACAAATATTACTTGTGTCACTTGATATATTTATGATATACTATGTTATAATAGGTTAATCCACCAAAGTCTTTGTCCCGCAGAGATTAAACTATCACCCAAAAACATAATTCAATAAAAAAAGGAGGTGTACCGAAAAAACATTCCCGCGTATTGCTGCCAGAGTAATTGGTTAGTGCCTGTCTGGGCTAATCCTTTTAACACTGGCGCTCATATATTGTCTAAAGAGAACAAAATTACCTATGAGGAGGAATAAACAGATGGAAATTATCAAGAAGAAAGACAGAGATGTAGCACATCCGTATATCCCTGAACTACAAAACCTTTTCCAAAAAGGGAAAATCACTCGCCGCGAGTTTTTACGCAACGCGACGTTATTAGGGATGTCGGCCGCTGCCGCTACCACGTTCTTAGCCGGATGTAAAACAGAAGAACCCGTGGAAGAAGCCCCTGCCGAGGAAGAAGTTGTAGAAGAAGCCCCTGCCGAGGAAGAAGAAGTTGTAGAAGAAGAGGCCGCTCCTTGTGTAAAGCGCGGTGGCACTTGGACAGCTTCCATGCAGCTTCAGCTTCTCGATCACCCGGCCCGCCTCTCGTGGGTGGAAGGCGCCAACATTGTTCGCCAAACGAATGAATACCTGACCCTGACAGGCTCTGACAATATCACCCACCCCTATTTGCTCGAAAAATGGGAAGCGAGTGAGGATGTCAAGACCTGGGACCTTTACTTGCGGAAAGGCGTTTTATTCAACAATGGCGATGAACTGACCGCCGATGACGTCATGTTCACCATTGGTGAGTGGCTAAATCCGGATGTTGGCTCTTCAATGCTGGGGTTGATGTCTTACCTAAGCGGCATGCAAGACGTGGAAAAAGTTGATGATTACCACATCAAACTCCACCTGCAATTTGGCGATATCGCCGTGCCCGAGCACCTCTTCCACTATCCAGCCGTGATCTTACATCGCGACTTCGATGGCGACATCATCAAACAGCCCATTGGCACAGGTGCTTTCACCTTAGAAGAATATGCTGAGGGCGAGCGAGCTGTCTTCCAACGCCGCGAGGATTATTGGCAGATGGGTTGTGACGGGGAACCACTCCCTTACCTGGATAAACTAGTTTACGTTTCCACGGACAAGGACGCTGGTTTAGCCGCACTACAATCTGGTCAGGTGGACGCGCTCTACGATCCGCGCCCCACTGACTTCCAAGCCCTCCAGGGTGTTGATGGCCTGACCATCCGCCCCGCCAGCACGGCGCAGTGTCTACTTGGCCGCATGCGCGTAGACCTCGAACCGTGGGATGACGTACGCGTGCGCAACGCGCTCAAGAAGTGCCAGGATCGGGCCAAGATTTTGCAACTAGCCTACTTCGGTGAGGGTGACCTCTCCCTAGATGCCCATGTGGCCCCTGTCCACCCCGCTTACTGCGAGAAGGACATCCCAGAATACGATCCCGAAGGTGCCAAGGCATTACTCGAAGAATATGCCGCCGAGAAGGGCCTTGAACTGCCCCTCAAGGTATCCCTGGCCACCAAGAATGACCAAGCCGAACCAGCGATTGCCCAGACTTTGAAAGAACTGGCCGAACCGGCCGGCTTCGAGATTGAATTGGACATCACTGAACCGTCTGGCTACTGGGATCGCTGGACTGAGGTTGACCTAGGAATCACATCCTGGACACACCGACCGCTGGCCACTATGGTCCTGCCGTTGGCTTACACCGAAGAGAGCATCGGAGCCTGGAATGAGACTCGTTGGTTTGATGAAGAGTTCGAAGGAATCCTCCGCGAGGCTCAGGGCACGTTGGACGTTGAAGCCCGCCGCAGCCTGATGTGCAAGATCGAAGACATCATGCAAGAACGCGGACCCGTCTTCAACAGCTTCTGGAAGAGCGTCTGGAATGTCACCGCTTCCAAATTCCAGAACGTCGAAGCCCACCCCACAGCCTACGACCTGCTCTACGAAGTCTGGATCGACGAGTAAACTCTCTTTTACCTTATGAAAGAGACCCAAGCTTCCTTAGTTGGGTCTCTTTCTTACGTAAGCGTTCATCAGCCCAAAGAGATAGACTTCAAAAGTCTTCAAAATAGAGCTTGGTGGACCCATAAGTTCAAAAACGTTTATGAAACTTCTCTTAAAACATCCTCTGAGACTTTTGAAGTTTGCTCTAGGGGAAGGGGCTGAATGGTTACCTTTCTTACAAGGAGCTAAGTTATGGCTAGATTTATCTTACGCAGCATAATTTCAACCATTGTTACCATGCTCCTGGTTTCTATCGCTCTTTTTGTGCTCATTGAAGTTGGCAGCGGCGATATCACTGTAAAAATCTTGGGGGTTTTCGCTACCCCAGAACAACGTGCTTCATACCGTGCCCAATTAGGCTTAGATGCCCCGGTCTGGCAACGCTATATCGACTGGTTGATTGGCAACGACTGGCGGGCAAAGCGCAAGGTCGGTTACCCGTTGGTCACTGCCACCAACCCCCAAACGGGGGAAAAGGATTGGTATGCTGATGTAGATGGCCAATTAACCCGTTGGAAAATGGAGGAAGGTCGCTTAATCACGTTAAAGCGACAAGAAGACGGTTCCGTCACCTCACATTTAAGCAGTGGGGCATGGAAAATAAACGAAGAAGGCAATGAGTATTTCTGGGGGGTAGACACGAAGAATAACACCGTCATGTGGATGCGAGGGGAAGGGGCCGAAGTCTGGGCCCTCACCAAAGCTGGCTTGCGTAAAGAAGGGGATGGCCCACAAAAATACATTCCGCTCCGCAAAGGCTTACTGCGGGGTGACCCTGGAATCTCCTTGCAATATGGCCGTCCTGTAGCCGTAACACTTATCCCTCGAATACGCAACACCCTCGTTCTAGCAGGGGTAGCCTTTGCGGTGATCATGCCTCTGGCTCTCTTTTTAGGCATCTTGGCAGGTATCAATGAAGGCAAACCCCTAGACCGCTTTATTTCCATTACCAGTTTAGGAGCTACTGCCACACCAGAATTTGTGACAGGAATCTTTTTGATCCTTATTTTTGGTATTTGGCTCAAGTGGCTGCCAGCAGTGGCACTCTTTACTAGTGCCGATGCCATATTCGAGAATCCTAAATTATTGGCACTACCCGTCCTGACTTTAACGGCTGTAGAGCTAGGTTATATAGCCCGCATGACACGGGCTAGCATGGTAGAGGTCATGGAATCCGACTACATCCGCACGGCAATCATCAAAGGCATGCCAAAAACGCGCATCATCCTCAAACATGCTATACGCAACGCGCTCATGGCTCCCATTACCATCATCATGTTGCACGTCAACTGGCTGGTAGGAGGACTGGTGGTTGTAGAGGTGATCTTTGGATACCCAGGATTAGGTTATTACATCTATAAGTCAGCTATCTTTGGAGATTTCAACGCCATAGAAGCAGCCGCAATGGTAACTGTTGCCATAGCAATTATCACCCGCTTACTTGGTGACCTGGCTTATACGCTTCTAAACCCCCGTATACGTTACTCATAAGGAGAGGAGATTATGAAAGCAAAAACAAAGAAAAAATCCCGACTCCAAAAGTTTTGGGATAGCGTATCACTCATACTCGCATCTCGGGTAGCTACAGTCGGTAGCATCATGGTCCTATTTTGGCTGGTTTTGGCCTTTATCTCCCTCTTCTGGACACCTTACGACTACAATGCTTCTGATTTCCTTCAAAATCTAGGCCCCAACCCACAAAACTGGTTGGGCACGGACCACCTAGGGCGGGATATTTTCTCCCGCCTCATGAAAGGAACCCAGGTGGTACTTCTTAAGACCCGTCTTCCAGGAGAAGGAAACATTATCATCCCTGGAGGAGTAGCTATTTGGGGCGTGATAGGTTCAATGGCTTTAGGAGTAACCATGGGCCTCAACGCTGGATACAGAGGAGGATGGTGGGATCAAGTCATCATGCAAATCCTTGATGCCCTAATTGCTTTCCCACGCATCGTACTCTACCTGGTGGTCATCGCCGCCTTGGGCCAAGGTGACTTGGTGGTCATCCTGGCCATCAGCATCACCGGCGCACCGGGCGTAGCGCGCTTGGCACGCAGTTTGGCCATGGATATAAAAACCCGTGACTATATCCGTGCCGCCGAGACTCGAGGCGAGAGTGTTTGGTATATTATGTTCAAAGAAATATTACCTAACGCTAGTGGCCCGCTTTTGGTGGATGGCATGCTGCGAGTAGGGTATGCAATCTTCGCCATCGGCACCCTCGGATTCTTAGGCATTGGACTTCCGCCACCCGATCCCGATTGGGGCAATATGGTCAACGAGGCTCGCCGAAATATCTTTTCTAATCAGTTAGCCGTAATATGGCCGGCACTGGCCATTGCCACCCTGGTTATCGGCTTAAATCTCTTTGCAGATGGTTTACGTGAAGAGATGACCAGGTATCAAAAATAAGGAGGAGACAATGAATAACTTAAAAAAAGCACCTCCTGTTCTAATACTTGAAGATGTAGCGGTTGCTTATAAAATACGCGGCGGCGAAATTGAGGCCGTTCAAAACGTCTCTTTTGAAATCAACCGCGGTGAAACCCACGGCATCGTAGGAGAATCAGGCTGTGGGAAAAGTACCGTTGCCTGGGCTGTACTTAACTTTTTGGGAGCCAATGGATACGTAAAACGTGGCAGCATCAAATTCCAAGGCCAAGAATTAGTCGGCGTAACCGGAGAGGAACTCCGCCGGTTGCGGGGTGACCAAATTGCCATGGTCTACCAAGATCCCATGCAGGCCCTTAACCCTTCTATGCGCCTGGGCGACCAGATGTCAGAGGTGTTAACGGTGCATCGTGATATGGATAAAAAAGAGGCTGAGAAACGTTGCATTGAAATGTTAGAGCGGGTGTATATGCCCGATGCGGCCAACGTCATGAATCGTTATCCGCACCAAATTTCAGGCGGTCAGCAGCAGCGTGTGGTCATCGCCACCGCCTTGCTCAATAACCCAGCCTTACTGATCATGGACGAACCCACCACCGCGTTAGATGTGACTGTAGAAGCCGTCGTGTTGGACTTGATCGCTGATCTGCGGCGAGAGTTTGACACAGCAATCATGTACATTACCCATAACCTGGGCGTAGTGGCTCGCGTTTCCACGCGGGTTGGGGTGATGTATGCCGGCGAGATGGTTGAACGGGGCACCGTGGAAGATATCTACAAAGATCCTCAACATCCCTACACACAGGGACTCATGCGCTGCGTGCCCAAATTGGGTGCAGACAAAGCCAGCAGCATTCTCTACCCCATCCGGGGACGGGTCCCGCCGCCCAATAACCGTCCCGTAGGCTGTGTTTTCAGCCCTCGTTGTGACTACGTCCGAGAGATTTGCCACAATAAACGTCCTGAGTTGCTTGAGTTTTCTAGTGGTGTATCTGTCCGCTGCCATTTTGCTGGCGAGATTGAAGCTGACAAATGGTCTCCTAGTGACGATATCCTGCCACCTGAAATCATTACTGACACCAGCCCTCGAGAACCTATCCTTAAATTGGATAATCTGAAAAAGTACTACGAAGTTCAAGGTAGTTCACTGAAAGATATCTTAGGACTCGGTGAACAACGTTATGTTAAAGCAGTTGAAAATGCCGACTTTGATCTGCCACGAGGTACAACCTTAGGCGTGGTAGGTGAATCTGGCTGTGGGAAGAGTACTCTTATCAAGACCATCATTGGACTAGAGCAAACCACTGAAGGCCATGCGGAATTCATGGAGATTGACATCACCGATGAAATCTCAACACGCGGAGAAGATGTTATCAAAGAACTGCAGATGGTTTTCCAGAACCCTGACTCAACTATGAACCCCTCCTACACGGTTGGGCAGCAGATAGGCCGACCCATGAAGCGTTTTAGCACCGTGCCTAAAGATGAGATTCGGGGAGAGGTCATCAAACTCCTAGAGTCGATGCGGCTGGGAGAGAATTACTATGACCGCCTGCCGCGTCAGCTCAGCGGGGGAGAGAAACAACGTGTAGGGATTGCCCGCGCTTTGGCCAGTCACCCCAACCTGGTCTTGTGTGATGAGCCTGTTAGCGCCCTAGACGTTTCAGTACAGGCAGCTTTGCTCAACCTGTTATTGGAGCTTCAGCAGGAATATGACACAACCATGATGTTCATTGCTCACGACCTGAGCGTGGTGCGCTTCTTCTCCGACCAGGTAGCAGTAATGTACCTGGGGCAAATCATGGAGATTGGCCCAGCCAACGCCATTTATGCTCCGCCTTACCATCCCTACAGCGAGGCCTTGCTCTCAGCCGTACCGATCCCTGATCCCTCGGCTGAGCAAAAGCACATCCGCTTGGAGGGAACCGTCCCCAGCGCCATCAATCCCCCGGACGGTTGCCGCTTCCACACCCGCTGCCCTCGTAGGGAATTGCTCCCCGACGGTGGGGCCATCTGCGAGACAGAAATGCCCCCCTGGCGCGAAACTGCCGAAGGACATCGTATCTTCTGCCACATACCCTTAGAAACTTTGAACACCTTTGATCCTGTTATCACGCAAAAACCGGAGGGTTCTAACCATGTTAGTTAAAGATTACATGACCCGACATCCGATCATGATATCCCCTGAAACAGACGCCTCTGAGGCGCAAAATATCATGACAGAAAACAACATTCGCCACTTACCTGTCGTCGGTGATGGCAAACGTTTGCTGGGTCTTATTACCCGCGAAAAGTTACACGTTCCGCCATCTGATTTGGGCAGTCTCAATGTTTGGGAGATAAGCCGCCTTTTATCAGACCTAAAAGTCAAAGGCATGATGGTAAAGGGCAAAGACCTGATCACCACAGAAGGTGACATCACCATCGAAGACGCCGCCAAGATCATGTTAGAAGAAAAAATTGGCTGCTTACCTGTCCTCGAGGACGGCGTTGTGGGTGGCATCATCACCGATACCGATATGTTGGCTCATCTCGCCCACCTCATGGGAGCGACTGTCCAAGGGGTACGTGTCACTATTCGTATGCCAGACAAGGTCGGAGAGAGCGCGAAGGTCACCGACGTGATCGCCTCGCACGGATGGGGAATATACGGCGGTGGGGGACACGACGCCCCAAAGCAACCGGGGTACTGGGATGCTGTCCTCAAGATCCAAGGTGGAGACAAAGAAGAAGTTGTCGCTGCTTTGGAACAAATTGAAGGCCAGGAGATCATCGACGTACGCTGAAAGCACATCGGCTGTAAGCACGCTTACTTGCACTGGTCCCTGTTAAGAATGTCCAGCAGGGCAAAAAGTTCTACCTCAAAGGGACAGGAGAGATCATCTCCTGTCCCTTGACATTGCTATGTTGGATCTAAAATCTCGGCTACCGTTCTCCCTTTTTTGAGAAGTTACTGTAACTTCTCAATATTCCGGGGAAATGTAGGTCGAAATGGTGATTTCGGTGCAAAGTTCCACTTTGCCTAGGCGATTTACCAAATCGCCCTACATCAGCCCCCTATTTTTTGAGATGATACAAGTTACTTACATATAACCAACTATGCCTATTACAAACGCAAAACTCGAATTTAAAACTTTAAGCAACATCAAAATATCCCACTTGCATAGGGCCAGCCTGGAAATCATGTCGCACACTGGAATGCGCTTTCACGATGAAGAAGCCCTTAGCCTATTCAAAAAAGGCGGCGCTACCATCACTGATGGGAACATCGTCCACATTCCTCAAAATTTAGTGGAGTGGGCTTTACGTTGCGTGCCCAAAAACATTGCTATCTACAATCAAGAGGGGAACCCCGCCATGGGGTTAGGCGAGTACCGGAGCTATTTTGGTCCTGGCTCCGATTGCATGCATATCTATGACATCAACACCAATCAGCGGCGTAAAGCAGTCCTGAACGATGTCGTCAATGGCGTGCGTTTAGTGGACGCTCTGCCCAACCTGGACTTTATTATGTCCATGTTCTTGCCCTCCGATATCCCAGACGATCGTTACGAACGCCAACAAATGGCCATCATGCTCCAGGAGAGCGTTAAACCGATTGTGTTTGTGGGTATGGAAGCCGCTAGTACAATCCACGCCATCGAAATGGCCTCAATAGTGAGTGAAGGGATAGAGAACCTTCAAAAATATCCATTCATCATCAACTACGTAAATGCGGTTTCAGCTTTTCAACACAATAAAGAAAGCGTCCAGCGCTTGCTCTACGCGGCTGAACGAGGTATCCCCACCATCTACGCTCCCGGCAACACGCGTGGCACCACATCTCCCATAACCCCCGCCGGCGCGCTGGCCGTGGGTAACGCCGGGCAACTGGCCGGGTTGGTGCTTTCCCAGCTCAAACGGGAAGGGTCGCCTTTCTTGCGCAGCAACCCCGGTGGCAACACCCTGGATATGAAAACCCTGATCAGCCTCTACAACGCCCCCGATGGCGGCCCGTACGGTTGGGACTTAGCCCATCACTACGGCATCCCCATCTTTGGCGCGGCCGGCTGCAGCGATTCAAAGATCTTTGACACCCAAGCCGCAACCGAGGCTGCCCTCACCCTACTCACCAACACCCTCGGCGGGGCTAACCTCATCCACGATGTGGGTTACTTAGACTGCGCCATGACCGGCTCCCTGGAATTAGTAGCCCTCTCCGATGAGATCATCTCCTGGCTCGAAGCTTACTTTAGCCCCCTGGAAATCAATGAAGACACCCTGGCCTTGGATTTAATCCACGAACTAGGCCCTGATGAATACTTCTTGGAGGCGGATCATACCTTTAATCACCTCCACGATGACTGGCAACCAACCCTCCTAGACCGCCTTGACTACCAGCGCTGGGCTGAGGCCGGAGAGGAAACCTTAGAAGAAAGGGCCAACCAAAAAGTGAAAGAGATTCTAAAAACCCACCGCGCGGAACCCTTGCCAGAAAAAACCCAAACCGCACTCCAAAATATCGTCAACCGCTAATACTTCACTTTCCACCAATCTGCGCGAATTTTCGCTAATCACCAATCCTAACCTCAGGAATTGATAGTGAAGGTGTCCCTCGCGTAGCACGACCTCACGGTGTGCGCCTTTGGCGGGGTTGCACCGAACGGATACACCAACTAATCTCCAATCTGAACCACGCTCGAGCAGGATCGCCAGATCCTGCGGGTGGAGTCCGGGGAACTGGCGTTCCCCTATGAGCATTATATGTAATTGTCTCTCCAATCCGAATTCCGACATCCACAAAGGAGGTTTAAATGTACCGCAATCGAGATTTAGGAATCAACCATATCAAAGCCCGCAAAGACCACCGCTGTTACGGCATGGGCCTAGGCATCATCATCCTGGATGACGTCTATCCCGGCTTCCCCGGCGACGTGCGCAACGCCAGCGCATTTCCCTTTCCCATCCAATACGAAATTGCCCAAGGCGTAGACATTTGGGCTTTAGTTCACGAGGAAGATAAATCTCCCTGCCTGGAGCCCATCCAACGCGCCGCCAAAAAACTAGAATCAATGGGCTGCCGGGCCATTGCCGCCGAATGCGGCTATTTTGCCTACTTCCAAAAGGACATCGCCAAACACGTGGACGTGCCCGTCTTCATGTCCAGCCTTTTACAAGTCCCTTTTGCCCAACAACTCATTGGCCCTGAACAGGTTGTCGGCATCTTGGCGGCCCGCAAGGCCCAACTCCGCCAAGCCCATTTGGACGCCGTTGGCATCATCCCCGGCACAAATTACGTCATTGAGGGAGCGGAGGACGATGGTCGCTGCGAGGAATTCGAGCATCTGTGGTACAAACCTAAACGCCCCGATCCCCCCCAGGCCTATTACGACAAAGCCGAAGAGGAATTTATGGCCGTGGCCGTGGAATTCTACGAAGCCCATCCCAATATGGGCGCCATGATGTTAGAATGCACCGGTATGCAGCCTTTTGCCCGCGCCATACAACACCAAATCGACATCCCCATCTTCACCTGGGGCACACTTTTAGACTACGCCTACTCGGTGGTAGTCCATCGAGATTATTATGGGCATGTGTAGGGCGTAAAGAGTAATGAGTAAAACGTAAGGTACGGGTCATGCATCACTCATTACTCATTACTCGTTACTCATCACGGAGTTTTCCATGAAAGCCATTCGCCTCATAAAACCCCATCAACCCCTAGAAATCCAAGAAATACCCAAGCCCGAACCCGGCCCCAGAGATGTGCTCGTGCGCGTCAAGGCGGCCGGCATCTGCCACTCAGACGCCCACTATAGGGCCGGAGTCTCGCCCGTCAACCCCCTCCCTCTCACGCTGGGTCACGAGGTGGCCGGCGTCGTCGAAGAGATAGGAGCAGAAGTCACCTCACGAGAGATTGGCGACCGGGTCTGCCTCCATTACATGGTCACCTGCGGAGACTGCGCGTACTGCGCCCAGGGCAGCGAGCAATTTTGCGCCTCGGGCCAGATGCTGGGCAAAAACCGGAACGGAGGCTACGCCGAATATATCCTCATCCCAGCCCGTAACGCCTTTCTCCTCCCCGAAGAGATTCCCTTCGCGCAAGGGGCCATCATGATGTGCTCCTCCGCGACCTCATTCCACGCCTTGCGCAAGGGACGGGTCAGCGCGGGAGATACGGTGGCCGTCTTCGGTGTGGGCGGATTGGGAATGTCCGCCGTGCAGTTGGCCCCGGCCTTTGGGGCGCTGGACACCTTCGCCGTGGACATTAACCCAGCCAAGCTCAAAACGGCCGAGGGATTTGGGGCCATCCCGGTCAACGCTGCCGAAACCGACCCCGTGGAGGAGATCAAACGCCTCACCGGTGGCCGTGGCGTGGACGTAGCCCTGGAGCTGATCGGCCTGCCTCTCACCGTGCGCCAGTCCATAGAGGTGTTGGCCGTCTTTGGCCGAGCAGTCATGGTGGGCCTCAGCGATGAGAACTCCCAATTCAACGCTTATGAAGAAATGATATGCCGGGAGGCGGAGATCATCGGTTCGGCCGACCATCTTGCCCGCGAATTGCCCACCCTCATCGAAATGGCCCGGCGCGGCACCCTAGACCTTTCCGGCGTGGTCAGCGATACCGTACCCCTGGATGCTGATGCTGTCAACGAGACCATGGACCGCCTGGAGAGTTTCAGCTCCGACACGCGGGTGGTTATAGCGCCGTAAACGCAAGGTGCAACGCACTCCCAAAATACAGGTAGTGCAATGCACCAGCTATCACTTGCCCACTCGCCCCTTGCCACTTGCCACCTGCCCACTTGCCCCTTGCCACCTGCCCACTTGCCACTCGCACACTCGCCACTCAAATTTGCCTATGACACGCATAACTCGCATCCTCACCACCCCCGCCCTTGGCGGATATTATTACGACGACCTGGCCGCGCTCCAGTCCCAACCCATGTCCGTGGCCGAGCGCTACACCGCCCAACCCCACACACCCGGATTCCGCTGCGTCCGCGAGCCTGCTGAAGCCCTTTCTGTGGGACTGGTGTTGGACGATGGCCGCGTGGCGTGGGGGGATTGCGTGGCCGTGGAGTTCAGCGGCAAGGCTGGGCGGGATCCGGTTTTCCGCTCCCAGGAGGGAATGGCCACTATCCAGCGCAGCCTGGCCCCGCTCCTGGAAAACCGTCCCCTCACCTCTTTCCGGGCGTTGGCCGCAGAGGTGGATGCCCTCACTGAAAGCATGGAAATTGAACGTCTATTGCCCAAACGCAAGGCGGGGGATGGTTTTTCCCGGCGCGAGCTTTTCACGGCCCCGGCCCGCCTCCTCAACCCCGACCCCTCCCCCCCCACCGAGCGCGTCACAGAGGAGAGGCCGCTGCACACCGCCATCCGCTACGGGGTCAGCCAGGCCCTGCTCCAAGCGGTGGCCCTGGCCCAGGGCACGACCATGGCCGAGGTCATCTGCCGGGAATGGAATCTGCCCCTCCCCCAAACGCCCATCCCCATCCACGCCCAATGTGGAGCCGACCGCTACGACGGAGCCGACAAAATGATTGCCAAACGGGTGGATTCCCTCCCCCACTCGCTGGTTGATAATATCCCCGAACACATCGGACAGGACGCCGTTGTCCTAACCCGTTATGTCCGCTGGCTCAGCGCCCGCATTAACGAGTTGGGCGGAGAGGAGTATGTGCCTACCATTCACCTCGATGTTCATGGCGCGTTGGGAGAAATTTATGACCATAATTTAGGACGAGTACTGGGCGCGCTCTCGGCCCTGGAACAAGCCGCCCAACCCTACCCCCTGCGCGTGGAATGCCCGCTCATAGGGGAAACCCGCCAGGCGCACATTAAAAGCATGCAAACCCTGCGGGATTATCTTCGCATTCGCAAAATGAAGGTGGAAATCGTGGCCGACGAATGGGCCAACACCTTGGAGGATATTGGCGCCTTTATCGAGGCCAAAGCGGCCCACATGATCCAGGTTAAAATGCCCGATTTAGGAAGCGTGTGTGACGCAGTAGAGGCTGTTCTGGCCTGTCAGGCGGGGGATGTGAAAGCCTTTCTGGGCGGAAGCTGCGCCGAAACCGACCTCTCTGCGCGCGTCTCGGCCCACGTGGCCCTGGCAACCCGCCCGGAGATGGTCATGGCCAAACCGGGCATGGGAATCGATGAAGGTATTGCCATTATCAACAACGAAATGCAGCGCACCCTCGCCACCATTCATCACGCCCAAACCGCCCATGAAGCTTAGCTTTACCCTCAACCACTATCCCATAAACATCAACGTTGACCCCGCCCGCCCGCTCTTGGATGTGCTCCGGAAGGATTTAGGCCTCACCGGCCCCAAACAGGGTTGTGACCACGAGGGAGAATGTGGAACCTGCACCGTGCTCCTGGATGGGAAAGCCGTCCGCTCCTGTCTGACCCCGATGGGCAAGGTCGCTGGGCGGCGCGTGCTCACCGTTGAGGGATTGGGCCAGCCTGAGGCCCTGCACCCGCTCCAGGAAGCCTTCATCGAGTTGGGCGCGGTGCAATGCGGCTACTGCACGCCGGGGGTCCTCATGGCGGCCAAAGCCCTTTTGGGGGAGGAGCCTAGCCCGACCCGGGAGGAGATCGTCACCGCCTTGGCCGGCAATCTTTGCCGCTGCACGGGCTATCAACGCATTGTCCAGGCTGTGGAGGTGGCCGCCGCCCGCCTCCGGGGGGAAGGGTCCCCGCTGCCCGACCAGTTCCAGACTTCCGCCCCTTTCATCGGCGGGAACGCCATCCGCACCGACTCCCGCGACAAGGTCACCGGGCAAACGCAATACGTGGAGGATATCACCCTCCCGGAGATGGCCTACGCCGGCGTGCTGCGCAGTCCCCACCACCACGCGCGCTTACTCGCCCTGGACACCAGCGCGGCTGAGCAAGTGGAGGGCGTCCTCTGTGTTCTCACCGCCAGGGATATCCCCGGCGAAAATGGCCTGGGCGATTACAGCCGGGACGAGCCGGTCCTCACCCCGGTCGGTGAGAGCGTTAAAATGCGCGGGGCGCCGGTGGCCCTGGTTGTCGCCACCTCCCCCAAACAAGCCCAGGCAGGACTAGATGCCGTGCTTGCCACCTACGAACCGCTGCCGCATACCTTCGACCTTAAAACCGCCTTAGCCGAAGACGCACTCCCTATTTATCCACATGGCAATATTCTCACCTCAGAAGAAGAAGCTCACGGCGATTTGGAAGCCAGCTTTGCTGAAGCTGATCTCATTCTCGAAAGCTGCTACACGACCACCTGGCAAGAGCACGCCACTTTAGAACGAGAAGCCTTGCTAGGGTATTTTGACCAGGAAGGGCGTCTCACCGTGATGGGCGGCACACACGAACCGCACTGGCAACAGGGCTACATTGCTGCCTCCCTAGCCCTTGACCCTGAGGAAGTGCGCGTGATCATGCCGCCCACGGGCGGATCCTTTGGCGGCCGGCAAGACCCTTGGCCCTTTATCACCACCGCCCTGGCCGTTTTCAACGCCCAGCGTCCAGTTCAACTTGCATATTCTCGGCGGGAATCCTTCGAGGCTTCTCCAAAGCGCCATCCCTACCACGTTCGCTACCGGCTTGGGGCCACCAACCATGGCCGCCTGACCGGCATTCACGCCCGCGTGGACGCCAACACCGGCGGCTATGACGGCCACGGGCAATATATCGCTAATTACGCCCTCACAGCCAGCGGTGGACCGTACCGCTACCAGGCCGTGGACGCCTACGCCCAAAGCGTCTACACCAACGGTCCCAAAGGAGGGCAATTCCGCGGCTTTGGTTCGCCAGAATCAATCTTTGCCCTGGAATGCACCCTGGACGAAATGGCCCAAACCCTGGACCAAGACCCCTTGGCATTCCGGCGTAGAAACGCCATTGACCAAGACAGTGTTTCATTTTTAGGCTACCCCATAGCGGAATCCCTGGGCTACCAGGAAGTCTTGGATGCTATTCAGCCCTATTACCAGAATTTCCTTCGCGAAGCCGCCGCCTTCAACAAGGGCCATCAAGACTCACTACTGCGCATGGGTGTGGGGCTTTCTGGCATGTGGTATCGGTTTGGAAAATCAGGGTCATTAAAAATTGAAGCCCACGCTGAGCTGGCCAAGGATGGAAACTTCATTATCTATTGCTCCGCGCCAGATTACGGCCAGGGAAGCAACACAACCATGGCCCAATTGTCCGCCGAGGCGCTGGGCGTGCCGCGCGAGCGAGTCAGTGTCATCAACGCCGATACAGCCCTCGCACCTGACAGCGGCATCCAGGGCGCCTCACGGGCCACTTATTTTGTCGGCAGCGCCGTTTGTCAGGCCGCCAAGGTCCTGAAAACAGGGATTTTCAGCACCGCCGCAGAGATGCTCGACTGCCCTCCCAACGCTCTGGTCTTAGACACCGACCAGGTTCGATGTGCCCAAAAGACATCTCCTACAGGCATAGATTTGAGCGCCGTAGCCCAGGAAATGGAGCGCATCGGGAAATCCCGCCGGGTGCCGGGGATTTTTGACCTCTCCCCCAACTTCCCCAAAGAAACCAGGCCAGAGTACGTGCCGCTCTTTGTCACCGGAGCGCAAGTCGCCCAAGTGACCGTAAACACCCGCACAGGGGAAGTCACCGTTCCCCGCCTGGCCGCCTCTCACGATGTGGGGCGGGCGATCAATCCCCTTGATGCTCAAGGCCAAATTGAAGGCGCCGTCCTCATGGGCCTGGGCACAGCGCTCATGGAGGAATACCTCCCCGGCAAGAGCACAGGCTTCAGCGATTATTACATCCCCACCACCATGTCCATGCCCAAGATTACGGTAGAATTAGTCGAAGTCCCCAGCTTTTTAGGACCTTTTGGCGCCAAGGGATTGGGCGAAGCCGCCATTATGCCCACCGCACCGGCCATCATTAACGCCATTTCACGCGCCATCGGGGCTAGAGTTCGGGCTGTCCCCGCTACGCCAGAACGGGTTTTGCAGGCAATTCAAGCCTTCGCAGATCAAAGCGAATGAATTCGCCGCTGGCGTGCGAAATCCGCCTTCGCGGATTAGGCTTGAACCGACGCAGGTCGGTTTCGCAAATCAGCCTCGATTTCAATCGAGACAAATTAGAACCAATCTACCAATTTACTGATCCACCGATCTACTGATCTCCCAACCCACCTGACCCGCCAACAATGACACACTACGCCTACCCCTCCACACTTGAAGAAGCCATCCAAGTCTTGGCCCAACACGATGGCCATGCCCGCGTCATCGCCGGGGGAACGGACGTCATGCCAGCCATTCGGGAGGGCACGCTCGCTCCGTGTTGTTTGGTGGACATCACCCGGATTCCCGGCCTGGACGAGATCCAGGTCTCGGATTCTTATCTCACCGTGGGAGCGGCCGTGACCTTCGCCGCCATACAAAGCCATCCCTTTTTACGCCACCACACGCCCGCTTTGGTCAACACTGCCAGTTGCGTGGGCGCTGCGGCCATCCAGAACGCGGCCACCTGGGTGGGCAACATTGTCCAGGCCATGCCCGCCGCGGATGGGGCCATCATCGCCCTCGCTCTTGAAGCTGAGGCACGCGTTGTCGATCAGCAAGGCGCAGGCTGGCAACCGGTTGAATCCATGTTCCGTGGCCCCGGCCTCTCCACCATTGACCCAACCCGCCAAGTCGTCTCCCACCTGCGTTTCCCGCGTCCCGGCTCCCAAACCGGCACCGCCTGGAAGCGGGTAGGACGTCGTCCTGCCCTGGTGCTTCCCATCTTGAATTGCGCTGTAAAACTCGAAATCAACGCCCAGGAGAACAATGTCACCCTAGCCCTAGGCCCTGTTGCATCCCGCCCAAAACGCATGCGAAAGGCAGAGGTTTATCTAAACGAGAGAAAAATAACCAAAGAGACCATCCAAGAAGCGGCCAAGCTGGCCCAAGCGGAGGCCAATCCCCGCAGCAGCCTAATGCGTTCCTCGCGTGAATATCGGCTTCAAATCATCCCCACCTTGGTCAGCGAAGCTTTGTATTTGGCGTTTCAACGGGCGAGTAACGAGGTGTGAGGTGTGAGATGCGAATTACAAGGTGCGAATTACGAGTTGCGAGGCGCGAGTGACGGACTGTGAGTTGACCGGCCCCTCTACGTGCTACAGGGGTGCCTACTCCCCTCTCCCCGTGGGATGCCCAACGGCACAGCCTACAACCTAGGGTTGCCCACCGGGCGGGCTGTACACCGTACGCAGAGCGAGGGTAGGGTGAGGACCAAGATGGTATCTTCGTAGCAGACAAACTATTTGACCCTGGCTTGCCCAGGTTAGAACAGGAGAAAAAATATGACCCAAAACACATTTGCTTTCCCTAAACTGGGAATGCTCAACCAAGACCAATGCGAATTAGTTCACCGCACTTCACTAGAGATATTACGCCGCACCGGCGTGCGCGTCTTTCACTCCGGGGCATTAGACCTCTTGAGTCAGACTGACGCCGTGATAACAGATGAGAATCTGGTGCGTTTTCCAGCCGGGCTGGTAGCGTGGGCCTTGGAGCAAGCTCCCCCGCGGGTTGCCCTCTGCCGGCGGGGAAGCAATCACGTTGCCGCGCCATTAGAAGGGAGGAAGGTCAATTTCGGGACTGGCTCCGACTGCCTCAATTACCTTGACCCGCGCACGGGCGAGCGCCGTCCGTTCACCACCCCCGATGTGGTGGATGCCATCCACGTGGTAGATGCCCTGCCAGAACTCGACTTTTGCATGTCCATGGGCATCCCCTCAGAGCTAGATACCGACAACGCCTACCAACATCAATTCGCGCTGATGCTAGAACATACCACCAAGCCCATCGTCTTCGTGTGCGATGACCGGGCCGATTGTGAAGCCATCGCAGCCATGGCTGCCTCAGCGGCGGGAGGGATGGAAGCATTACGCCTCAACCCCACCCTGCTGCTCTACTCCGAACCATCCACACCCCTGCAACACTCGGAAACGGCCACGGACAAGCTGCTCTATATGGCCGATAATACCTTGCCCATCGTCCACTCCCCCGCGCCAATGATGGGCGGAACCGCTCCGGCGACGCTGGCGGGCGGTCTGGCCCTGGGAAACGCGGAGATGCTCTCTAGCCTGGTAATGCACCAACTTAAACACGCTGGCGCACCCTTTGTCTATGGGAGCGGGCTGCATCACATGGACATGAAAACCACCATCAGCGTGTACGGCGGCGCTCCAGAGTTTCAACTGGCGCGCATAGCTGTAGCCGAAATGGGACGATTTTATCACCTGCCCAGTTGGGGTTACGCCGGACATTCGGATAGTTGCCTCATGGATGAACAAGCCGCCGCTGACGCCACGTTCTCAGTGCTAGTAGCGCTCTTGGCGGGGAACAACCTGGTGCACGACGTAGGCTATTTAGAAGCTGGCCTGACCACCTCACCGGAGATGATCGTCTTCAGCGCGGAGACCATCTCCATGATGCGGCGTTTCATGGATGGTATCTCCCTGGATGCTGAATCCCTGGCCAAGGAAGTCATCCATCAGGTTGGGCCGGGCGGGGATTTCTTGGCCAGCGATCACACCTTCGACCATTTCCAAGATTTTTGGCAACCTACCTTATTCAGCCGGCAACGGGCCGAGGAGTGGCTGGCGGAGGGGGGCAGAGGCTTGGGGCAACGACTGCGCGACAAGACTTTGTCCATCATCGAGGACCACAATCCACAACCGCTCCCTGAAGGGGTGCGTGAGGAGATTGCGTATATCTTAGAAACAGGGTAGCGCTTTCACGTCTCTTGACAATAAGCGTAAGATAAGTAAAGAAATCATCACGTCGGATTCTGGTTTTGATATCGTGGGCACAATTCATCGTATTGATCCACGTGAATTCTAATGGATCGGTAGCAATTGACGCTGCTACTAGGCAGTATATAATACCCTTATTATAGTTCTCACATTTCGCCCAAAGGAAAAAAGTAAAATCCAGGGAGTTGAAAATGAGCCATATCACAAGCCCCCCCCCTAAAAGAAGTATTACTGTAAAACTACCGGAGAGTTTATATCTACGATTGGAACAAACCGCGCAAGCTACTCGCCAATCTCTGCAAGAAACAACATTGCATGCTTTACAAGTTGGTAGTCCGCCGACCTGGGAAACCGCGCCGGCTGAATTTCAGGCAGATTTAGCTGCCCTAGATCGAATGGATGATGCATCTCTATGGCGCATCGCACGCACTCAAGCCGATTCAACCCAGACAGATCGATATCAATCACTACTGGATAAACACACCAATCAAACTCTTTCTACCCAAGAGCAAAAAGAGCTAAAACAACTCCGCGCCGACTTTGACCGGCAGATGTTGCTCAAGGCTCATGCTGCAGTCCTATTGCAATGGCGTGGACACCAGATTCCATCAGCGGACAAATTATAACCAATGAGTTATCTGCCACCGGATTTGCGCAACCGTTTGCTTGAGGCCGATAACCGCCACTGTGCTTATTGCTATACCACCGAAGCCAACACTGGCCAACCAATGACAGTGGATCACATTAAACCTCAAGTCCAAAACGGTGATACTGTTTTTGAAAACCTCTGCTTTGCTTGCCGACGCTGCAACGAGTTTAAGGGTAGTGTCTCCAATATCCAAGACCCATTGACTGGAGAAATGGTACCTCTCTTTCACCCCCGACAGCAGTCCTGGACTGATCATTTCCAATGGGGTGAATCTGGGTTATACGTAATTGGCTTAACCGCAATAGCTCGAGCAACAATTGTGGCCTTGAATATGAACAACCCCGTTATTGTATATGCACGAAGTCGCTGGATAAGTGTTGGTTGGCATCCACCAACTTCTTCAGTCAGTGACAACGATGATGTCACCTAACTTTCGGCCTTGATAGACTCCCTTTATTAGGATAGAAATTTACAACGACTTTTAGAATATACCGCTTTCTTGGCTGCTTGACGCCCGTTAATAACCAACATATAATCCAAGCAGCATTCAACAAAAGGCTTACGTGCTTAGAGAGTAGAAAATTCATATAATTTAGATACATCGTAAAGAAAAATTTTCACGATTCACTTTTTACGTTTCACGATTCATAAGGAGAAATAAAATGGCAAGCTTTGGCGTATGGGAATGGGTAATCATCTTGATAATTGTGCTCTTGATCTTTGGCGCGAGCCGACTGACGGATATTGGCAAAGGTCTAGGCGGAGCTATCAACGAATTCAAAAATGCTTTAGATGTAGGCAAAGACGAAGCCGACAGCCCAGAGGACGAAGAACAGAACCCCTAAACTAAATGAATATCATATCCAATTTTAATGGGATTGAAGTATTCTTTATCCTTATCTTGGGGCTAATCCTGTTTGGGCCAGAAAAATTGCCCATTATCGCGAAAAAACTGGGATATTATGCTCGGGTTTCCCAGCGCATAATGGCACAATTCATGGACAGATTAAATGAAGAAACAGGAGTCTCTGACGTGGTTAATGAGGTCAAAGATACCCTAAACGACACGAACAAGGCCTATAATGGCGTAAAGGAAACTGTCCAACCCATTGAAAATGCTGTTAAACAAAGTATTAGACCGATGCCCCACATCGCCTCTTCATCGACCAACAAGGATGAGGATGCTGGCACCGAATCGGGGCCTGAGCAAAAAGTGTCAAGGCAAGCGACATCCGCTGATCAACAGCAAGTACTAAACGACCGCGTAAAAGAATTGGAAAAGATGGTGCACGAATTACGCTCCGAGATAGCTGATAGGGATTCAACCCAAAGAAGTAAAACTGATGTCTGAAGAGGCACTACCACAATCTGGCATGTCGCTGCTCGAACACTTGGGGGAACTACAAAAGCGTTTAGTTAAATCCGCCATCGTCCTCATCGTCGCTGGGGCTGGCTGCTTTTTTATCTCAAAACCGATTTTAGGCTTTCTGCTGGCACCCATGGGGGAGTATCCCGTCATCGCGCCCCGCCCAACAACATCCATTGGCATCTTCATGCGCATTTCACTCCTATCGGGAGTCGTTGTCGCCCTACCCTTCATCACCTACCAACTCTTGGGCTTTATAACACCGGGACTGACCCGCAAAGAACGCAGATCCCTTTATTGGATTATTCCCGCCGTGACGTTGTTTTTTCTATTAGGGGGCGCCTTTGCCTATTTTGTCATGATTCCCGCCGCCATTCCCTTCCTGCTGGGCTTTCTCTCAGACGTGATCCAACCGACTTGGATGGTCGATGAATACATCCCGTTCATCCTTTCCTTGATATTTTGGGTAGGCGTCAGTTTCGAGATGCCGTTAGTGTGCTATTTCCTGGCGCACCTCAATATTGTCACCTCGAAACAATTGCTCAGTGGTTGGAAATTCGCTGCTATCGCCATCGCTATCCTGGCCGCAGGTATAAC
Organism: Chloroflexota bacterium; assembly: GCA_018263575.1. Lineage (GTDB taxonomy): Bacteria > Chloroflexota > Anaerolineae > Anaerolineales > UBA11858 > B10-G9. The sequence continues at coordinate 11,035 of JAANWX010000056.1, read as the reverse complement.
CCCCACCCCCGATCCGTTCAACATGATGTTGGTGATGCTGCCTCTCCTGGGCCTGTACTTCTTAGGTATATTTCTAGCCTGGATAGCAGGGCGGCGGAAACAGAAAAATAATTAGACTAAGTTAAAGCAGATAATAGGAGCAGACAGCAGAGCAGACGCAAACTACAAAAGTCTCGGAGACTTTTGTAGTCTGCGTCTGCCGGAGGAAAGAGCATGGAAGAAGGAATCTTTTACCACGTCTACAATAGGGGCAATAATTGCGAGAAAATTTTCAGGGAGAAAGAAAACTACCTATTCTTTCTACAACGCTACAAAAAATACCTGCTTCCACATATAGACACCTATGCCTATTGTTTAATGCCCACACACTTCCATTTTTTGTCATGTGTAAAAGAAACAACACGGAATGCTTCAAAAGCTTCTCCCCCTGGAAAGCCAGGCTACCGTAAACTTACACCTTTAGAAAAGGCTTATAGAGATTTCTTCATCAGCTATGCTAAAAGTTTCAACAAGCGTTTTGACCGTACTGGTAGCCTTTTTCAATACAAATTCAAACGCAAGCCCGTCAGAGATAAGAAACACCTTTTACGTTTAGTTCTCTATATACATGCTAATCCACTTCAAGTTGGACTGTGCAAAAGCTATGAAGCATGGTTGTTCAGTTCCTAAAAGGCTATTGTAGGAAGTTCCCCGACATTGGTACAGCGAGAAACTGTACTGGATTGGTTTGGGAGTCGCGAAACATTTGTCAGATATCATCAAGACTACGCTAACAATGTACTCTTTCAAGATGACGATGAAAAATTTAATCAAATCGTTAGTTTCTGAAAAGGTGGAAGATTTTTGGTAACCATTCAATCTCTCCCGCCAAGGCAAACTTCAAAAGTCTCAGAAGGCTCTTTTGGAGAAATTTCACGAGCGTTTTCGAACTATCAAGCGCAAAAAACGTTGTTTTGAAGACTTTTGAAGTCTTCTCTTTGAGGTAGTGAACGCTTACGACTACGACTTTTGAAGTCTTGTTAGTGAAACGACCATTTACTTTGAGAAATATTCCGTGAATAGCCGTCAGATCATCTCGTAAGACAGACTTCAAAAGTCTCGGTTTGAGCAAAAGGAAATATTCTATGTCACAAAAAATGCCCCAGCCCCCCAAAGGCCTCTCTGGAGGACAGTATAAACCGCTCACCGAGGAACAAGTACAACAAATCCATGCGGCGTCATTAGCCATTTTAGAGCGCACTGGCGTACAGGTTGAAGAAACGCAAGCCAGGGAGCTTTTCGAAGCAGCCGGCGCCACTTTAGATGGCAATCGGGTACGTATCCCTCCCGCTCTGATCGAAGATACCCTGGCCAGAGCTAGCTCCCGTGTGGTGCTGGCTGGACGCGACCCCAAACATGATTTGATTTTGGAGGGATCGCGCGTTCACATAGGTACTGGGGGGGCTGCTCTCCAAGTCCTAGACCTGAAGACTGGGAAAGTCCGCCCAGCCACCCTGAAAGATGCTGGCGACATGGCACTCGTTGTAGACGCGCTGGACAATATTCACTTCTATTTGCTGCCCATTTATCCTACAAATATCCCCGAAGAATCTGTGGAGATCAGTAAATATTATGCTGGCTTGGCCAACACGACCAAACACGTCCAGGCCGGGGCGTATTCAATGCAAGGCATCCACGATGTAATAGAGATGAGCGAACGTATCATGGGCGGGGCTGACGCCCTCCGGGAACGCCCCATTGTATCTTTCATCACCAGTTGGATGGTCAGCCCCCTGATGTTCGCCACAGACGTGACCGAGCTCCTGGTCGAGGTTTGCCGCCAGGGAATGCCGGTGGTGCTATCCTCCGCTCCTATGGCGGGGTCAACCGCTCCCGTCACCTTGGCCGGAATGCTGGCCCAGTTGAATGCTGAGGAGCTGGCAGGGTTGGCGCTGACGCAGTTGGTGAACCCCGGCACGCCCGTCCTGATTGGCCCCATCCCCGCTATTGCTGATATGCGCACGGGGAGCTATCTGGGAGGCAGCGTTGAGATAGGCATCGCTAATGCCGCTATCACCCAAATGGCCCATTTTTATAATGTGCCAATCTACAACAGCGCGGGGATGACGGATTCGAAACTCCCAGACATTCAAGCCGGAATTGAAAAGACCCAATCCATAATCCAGGTTGCCCTGGCGGGGTCTAATTTCATCCACCACGCAGCCGGTATGTTGGAGGATATGTCCACCATAGCGTATGAGCAATTTGTGATTGACAATGATATGCTGGGGATGGCTATGCGGGCTGTACGCGGCATTGAGGTCAATGAAGAGACTCTCGCTTTGGAGACAATCGACCACGTGGGGCCGGGAAATCACTACCTGAGAGAGCGCCACACCATGCAACATATGCGCACCGCCCATCACTACCCTTCGGATGTGATCAACCGTCAAGACCGCGACCTGTGGGAAGGTGACGGCGCACAAGACGCTCGAGTGCGGGCCTCCAAAATAGCACGTGATATTTTAGAAAATTACCAACCTGCTCCCATTGATCCTGAAGTGGATGCTTGGATCAGGGAACGTTTCGCTTCAACCTTGATACTGAGTGAGAAGTAAAGGTTTACCCAATACTGCCAACGCGCTACCCAAAGTGTATACACGTTTCTGAGCCATCCCTAATTATGCTATAATAATGTACAAAGGGGGAAACGGACCTATGACAGAGTATGAGTTAACGGTTGACGGTAGTTAACAGGAGTTAACGATGGAAATTGAAGCCAAGTTCATCTTACCTGACGTACTAACATTCCAACGTTTGCAAGCTGCCAATCAGGTCAATAATTTTACGCTTTCAGCGCATCAAATCCAACAGGTGCACGATACCTACTTGGATACAGAAGATCGTATGATTCTGGCAAACGGTTACAGTTGCCGCTTAAGAGAGGCCGAAGCGGAAGTGCTGATCACAGTCAAAGGGCCGGGAAGGGCAAGTGGCGCCATCCACCGTCGGAAAGAATTAGAGATTTCCCTACCCGCTTACAAGCCTCCCCAGGAATGGCCTAAGAGTCCCGTTCGCAATCTCATACTACAATTTATCGCTGACGCTCCACTACTCCCCCTCTTTGACCTCCAACAAACTCGCGTTTACCGCCGCATGTCTCAAGATGGACGAGAGATTGCGCTATTAAGTCTTGACAATGTCCATATTGTCTCTGGTGATAGAAAGCAAAGGTATTTTGAACTAGAGATTGAGCTAGGTCCCAAGGGAACGCAGGATGATATTAGTTCCATTGTGCGGCACATGCAAGACGAATGGGAATTAGAACCTGAACCGCGTTCGAAGTTCGAGCGCTCACTGACATTTATGAACGAGGACACCCCAGGGGGACGAATCCTAACCCCCCAAGAACATGCCATCTGCATGCTAATCACCAAACGAGACGATCTCTATGGGCGGCGAGCGAAAGGCCTCCTGGAACTTGATGTGGGAAGTGACCAAGATCATGTCGCCCAAGACACAGATAGGACAACGCGGACAATCCGGCGCTGGCTGACAACTTTCCAAGAAAAACGATTGGGGGCTTTCCCCAAACGCATTTTAGATGAAACACTACCGTCTCCTGCAGCCATCCTCCCCGAAATACCCACCGAGCAGCCCCCGCCTTCAGAACCAGAGGAAGCTCCCCAACCACAAAGCGAACCACGGCCACTCCAAGAATTGCTCAAACGCTACCTCGTAGACCAGGACCACGCCCGCGCCGTGGCAGACAACGCCCTGGCCCTCTTTGACTACCTCAACGACTTCCATAACCTGCTCCCAGAACATCGCCAGCTCTTAGAGACAGCGGCCCTTCTCCACGATATCGGCTTGGTCTCTGGGCCTAAAGGCCATCACAAGACCGCGCGCGATATTCTCTTAGACCATCCCCCGCAAGAGTACAACGAAGAAGAACGCCTGATGATGACGCTTATCGCCTACTTACACCGCAAAAAAATGACCTACAAAAAAGTAGACAAGAAAGCGTCCAAAAAGGCTTTCGCTGGCTTGTCGAAAAAAGCGCGCGATGAAGCCCTAGCCCTGGCCGCCTTGATCCGCTTAGGGGACGGGCTGGATTATTCTCACAGCCAGAATAGTGCCATAGGCCAAGTCACCGAGAAGGAGGACTTGGTAGAAATTGAAGTGACGGGCCGCCACGCCATTACAGACGCCGCCCGTGCGCAGAAAAAAAGCGATTTATGGGCTTTGTTATTCAAGACAGATTTGCGTTTCGAACCTGAACAGGCCGCAACTGATTACGTTTCTTTCCTAGAAGAGGAAGAACCGGTGGATGAAAGTGAGATTGACTTCAGTTCTCAAGAACTGCCAACCCATCCGGGCTTATACGCAAATGACTCAATGGGGGAAGCAGCTCGAAAAACTTTCGTATTCCACTTCCAGGAAATGTTATACTACGAAAAAGGCACTCGGGAGAGCAAGGACATTGAGAAATTACACAAAATGCGCGTTGCTACCCGCCGGATGCGGGCAGCCTTCCGCGTTTTTAAACACTATCTGGATATGAAACGCCTCAAGCCCATCCACAAAGGCCTAAAACGCACGGGGCGCAAATTGGGTTCCATGCGTGACTTGGATGTCTTTTGGGATAAGACCCAAGCCTACCTGGACACACTCCCCCCAGAACGCCAAGAAGAGCTAGACCCACTCCGAGAAGTGTGGGAGGAAGAACGAGAAAAGGTCAGGGAAGAGTTACTCTCCTATCTGGACGGGGACACATACGCTGAATTCAAGGAGAGCTTTGCCATCCTACTGAGAAGAGATGATGCCTGGAAAGTAAAAACAATGACAAAGAAAGGTAGAGCAAAACCTCATCGCGTGAGCAATGTGGTACCTATAAGCATATACAAATGCATGGCAGACGTTTTGGCCTATGAGGAATGGGTCACCACGCCCAATGTACCCTTAAAACAACTACACCGTTTACGAATCGCAGGCAAACGTCTGCGGTACACATTGGAGTTCTTCGAAGAAGTCTTTTCACCTCAAACTGAGAAGGCTATCAAGCTCATGAAAAAACTCCAAGACCACCTGGGAGATGTGCAAGACGCGCTGGTAGCCAGCGAATTGTTACGCGACTTTTTAACCTGGGGAACATGGGGGCGTTCTAAAGACCAGGATATGCCCAAAGAGCCTATCCTCGCCCCTGGTGTTGCAACTTACTTGGCCGATAGGCAAGGAGAGCTTTATAGACAACTACGTACATTTCCGGAGACCTGGGTGTATTTCCAGAGTGATAGTTTCAAAGAAATGATAGCTGAAATTATCACACCATTATAAGAGGTAAGGAGTGTTGTATGTCAAAAAAGTATAAGAAAAACAAGAAGATAAAAAATAAATATTATGAAAAAGAATTGGCAAAACTCCAAGGCGAGCTGGTCAAACTTCAATATTGGATTAAAAACCAGGGCCTGCGGGTTATCGTCATTTTCGAGGGTCGCGACGCCGCAGGAAAGGGTGGAACCATTCGCCGCATAATGCGCCGCCTGAACCCCCGTATGGTTCGGGTAGTAGCCCTAGCCAAACCCAGTGACCGGGAGCATCGTCAATGGTACTTTCAACGTTATATCGAACATCTCCCAGCCAAAGGCGAAATGGTTCTATTTGACCGCAGTTGGTACAACCGAGCTGGTGTGGAATGGGTGATGGGCTTTTGCACCGAAGAAGAATACCGCCATTTCCTGAACGAATGCCCCGCATTCGAACGCATGCTGGTACGGGAAGGCATTATCTTAATCAAATATTGGTTCGAGATAAGCGAAGATATTCAAGAGGAACGCTTCCGAAGCCGTAACCAAGATCCCCGTAAACTTTGGAAACTCAGCCCTATGGATATGGAATCCCGCGCCCGCTGGGGAGAATATTCCAAAGCCAAAGACGCCATGTTTGCATACACAGACACTAACGAAAGCCCCTGGTTCATAGTGCAAGCCAACGTCAAAAAACATGCCCGTCTCAACTGCATCTCCCATCTCTTAACCATGATCCCTTACCAAGACTTAACACCCGATCCAGTTGAGTTCGAAGAGCGCGAAGAAACGGATTACCAACGCCCCCCCACCGAAGCACACAATTATGTGCCTCTCATCTACGGGTCAGAATTTGATGATAATTGAAACGTAATGAGTAATGAGTAAAACGTAAAGAATAAAAAATTCCGTTAAGGTTTGTGTCTCCTCTGGGAAACTCCGTGTAAAAGCATCTCTCATTACTTTTTACTTGTTACTCTTCTAAACGAAGGAGCAGATTACCATGACAAATATAGAATACGACAAAAATGGCGTTATTACCCCGGAACATTACGAGCGAGAATTACGCAAACTCCAAACCGAAATGGTCAAACTCCAATATTGGATCAGAGACCAGGGTTTGCAAGTGATCGTCATTTTCGAGGGGCGCGACGCTGCCGGGAAAACGGAGGCCATCAGGCAAATTACACAGCGACTAAACCCGCGCATTGTGCGGTCAGTAGCCCTGGGCATACCAAGTGACCGTGAAAAACGGCAATGGTATTACCAACGCTATACCAAACATTTCCCCGCCAAAGGAGAAATCGTCTTCTTCAACCGAAGTTGGTACAATCGCGCTGGTGTGGAGTGGGTGATGGAATTTTGCACAGAAGATGAGTACCGCCTCTTCCTTAACGAAACCCCCCAATTTGAGCGCATGCTGGTCCGCGAAGGATTCATCCTCATCAAATATTGGCTTTCGGTGAGCGCAGAAGAACAAGAACACCGCTTCCAAAGCTGGATGAAAGACCCCAGAACACGCTGGCGACTCACCCCCATTGATAGAGAAGCCCGCCAGCGATGGGTGCAATACTCCAAAGCCAAAGACTCCATGATGGCCCACACAAACATTGACAAAGCGCCCTGGTACGTGGTGGACGCCGAAGTTCCCGAACACGCTCATTTAAACACCATGGCCCACATGCTCAACCTAATCACCTACAAAGACCTGACCCCAGAGTTGGAAGAACTCGCTCCACGTGAGGAACAAGACACAAATTACGTGCGCCCCCCCATGAGCGAACAAAACTTTGTACCCCGGGTCTATGGGCAGGTGGAAGATAAAAAGGTGGGGGATGGATAATGGCGAGAGTCTCCCCGTGGGGGACCGTCCCGCCCTTGTCAACGGTACCCGCCGGGTTCGCCGTCCGCCGCTAGGGAGCATCCCGGATCGGGAAGTTTTCCCCCTCCCCCACCCCGGAGATGACCGCCACTTCCCAGTGAACGATTAACAAGGAACAACCAATGGCTAAGAAGAAGAAAAAAGAGAAAAAGCCACCTTCTCTCAAGGATCCCAGCCTCTACATCAACCGCGAGTTGAGTTTTCTCAAGTACAATAACCGGGTGTTAGAAGAGGCACTGGATGAAACGCATCCTTTGCTGGAAAGGGTCAAGTTCATTGCTATCTTTGGCAGCCTCCTGGATGAGTTCTTCATGGTACGTGTTTCTGGACTGCGACGGCAGTTGGCGGCTGGGGTATTAAAAACGCCCGCCGATGGGATGACCCCAGCCGAACAATTAGCCACTATTCGCAAAAACCTGCTTCCTGTCCTGGACAAGCAATACGACTGCTGGCACAACGACCTGGTCCCAAAGCTCAAAAAAGAAGGCATCAAAATACTGCGTTACAATGACCTCAAACGCAAACAATGCAAGTTGATGCGAAAATACTTCAAGGCAGAAATTTTTCCCGCGCTCACCCCTTTGGCATTTGACCCTGGCCACCCCTTCCCACATATCTCAAATCTCAGCCTTAACCTGGCCGTGGTGGTTAACGACCCCGTGCACGGCCAGCGCTTTGCCCGCCTCAAAGTGCCCAATACCTTCCCCCGCTTGCTGCGCATTCCCAGCGAAGAAACGGCCGAAGACTATCAAAGCCTGGGGCTCGTCCAAGCATCTTCCAATAACTTTGTGTGGTTAGAAGAGGTAGTGGGCGCTAATTTAGACATCCTCTTCCCCGGTGTAGAGGTTGTAGCTACCTACCCTTTCCGCATCACCCGCGACGCTGACCCAGAGATAGAAGAAGATGAAGCCTCTGACCTTTTGATAGCCATTGAGGAAAGCGTTCGCAAACGCCACTTTGGTTCCACCGTGCGCCTAGAAATAGACGAGACCATGTCTGACCAGGTACGCGAGATATTGATCAATAACCTTGGTATAGCCCCTTATCAGGTCTATCAATCAGATGGCCCTATTGGCCTGGCCAGTGTCATGGAGCTAATGGATGTCAACCGGCCCGATTTAAAAGACAAACCCTACCAACCCGCTATGCCTCCCCAGCTATCTACAGGAGAGGACATCTTCTCTGTCATCCGCCGTCACAATACCCTCTTTTATCACCCCTACGACAGTTTTGACCCGATCGTCAAATTCGTCCGCCAAGCCGCCAGGGATCCTCAAGTTTTGGCTATTAAACAAGCCCTCTACCGCACCGGCCCTCACTCTCCCATTGTGGATGCCTTAATGGAAGCCCGCGAAAATGGGAAACAAGTGGCCGTGCTTGTGGAGCTAAAAGCACGCTTCGACGAGGAGAACAATATCGTCTGGGCACGCGCCCTGGAGGAAGCGGGGGTACATGTGGTTTATGGCCTGGTGGGTTTGAAGACTCATGCCAAAATATGTATGGTTGTCCGCAACGAGCAAGAGGGAATTAAACGCTACGTCCACATGGGCACGGGCAACTACAACGATGTGACCGCCCGAACTTACGCCGACTTAGGTTATCTTACCTGTGATCCGGAAATAGGGGCTGATCTTTCTAATTTATTCAACTCCCTGACCGGTTACTCCCGCAACGAAGAATACAATAAAATCCTGGTCGCACCTGGGAAAATGCAAGAGCAATTTATCTCCCGCATTGACCGGGAAATAGAACAACATAAAAAAAACGGCAAGGGCTATATAGCCTTGAAAATGAATTCCCTGGTAGACAAACACTGCATCAGGGCCCTCTACCGCGCCTCGCAGGCCGGCGTAAAGATCGACCTCCAGCCCCGGGGGATATGCTGCCTGCGTCCCGGCGTAGAAGGGGTAAGTGAGAATATCACCGTGACCTCTATTGTGGGACGCTTCCTGGAGCACACCCGTATCTATTATTTCCGCAACGGCGGTGATGAAGAGATAATTATCGGCAGCGCGGACCTCATGCCCCGCAACCTTTACCGTCGCGTCGAAACCCTGGTCCCCATTGAGGATGAACGCTTAAAAACTGCCCTGCGCGATGAGATTCTCAACATTCACCTTAAGGACAACGTCAAAGCCCGCCGCATGTTACCCAATGGCAAGTACGAGCGCGTCCAGCCCAAAGATGGCGACCCTAAAATCAATTCCCAGCTTTGGCTGATAGAAAATAGGGGGATATGGCACAGAGAAGAGTGAGTGAGGAGTGAAGAGTGATGAGTAAAGAGTAATGAGTGACCTTCCCTTCGACCAGGCTCAGGGCAAGCCTTTCGACCAGGCTCAGGGCAAGCCTCAAATACCCAATAGCCAGCACCCAACTTTCACTTTTTTAGGAGAAATATATGACTCAGCAAGTCCCTATCCCAACCACATACCCCACCATCAACATGCTTTCCGACGAGCAAGTGCGAGAACTCCACAGCGCCACCTTGGAGATTCTGCGCGAGACCGGTGTCAAAATGGAAGACCCCCAAGGCCGGGAACTCCTCCTAGAGGCCGGCGCGTGGGAAGCGGACGGACGCATAAAAATCCCCGAGCACATCGTCAATGACGCCCTGGCCAGCGCGCCTTCCCGCATCCCCATGTACGACCGGTTGGGGAACCTGGTCATGCCTCTCGAATTAGGCAAAGTTTTCTTCGGGACTGGCTCCGACACCATCTTCACCATCGACATCGAAAGCGGAGAACGTCGCCGCGCCGTGACTCAAGACGTGGAAGATTTCGCCCGCCTCAGCGACGCCCTGGATAACATTGACTTCGTCATGTCCATGAGCAATTCCGCCGACGTCCCCCCCGATGACCTCTACATCCATTCCTTTATCCGCATGCTGCGCGGCACAACTAAGCCCAACGTTTACACCGCCAAAGACATCCACGACATGCGGGATATTTATCGCATTGCGGCGGCCGCCGTGGGAGGAGAAGATATTCTACGGGAGAAACCCATCTTCCTGCAATACGCTGAACCCATCTCCCCGCTCTTCATCATCGAAGAATCCCTCCAAAAAGTGATCTTTTGTGCTGAAAAAGGCGTCCCTGTGGCCTATATCCCCTCCACCAACCCTGGCGGGGGAGGGCCGATCACGGTGGCCGGTTCGGTGGCCCTGGGCAATGCCGAATGCCTGCTGGGTCTGATAATCTCTCAACTGGTGAACCCTGGAGCGCCCTTCTTGTACGGAATGAACACCGCCGCCTTGGACATGAAAACCACCATTGTCAGCTATGGCGCGCCCGAATGGAGCCTGGGGATGGCGGCTTGGACAGCCTTAGCCTATTACTATAACCTCCCCGTGTGGGGGTACGCCGGAGCAACCGACAGCAAAGTGGTCGATGCTCAGGCCGGGCTAGAAGCCACCTTCTCGATCATGACCGCTTTCCTCTCCCGCACCACCCTGGCCCATGATGTGGCCTATATTGAGTATGGCTCCACCTCATCCATGGAAATGTTGGTAATCGCCGACGAGATCATCCGCATGACACGCTACTTTGCCGGCGGACTTCCCGTCAACAAGGCCACCCTGGCCCTGGACGCCACCAAGCGGGTGACCCCCGGCGGCGGCTACATTGCTGACCGGCACACGTTCGAGAATTTCCGCACTGCCCAATGGATGCCCGACATTATCGATCGCAACGACTACACCACCTGGGACGAAAAAGGCCGCAAGGATATGTTCACCCGCGCCAACCAGCGTGCCCGCCAAATCCTGGCCGAGCATGAGGTTACTCCCCTATCAGATGAGGCGGAGGCCGTTATTAAAGATGTGTTGGCGGAGCGGGAGGCTGGAGGTTAGAGATTGGAGATTGGAGATTGG
>JAANWX010000055.1 GCA_018263575.1 Chloroflexota bacterium | reverse complement strand
TTCCCGACGCGACATTTTTAACTCGATTCGGTGCAACCAAGAGCATATTTCTGTCTAAAAGTGTGCTCTAAAACCTGTCAGGTCTGGGCCAAAAACCTTAACTAAATGACATTGACTTTACGCTCACCGGTACTGGTCTAACTAGTCTGACTGGTCTAACTAGTACAGCACAGCGGAAGTCCTTTGGGGTTTCCAGGTGCAATGCACTCCAAAAAACGGGAGTGCAACGCACCTTGAGCGCAAATATTAACCCTCAATGAATTTGCGCCGCCATGTACTAGTCTGACCAATCAGACCAATCAGACCAATCAAACCACTTCAAAAATACTGACGCTTTCGATATGATATGTTTGAGGGAACATATCAAACGGGGTGACTTGTTTCAGGCCGTATCCGCCTTTGGTGAGTCGGTGCGCGTCCCGGGCCAGGGTGGCCGGGTCACAGGAGATGTAGGCCAGCGTCTTTGGCTTCAAGTCCAGGATGCCGTCCAGGGCTTCTCTTTCCAACCCCGCGCGAGGGGGGTCGACGAGCATCACGTCGGGGGATGGTTCGAGGTGAGGGAGAACCGTCCCCGCTGGGGATTCGTAAAAATCCACCCCAGGAAAATCGGCTAAATTATACATAAAATCTTCGGCCGCGATGGGGGAAGACTCAATCCCAATTAATTTTTCCACCTCAGGAGCCAGAAATACGCTGAATAATCCCACACCGCAATAAACATCCATCAAGGTTGTGGTTGGGGAGAGGGGCAGCGTTTCAAGGAGGTGAGCGATCAACTGCTCAGCCTGGGCGGTGTTGACCTGAAAGAAAGCCCCCGCTGAAACAACAAAGGGGAAGCCGCCCACCTCGAGGATCGTGAACTCATCCCCGGAGAGAACAATTTGCCCCCCCGGTCCCTGGAGAACGGCCGAGAGAGGGATATCAACATCGAACTCGAAGGGGTGAGGGTCGACGCTTTCCAAAATCAACAAGGCGTCCTGATCCCCTTCTCCGGAGCGCAGGCCAATTCTCTCCAAGCCGGGGACAAACTCCAATTCCAAAAGAGGCCAGATGGCGTTGATTAAGTCATCGGGGAGGTGGCATTCCTGGATAGGGACGACGTCCTTCGAACGGGGGGCCTGGAATCCCAGTTTGCCTTGTGGTGAGAGATGAAACTGCATATGGTTGCGGTAGTTCCATTGTGAGGGAGAGGGAACGGTATCACCCACGGGAGGAGATTCGAATTTCCCGATGCGTTCTAGTTGGTCGATGAGAATGGCTTTTTTCGCCTTAAGCTGCCCCAGGTAAGAGAGATGCTGATAATGGCATCCGCCGCATTCCATGAAGTGGGGACACCTGGGCGAAACCCGTTCCGGGGTGGGTTCCAGCACCTCGAGCAATTCGGCCCGCGCGTAGCGCTGCTTGTCTTCCACCAGCCGGATGCTGACACTTTCGCTAGGCAAGGCGTAAGGGATGAAGACAGCGCGTTTATCAGGGAGGCGGGCCAATACTTCGCCGCCGTAGGTGAATTTGGTGGGAGTGACTTGGTAGGTTTTTTGCATTAAAAAGACCCCTCTTCCAATTCGTGTTGGTATAGATGGCCCAAGGTAGCAAAACCACCATTTTCTTCCATTGTTTTTATGACGGCCTCATATTGATACATTGGGGAAGGCCACTTTCCAGTATCCCGCCCGCAGGATGTGGTCATCCTGCTTGAGCGTAATGAAATGGTCACCGTGTCATGGGTAGATCTTCAACCGATAGCGTTATCCTATGGACAGGTATAAAGAAAACTCAATAACCTATCAAAGGGAGGCGTGCAATACAAATTCATGTAATCAAAGGCTACCAAACCAATCACCAAAAAGAAAATCACCACAGCCAAGCACCCTAACCCAGCCCAAAGCCAGGTTTTCTTCTTGCCTTCTTCTTCGGGGATTACGGGACTAGGAGGACTCATAGCCGGGCCTGAGGGCACCCTCCCAGCGTATTGCTGTTGTGGTGGGGATGGGGCCGGCTGCTTGGGTTTGGGCACGGCGGGCATGGCCGGCTTTGTCCCCGATTCTTCTTTCATGAATGAGGGGGTGGCAACTACAGTGGCTCCCGGATCAAATTGAGATATAAAATTTAAGTGGACCGCATCGCTCAGCATAATCGTATCACCGGATTGCAGTCGTTGTTGGCCTGTGATCCTCTTTTGGTTTATATAAGTCCCGTTCGTGGAGCCAAGGTCTGCAATGAAATACTCATCTCCCCGGCGGGTGATGGCGGCATGCGAACGGGAAACCTCAGCAATATCAAAAGTCACATCGGCGGCCGAGTCGCGCCCTATGGTCACTTTCTCTTTGGCCAGTTCAAATGTTTTTCCAAGGTGAGGTCCTTTATTTACAGTGAGCTTGAATGTCTTTGCGTTCATAGCTGTGTCCTTTCTCCTTCAATAGAATAAGGTTATCTTCTCTGACGCCTCTGGTTTTCTAAATCCTTTGGCTTTGCTGCACCCTCTGCACCCTAATTATAAGCCTTTTTTGCTTAAAATGTCAAACGCCAATTCAAAGCTGTATAACGCTCTGCCACCTGGTTATTGTGAACCGCTATGGCAATAGCCTTTTTATTGCCGACCAGGACGCATAATTTCTTAGCCCGCGTAATAGCCGTATATAATAAATTTCGCTGCAACATTATATAATGCTGGGTGATGACCGGGATGACCACGGCCGGGAACTCCGAACCTTGTCCCTTATGGACCGAGACCGCGTAGGCATGCACAAGTTGTTCGCATTCTATCCACTCATATTGAACCCCTCGGCCCTCAAAATCAACCACGAGCGTTTTGCCAACCGTGTCCATGCTAGCAATGTAGCCAATATCTCCATTATAAACGTGTTTGTCATAGTCGTTTTTTATTTGCATTACCTTATCCCCAACGCGGAAAATTTGCCCGTAGAGAGAGGTTTCGGGCTTCTTGGGGCGGGGGGGATTAAGCTTGGCCTGGAGCCGAGCGTTGAGGGCGTTCACACCGGCCGCTCCCCGGTACATGGGCGAGAGAACCTGAATCTCTCGCGGGTGAAGGCCGAACTTCTGGGGGATACGTTCGCAGGTCACGTCTTCCACCCAATCTCCTGCCTTTTCAGCATCTTGCGCGGGAAAGAGGAAAAAATCTCCGCTGCCCTTGGAGAAAAAGGGCATCTGCCCCTTATTGAGGCGGTGAGCGTTGGAGATAATGTGAGAGTCGCGCTCCTGGCGGAAAATGGTGGTCAGGCGGGTGATGGGCACCCTCCCGCTGGCAATCACGTCCCGCAGCACGTCTCCCGCGCCCACCGAGGGCAGTTGGTCCACATCCCCCACCAACAAAAGATGCGTGCCCGGCTGAAGCGCCTTCAGGAGATGGTTGCCCAAGATGATGTCCAGCATAGAAGCCTCATCAACGACCAAAAAATCGATCAGGAGGGGGTTTTTGTGGTCATGGGCGAAGCCCTTGAGGGGAGAATACCCCAAGAGGCGGTGGATGGTGCTGGCCGGCCGGTCGGTGGCCTGTGAGAGGCGCTTGGCTGCCCGGCCCGTGGGAGAAGCGAGAGCATATTTTTTCCCTGCTTCTTCCAGGGCAGAAATAAGGGCGCGGACGGCGGTCGTTTTTCCCGTTCCCGGCCCGCCGGTCAGGATGCTGACGGGATTGGACAGAGCCGTTTCGACCGCTTCGCGCTGCTTGGCGGAGAGGGTCGGGTCAAGTCCGGGGGAGGTCACGCCCTGTTGCGCCAGCGGCTTGGCATCCAAGAGGGATTTTAGCCTTCGCGAAACGCCTATTTCACTGTAATAGAAGGGGGGGAGATAAACGGCCGGGGAACGATACGCGGCGGGGGATTCACGCACCGTTTGTGAACCATTTTCTTCCTGGGTGGGTCGGTTTGTCAGGAGCGGGGACATCGGCAGCAAGTCACCAATCACCTGTTCATCTGCTAACAAACGCTCCAGGGCTGGTTTTAAATCTTCCTCGGACATGTCAAGGAGTTGACTGGCTTTTTCTATTAATTCGTCTTCAGGAAAATAAACATGCCCATCGTTGACTTGCTCATTGAGCGCGTAAACGAGACCGGCCTCGAGGCGCGAGGGATGGTCAGCCTCTAGGCCCAGGTCTTGGGCGAGTTGGTCGGCTGTTTTGAAGCCCACGCCATAAATATCACGCGCCAACTGGTAGGGATTCTCTTGGACAATTTGCAGGGACTCATCTTGATAGGTTTTATAAATTTTCGTCGCCAGGTTTGTGCTTACGCCGTGGCTGTGTAAAAAGAGCATAATTTCTTTAATGTGCTTTTGCTCTTCCCAGGCTTGCGCCATTTGCCGGGTGCGTTTAGCGCCAATTTTCTCAACCTCTGACAAACGTTCGGGGTGTTCGGCGATGATTTCCAGGGTCTCTTTTCCAAAGTGGTCCACAATGGCTTCGGCCAGCTTAGGGCCTATACCCTTGATGAGCCCCGAACCCAGGTAACGTTGAATGCCGGTGAGCGTGGCGGGGGTGGTCTGCTGGCAATGTTCCACCTGGAATTGCAGGCCATGTTTGGCGTGCTTGGTCCACTCCCCGCGTAGTTTCAGGTTTTCCCCCGGAGAGAGTTGCGGCAGGTTGCCGACAATGGTCACCAGCCCTTCGCGGTTGCGGCCGGGAACGTTCCGCCCTGTGGGGCGCAGGCGCAGAACACTATACCCGTTTTCTGAGTTATAGTAGGTGACACGTTCTACGGAACCAGCTAATTTTTCCATTTTTAGGGAGAGCCAAGTGCCTTCTCAAATCTGGAGAAGAAACCAGGTTTCTCCAAGAAACCTGGTTTATTCCCCCCTCAGATTACGGAATAGGATTTTCATCTAGCCAATCTTCCCCAAGAATAATGAGAATGTCGTGGGAGGCGTCTGGGTCGTAGCGGTGGTAGAGATGGGTGTCATCCAACTCCATTATCTCCAGTAAATATTGATCGGTATAAGGATTACCGCTGTAGTCATAAATGAAGGTTTTCTCTGCGTATTGCTCAGCGTTTCCAACCTCGCCTATGTAAATTTCTTTTTTCCGCAAAAAATCGGCTGCGTTTCCAGCCAGGCCAGGTTGAGTTGTGCCGTTTTGAACTGTGACGATAGCCTCCTCCGCTTCGACAAGCTCTTCGAGAGGGGCTTCTTGAGTAGCTTGGGGAACTAGGTCTGTGGTGGCAGTGGTGGTGGTCGTGGTCGTGAGGAGGTTATCCCAGGCGGCCCGGATTTGGGCGGGTTGGGGAATGAGGATCCATAAGCCATTGGGACTCTCCCCTATTTCTACCATAGGTTCACGGATCACGGTGTGGTGGATATTTTCGGGTGGGATTTTCTGACTTTCCCAACCCAGGGTAATAAGTTGTTTGAAAGTAAAGTTGGTTTTTATGCCATCGGACAACTCGCGGTAGAGAATGGGGAATTCTTTGATCAATTTGGGGAGCATGTCAAAGTTGATAAGACGCTTCTGAATGGCTATGAGAATCTCTTGCTGGCGTTCGGCACGCCCAAAATCTCCATCTGGGGTGTTACGAGTGCGGACGTATCCCAGTGCTAAGCCGCCGGGCAACACTTGTTTGCCAGTCTCTATTTTTTTCATTCCATCATCTACACCTGGTGAGGGATCAACTATCAGCGTTTCCTTGATATCTACTTTGACCCCGCCAACGGCATCCACTAAGATGATAAAAGTTTGGAAATCTACTGAAGCATAATAATCAATTTCAGTACCCAGGAATCTCCCCAAACTATCCATGAGCAAGCCTGGTCCACCACCTTCGTAACCTGTCCCTTCTCCAATCATATAAGCTTGGTTGATTTTGATGGGAGAGTGTTCTTCAATAGGAATGCCTATCCAAAGGTCGCGAGGGATAGATAAAAGGCCAGCTCTGTGGTTTTCTGGGTCAAGGGTAGCCAAAATGATGGTGTCAGTTAGTCCTGGCCCGCTATTGGGGAGCCATGTGCGAGTATCTAATCCGATGAGGAGAATGACTATTGGTTCCTCTCCATCCCATTTTTTCGATGGTGGTCGGTTGTCGCTTATATGAAGCGGAACATCATCTTCTAATTCCTCAAATTTAGGGGTGGGGGGAAGGGTGGGAGAAGGCTGCGGGGGATTCTCTTCCAATTGGGCAGTGGCGACATCTCCCCCGGCGTTAAAGGCTATATAGGCAGTAACAACCGCCGAAAGCAGGAAGCCTACCCAAAGGGCTATTATTAATATCTTTCTAGAGCGGTTGGTAAGGGAAGGAGAATCAGACATTGTGTTTGTTGTTGCCTATTTTGAGTATTAAAGCGTTTTGTTATTTTGTGTTTACCCTGCCAGAAAACGGAATGCAGATTATAATGTCCCTGGCCTGGAAACTTCGATAGCGGAATTATATCATGCTTGTTGGGATAACCACCCTGCAACATCTGTACCAAGGAGAGCGATCACGTCCCGCCTGCGAATCGCCTGCTATGACGCACCCCAGGTGAAGTCGACGCAGCCTGCTTGAGCAGGCTTTTTATACCAGCCCTGGAATTGATTCCATGGCTAAATGCTCATTACTCATTACTCATCACTCCTCACTCATCACGTTTCACTTCCTATGTCCCTCATCACCACCCACAACCTCTCTAAATCTTACGGCCCTTTGGATATTTTCCTTGGGCTGTCTTTAACTGTTCCGCCCAAGAGCAGGATCGCCCTCGTTGGAGTCAATGGAATAGGAAAAACAACCCTCTTGCGCGTCCTCGCAGATATCGAATCCCCCTCTGAGGGGAAGATCCAAAGCGCAAAAGGGCTAAGCATTGGCTATCTGCCCCAAGAAGCGGAGCTTGCTTCAGAGCGAACCCTATGGGAAGAAATTCTGACAGCCTTTGACAAGTTGCGCCTCCAAGAAAAAGAACTCCAAGAACTTGAAGAGACCATGAGCCAAACCGAAGAAGTTAATGAAGATGATTTTTCTCGCTATGGAAACTTACAAGCCAAGTTCGAGCGGGAGGGCGGCTATACCTACCAAGTTCGCATCCAGCAAGTGTTGGGTGGACTCGGTTTCGACGAAGAGGATTATGGAATGCCTCTCTCCCAACTCTCCGGCGGAGAGCGCACACGGGCTTTCCTGGCGCGTTTGTTGCTCTCTGCGCCAGATTTTCTAGTATTAGATGAGCCAACCAATCACCTGGACATTCAGGCCGTAGAGTGGCTGGAAGGGTATTTGAAGAATTACCCCGGAGCGGTCCTGATCGTTTCCCACGACCGTTATTTCATCGATCAGGTTTGTGATCACATTTGGGAGATGAGCCGGGGCGGCTTTGAAACTTACCGGGGGAATTACAGCGCCTATCTGAATCAACGCCAGGAGCGCTGGGAACGCCGCCAAGAGATCTTCGAGGCTGAAAAAGCGCGTTTGGAAAACGAACTGGATTACGTCAAGCGTAATATTGCTGGCCAACGCACCTCGCAGGCACAGGGAAAATTACGGCGACTCAGCCGCAGGGTTCAGGCTATTGAGCAATTGGGGATACAAGCCATACAGGGCAAAACTTGGGCCGAGATCAGCCGTGATGTGCAGACCACCACCAGCCCTCTGAGTGTTCAGGAAGCGCATCACCGCATCAAAGCTCTCCAAAGCCCCGTCAACCATCACCAACCCTTGGTCTTGAATCTGCGGACACGGCAAAGGGGCGGTGACCTGGTTTTACGCACCAAAGATTTAGAAGTTGGTTACCAAGATTCCGACTGGCCTCTCTTTTCTGCTCCTGACATTATCCTTCACCGCCAAGAATGTGCCGCGCTCATCGGCCCCAATGGTGCAGGGAAAACCACTTTTTTGAAAACCATTCTAGGGCAACTTGAGCCCTGGTCGGGAGAGGTGAAATTAGGCGCAAATTTGGACATCGGGTATTTTGCCCAGGCTCACGAAGGCCTTGACTCCGAGAAAACTGTACTGGAAGAATTGTGGGAAGTAGAACCTAAGTTTTCAGAAGGGGAGGCGAGGAGCTATTTAGCACAATATCTTTTCAGAGGAGAGGAAGTTTTCAAGAAAGTGAGCGTGCTTTCCGGCGGAGAAAGAGGTCGCTTGGCCTTGGCAAAATTGGCCCTGGGCGATGCCAATTTGCTCCTCCTGGACGAACCGACCAATCACCTCGATATTCCCTCTCAGGAAACCCTCCAGGCCGTTTTGGCGGATTACAAGGGAACGATTTTATTGGTTTCGCACGACCGTTATTTGATCAATGCCCTGGGGACGCAGATCTGGGAAATCGACGTCAACGAGGCTGGGTTGGAGGTTTTCGATGGTTCTTACCAAGAGTACCAGGCTCAGCGAGAGCAGGAAACCAATACCAGCCAGGCCGAAGAAACTGCCACGGAAGAAAAGCTAACAGCCTATCGCTCACAAAAGATTTCCAAGAACCGTGCCAAAGCCAAAGAAAGGCGTCGAGAAGCTCGTTTGGTAGAAGTGGAAGAACGGATTATGGAATTAGAGGCGCGTTTGGTGGAGTTAGGTCAAAAGCTGGCTGATCCCCCGGAAGATCCCGGCAAAGTGCGCATGATGGGCCAGGTTTACGCCGCCGCTGAAGAAGAATTAAATACTTTGATGAGAGAATGGGAAGAATTGATTCTATAATAGGTTAACGGGCAGTACCACACTTTAGCACGACCAACGTAGGGCGGGTTTCGATACCCGCCCCATATAGCGGAAGATTAGGAGTATTTCTATGTCTTTAAATCCAGTGATTTCCATGTTAGGGCGTCGATTGCGCTTGGCCGTGCTCGGGGGTGGGCCAGACTCTTTCATTGGCGAATTACATCGCCTGGCAGCTCGATTCGATGATCGCTACCAGCTTGTCA
>JAANWX010000054.1 GCA_018263575.1 Chloroflexota bacterium | reverse complement strand
AGGAGTAGCGAAGTAGTGGGAAAACCCGATAAGAGACCTATTTGGGCGAAAGCCAAACGAAAAATCGGAAAAGAGCGGTTCGAAGATAGGTTCAAGAAGAGAACGAATCACTTCTTGAGCTATTCTGTCCCGCACAGTAGGAATACCCAGAGGACGCATTCCTTTGCCCTTTTGGAGGTAGGCGCGACGTAGAGGAGTAGAGTGATAGAAACCTCGATGTTTGAGATCAAACATGAGGGCCTCTAGGTTCTGCTCAAGGTTAGCCTCGAACATGTCGAGGGAGACCTTATCAATACCAGCAGCCCCCTTGTTCCTTTTGACGGACAAGAAAACCGCGTGCAGACGAGCCATATCAATACGTCCAGTAAGGGAATGAACTTTGGGAGTCATCATACATGTTCCTTGAAAAACAACTATGGGTTGCTTGGCAGCCATCGAGTCCTTTCTCTCTTGGCAGATGATGTTGGAAATTTGGTTGAGGAGTTCTATCCTCAACCAGAACATTTGAGCAGTGGATGGATGGTCTACACAGCAACCCTTGCCACGGAAACGCGAGTATATCCAGGATTTCGAGCTGGTGAACATGAACTGGTAACCATAGCTTGGCCTGTGCTAACAGCTGAAGATATTGAAAAGATGGCTTCATTGCCGACTGGAAAGGCAGGCTTGCAAGCCAAAAGAAAACTACAAAAGAAACGGGTCTTGCGTCTAGTAGAATATGGTTTAGGCCACGAAAAAGGACCTCTCTTGCTTACTCTAAGCGATCTAAGCTTGATGATTGGAGTAGCTGATAGCACCATCAGTAGATATCTTCAGGAGCTACGGGATGAGACCGGCAAAGCTTTACCAACCAAGGGATACCACTTTGATCAAGGGGTACGCCCGACACACAAGACGGAAATCATCAATCTTTACGAAGTCGGAGTTGATGAGTCTGTGATTGCCCTAAGAACAGAACATGGCCAAGCGAGTGTAGGTAGATATATCCGAGACTACGAGCGGGTGAAACTATTGCTTGCCAACGGGACACCGCAAGCCCAAATAGCGACCGTGATTAGTCGTCGAGAAAGTATTGTCAAAGAATATGTTAAACTTCTCCAAAAGCACCATCCTGAACTGTTTGCCGAGAAACCACTTTAAACCTTGGTATCATATGATACTATTGTGGTTCCTCCATCAACCCTGTGGCTTGCCCACTCCGTGCCCACTCTTTCAGAGTGAACCTGGGTCATTTAGGCCAGCAGTTCTGCACCATTACGGAACGGCACAGGATGGATTTACACCAACTTGGTAATGTACATTCAATTCACGCAATAATCCAATGTCACTTATATTCAAAACTACGAAAAAATATGAAGTTATTCTTCTTCCTGGTTTATTCATCGTCGCCCGCCTGATCCTATTCCTCTCCCTTCCCCTAGAAAGTATCCGTGGCTACGGCGACTATTGGAATTTCTATCATCAGGCTAGCCTTGGTATTCCCTTTTTTGAATATTGGACAGAATTCCCTCCCGTCTTTCCCTTCTTATCATTTATTATTTTCAAGCTAACTGGGGGGAGCCAACATTCCTACGAGTATTTATTAGCCTTTTTATTCACCCTTGCTCAGGCTGGCAGTTTATATCTATTCTTACTCCTAGCCAAGCAAATTTATCCTGAGGAACAAATACAGAGGAAAGCGTGGGTTTATTTTGCCCTAACCGTTGGCTTGTTCTATGGATGGGACTACCTTGATCCCTTGGTCGTATTTAGCCTTTTGGCAGCTCTTTATTTCTTAACAAAAATTTTAAAATCGCGCACGCTCCGAAAAGGTGAGAATTGGTTTGACTTAAAACTAGGTCTTCTTTTGTCAATTGGTACACTTGTAAAGTGGTTCCCTATCCTGGTTTTGCCCGCAGTTTGGAAAGTGGTCCCTATCCGTCGAGCTTTGAAAATAACGGTTATCACGTTGGGAAACGTAGCTGTCGTTTGGGGAGGGTTATATCTTCTTTCCCCTGAAATGACGAAAGCCTCATTAATTTCACAAGGTAACAAAGGCTCCTGGGAAACCGTGTGGGCATTAATTGATGGCAATTTACACACGGGAAATTTCAACCCGCAAATTAACCGCCTTGTCCCGCGAACAGCGTCTTATCCTAATGGGAATCCAGCCCATTTTCCCCCCTGGCTAACCTTGTTGTTTTTTGGCGCTGGTGGATTAGGTATATTTCTTCAAATCAAATTGGAGAACACACATCAAATCATAGCTTTATTCGGAATTACCTTAGTGGTATTTTTGCTTTGGTCACCCGGCTATAGCCCGCAGTGGGTTCTCTATTTGCTGCCTATGACGCTACTTGCCATGCCAAATAGAGAAAGCGTTTTGATGTCCGTAGTTCTTGTTCTAATTAGCTTGTTGGAATGGCCCATCTTGCTGTCAAGAGGATATTTTTTGAGTTTAAGGATACTCATTCCACTGCGAGTTTTTTTACTTATTCTGTTGGGTACGCGTTTTGGAAGCGTGCTAAAATATCCTACGCCAAAGAGTTGAGATCGATAAAATGCAATAAAACATTGAGTTAGCAAGAAAAAAAGGCATTAAATTGACCCCAACATACAAATCACTAACACGAAACTGGATTATACTCATCACCATTATCCTAATAACCGTAGGCGGCTTAGCCTGGGGTAACTATCGGTTTGCCACCCAAAACCCAGGCGGCAACGATTTTCTCGTTCATTGGGTTGGTGCGCGCGCGCTGATATTCGAAGGCCGTAGTCCCTACAGTGATACTGTTGCTACTCAGATTCAAACAATAGCCTATGGACATCCTGCCCAAGCTGGTGAGCATGATTTGCGTGTAGCCTACCCGCTATATTCTGAACTCCTCTTTGCTCCCTTTGCCCTCGTTGAAAATTACGCTATCGCCCGTGCGGCATGGATGACCTTGCTGGAAATAGCCCTCGTCACTATGACCTTCCTTAGTCTTTCATTGGCACAATGGCGGCCTAATAAATGGATTTTAACCCTTTGTCTTCTTTTTACCTTGATTTGGTATCATGCTGTCCGTGCGCTCATTAATGGCAATGCAGTCATTATCATCGGATTATTACTCACCGGAGCTTTCGTCGCCATCCGCGAAAAGAAGGACGAAGTAGCCGGTTTCTTACTAGCCTATACAACTATAAAACCCCAACTAGTAGTTTTAATAATTCCATTCATTCTCTATTGGGCCATTCATCAGCGCCGCTGGAAGTTGGTAAGCTGGTTCCTGGGAAGCATGGCCGCCTTAGTTTTGGGCGCGATGATTTTTATCCCCAACTGGATCATCCAAAATATTTGGGAAATTATGCGTTATCCCGACTATAATCCAGCCGGAACCTTGGGCCAAGTCCTCGCCAGTTGGATGCCGGGTATAGTCCTTCAACTAAAGTGGGGCATTACTATCACACTATCGCTGCTTCTCCTGTGGGAATGGTGGTCAGCGCGCCAGCAAAGTTTCACCCGCTTCTTGTGGACCGCTTGCCTCACTTTAGTCATCAGCCAATGGATAGGAATCCAAACTGACCCTGGTAATTTTATCTATCTTTTTCCTGCGTTAATATTAATTCTGGCCGGGTTCGATAAACGCTGGCAAAAAAATGGCATTTGGGTGATCTTGGCCATTCTAAGTGTCCTTTTCGTTGGCCTATGGCTTTTATTCATCCTAACCCTTGAACAGACCTACCAACCAACCCAAGATCCAATTATGTTTATCCCCTTGCCGGCCTTTTTGTTGATAGGCTTATATTGGGTCAAGTGGTGGATTGTTCACCCCGCCCGATTGGCCTTGGAGGGATGAGCCTATGAAGAGATGGGATTATCTTTACCTGTGGGGGATGGCTTTTCTCGTTCTCCTCAGCGTGGCCATTTTTCAGCATGCCCCGGGCTACATGGACGCCGAATATTACTACGCCACGGCTTTGCGCATAGTCATGGGAGAGGGCCTAACAGAGCCTTTTTTGTGGAATTATTTGGGGGATGGCGGGGCCCTTCCTCAGCCTTCACACGGCTATTGGATGCCCCTGGCGTCATTTCTGGCAATGGTCGGGTTGGGTTTGGCGGGAGGGGGGGGATTCTCCGCTGCCCGAACGGGATTCCTGCTGGTGGGGGCGAGCATTCCTCCCCTAGCGGCAGCCCTGGCCCATTCCCTCACCAAAAACCGGAAAATCTCCCTCATGGCCGGGATCTGGGCCGGATTCTCAACTTTCTACCTGCCCTTCCTCCCCACCACCGATACCTTTGGAATTTATATGCTTTGTGGGGGAGCGTTTTTCTTGTTGCTGGCTTATCAGGAGCATAAATTTGCCCCTTTGGGATTAGGGCTAGTAGCTGGCTTAATGCACCTCTCCCGTGCCGACGGAATTTTATGGTTGGCTGTTGCTCTTTTCTCCCTGGCCATAAAAGACCAAACTCCGATCGGCGCAGCGTCTCCCGCCCGCGCCGCCACCCCAAAAAACCAGAGTTCGATCGGCGCAGCGTCTCCTGACCGCGCCGATACCCCGACCGAAGGTCTCCCTTTGCGCACAAAAATTACTCCCTACCTCTATCTCCTCCTAGGCTACCTGCTCATCTTCGCCCCCTGGATGGTTCGTAATTTGCTTGTCTTTGGCTCCGTTCTCGGAGATGGCGGCCTCAAAACCCTTTGGCTGACCACTTACGATGAACTTTATGCTTACCCCGCTGGCCAACTCACCTTTGCCCGTTGGTGGGGGCGGGGCCTTAAAGCTATCCTGCAAGACCGCCTGTGGGCTTTGGGGCTTAATGTCCAGACCGCGTTAGTGGTTCAAGGGCAAATAGTGCTCTTTCCCCTGCTCCTGTGGGGGATGTGGAAGTTACGGCGTGATGGGCGCGCCATACTAGGCGGCTTGGCGTGGCTGGCAACCCTGGGCGTGATGACGGTAATTTTCCCCTTTGCGGGGGCCAGGGGCGGCTTCTTTCATTCCGGAGCTGCACTCCAACCCTTATTCTGGGCACTTTCCGCTGTGGGCTTCCACGAACTGGTTGCCTGGGGAGCGAAACGACGCGGTTGGCGAGCTGATCAGGCCCGGCGCATCCTAGAGATAGGAATTACGCTATTGCTGGCAGGTGCTTCCGTTTTCATTGTTCGAACGCGTGTTTTAGGCCTAAATTTATCCTCTCAGGCTTGGAATGCCACGTATAATCAAGCCCAAAAATTGGAACAAATTTTGCAATCCCTGGGAGCCAAGGATGGAGATATAGTCATGGTCAATAATCCACCCGGATATTCCCTCGTCAGTGAACGCCCTAGTGTCGTCATCCCCAACGGAGATGTAGAAACACTAGTGGCGGCTGCCCAAGAATATCGCGCCCGCTATCTGATCCTGGAGAAAAATCATCCCCAACCTCTTGACACACTCTATGGTGCCCCTCGTTCGAGTGGAGAGCTGGACTATTTGCAGTCACAAGATGGCACTCACTTTTTTCGAATTGAGGAGTAGGCGAATTTTTACTCGTCAAACTGTTTCCAACGCACCAATTCTCAACGTACCAATCTACTAATTTCCGACGTACCAATCTACCAATTCCCAATATACCGATCTACCGATATAACAATTCCCAATATACCGATACACCAATTCCCAATCTACCAACAATCATGGAACGACGTGAAATTCTCCTCCTTGGTTTGATCGCCCTGCTTTCTCTGGCAGTTTATTTAATTGTCAGTAAGCTGGTTTATCGAATAGGTTTTCCTCTAGATGATGCCTGGATTCACCAGGCTTACGCCCGTAATCTCGTTAAGGAGGGTAGATGGACTTTTCTGGTGGGCAAATCCTCGGGAGGCTCAACGGGACCCTTGTGGGGCTTTTTCTTATCTCCCTTTCATTTTTTCAAACTAGGGCCTTATGTGGGAGCTTATTTATTGGGCTTTGTCTCTCTATGGGGGGCTTCACTCCTAGGCTCTTATCTTTTTGGGCTTATGGTCCCTGAACAGAAAGACAAGAGACTTTGGATTGGCATACTGCTTGCCATGGAGTGGCATTTGGCTTGGGCGGCTGGCTCCGGCATGGAAACCCTTTTGTTCACGTGCTTGGTGCTGGTAAGTTTTGTGCTCCTTGCTTCTGCAAATATTAATTGGTCATTGTTAGGATTGACGATTGGCTTGAGCGTTTGGGTGCGTCCCGGTGGAATCACTTTATTGGGGCCGGCGGGGTTGGCGCTTCTCTTAGACAGTGGCTCATTTCGTAAAAAAATATTTGAATTTGGAAAACTTGTTTTAGGATTTAGCCTTTGCTTTGCGCCTTATTTAGTCTTTAATCGCGTAATGGCCGGGGATTGGTGGCCCAATACCTTATATGCCAAACAAGCTGAGTATGCCGTTTTACGCCAAATCCCCTTCTGGAAGCGGGCATTGGACTTGGGCCTTTTGCCCCTGATTGGCGCTGGGGTGATTCTCTTGCCCGGATTTTTCCTTTTCTTGTGGCGGTCGGTTCGGGGTCGAAAATGGAAAATCTTTCCGGGTGCTTTGTGGGGGATGGGATACGTCCTGTTATATGCCTGGCGCTTACCCGTTACCTACCAACATGGGCGGTATCTGATCCCCATCATCCCTGTTTTGGTGGTGTGGGGGATGGCAGGCTTGTGGGGATGGGCCAAACCAGAGGCGGCTTCAGCCGGGAGACGTATTCTTAGCCGGGTGTGGATTCTTTCCCTGGTAGTGGTGGGGGTTGCCTTTTGGGCGCGTGGGGCGCGGGCCTACGCCGACGATGTGGCTGTTATAGAAAGTGAGATGGTTCATATGGCCAAATGGATCAATGAAAATCTTCCGGAGGATGCCGTCGTTGCTGCCCATGATATTGGCGCTTTAGGCTATTTTGGGGAACGGGAGATTGTGGACTTGGCCGGCCTGGTATCGCCAGAGGTCATTTCCTTCATACGTGATGAGGCAGCTTTGGAGGAATATCTAAATGCCCGGGAAGTGGAGTATTTGCTAACCCTTCAGGGTTGGTATCCCCAACTTGAGGAGCAGGCCTTCCTGGAATACAAGTCTACTGGAGAGCACAGTCCCCGGCTGGGAGGTGAAAATATGGTCCTCTATCAGTGGAAGTTTCCCTAGAAGAGGAACCAGATTTCGCGGCTGTGTTTACAAAAAAACTGTTCCCTTTCTCCCAAGAGTACTGAGATGATACATTTACCAAACATAAAATTTGCTCGAGAGAGAGTACTGTGCTATACTTTTAGCAGTGATAAGCCTTTATTATCCAGGAGATATACAAATGGCGCATAAAAACGAAAGTGATAACAAAAACACATGGCTTTCCCTTTAAAGAGGGTTTATTGGATGAGCAGGCGCAAACAAAACAAGAACTCAAGAATGTTTCTCGCAAATTACAACAGAGTCAGAGGGAGGTTGATAAATTATCCCAGCGTAACGTTTCGGTTACGGCTCGCCTGCGCAAAATAAGAACTGCTTTTGACGATGCGTCTCGTGAAGAGATCCGCCAGATCTATGATGCAGCGCTAGACGCCCAACAGCGCCTGTTTGCCATGCGAGGACAAATGGAAAAATTACAAAGTGAGCAAGTACATTTGCAGGCTTATGTTGAGCAGCTAGCAACACTTTCAGGGCAGATGGATAATCTTTCTGCTGTTGGGGAAGGGGGGCAGGATGCCGGTGCGGTGGATTTAATTGAATCTGTCATACAGGCTCAAGAGGCAGAACGTCAACGGTTGTCACGAAAAATGCACGATGGTCCAGCCCAAGCTTTGTCGAATTTTATCTTGCAGGCTGAGATCGCACAACGTTTGTTTGAGAGGGATATTGACCAAGCGCGTATAGAATTGGATGAATTGAAAGAAACGGCTGGCACTACTTTTCAGAAGGTTCGCGATTTCATTTTTGAGCTACGTCCTATGATGTTGGACGACTTAGGCCTGGTGACCACTTTACGACATTATATGGAAGCCTATCAAGACCAGATAGAGGCTGAAATTGAATTTTCCGCAACTGGAACAGAACGCCGCCTGGAAAAATACTTGGAGGTAATGATTTTTCGCGCTGTTCAGGAATTGTTGAGTAATGCCAGCCGCCATAGCACAGGCAATCAAATTCGGATTCAAGTTGACACCACTGAGACTAGTGTAAAGGTCAGCGTGGAGGATAATGGGGAAGGTTTTGAGGTTGAAGAAGCCCTAGAAGATAGCACGGGCCTTATAGTTATTAAGGATCGCGTTGATATTTTAGGAGGACACATGACTATAAACAGTGCTTTTGGACATGGAACACGAATTGCTTTTCAAGTTCCAGCAAGCGCGGCGGGGCAGGCTGTCTTTGCATAATTGTTAAGTTTAGTTTGTTATAAGTATTGATTTATTTGAAATTTGATTTATACTCAGGTTAATCTGTTTGGATGAGGCATACCCCCAGATGGAAATTCAATTAAAAAGAAGGTGAAAAACTATGATGTTTGCTCCGAAGGAAAAAGGCCAAAGTCTTGTAGAGTATGTGTTGATTCTTGTTTTGGTAGCCGTTATTGTGAGAGTTGTCCTAACCTATCTTGGCCCTGCCATTGTTGACTTTTTCAGCAACATTATTGAAAATATTTAGTGGAACCTTTGTGTTCTAGGAGGGTGACTGCCTGCTAAAAGTCACAAATTTAAAGCCCTGCCTTTTTGGTGGGGCTTTAAACATTAGGGAGGATTTAGGGATGCCGTATCCTGGGCTGCAAAAAGTCAATAAAGATCGGAAGAG
>JAANWX010000053.1 GCA_018263575.1 Chloroflexota bacterium | reverse complement strand
GGACTGAATCCGCCAATCTGATCCGCTAATTTACGCCAATCTTCGCTAATCTGATCCGCTAATTTTCGCCAATCTCCGCTAATCTGATCCGCTAATTTTCGCCAATCTGCGCTAATCTGGTCCGCTAATTTACGCCAATCTGCGCTAATTTGCGCTACGTTTTAAGATAAAGACCTCCGAGGTTTTGAACCATCAACCTCGGAGGTCTTTTTTTATCACGTATCAGTTTTCATTTTCACTGATCAAGCATCAAGTCACCCCATGTCATAGGATTGGTGAAGATTCGATTAGCAAGGTTAGAGACCATGCTCTGCTGAACGGTTGTCCCAGCGCTGTCATTGTCAGAAAGGGAAAAGCCGAACCCGTAATGGTCGCCCACATTGGGGATCAAGCCATACATGCTCCAGGGTATAGCGGCCTCAATAATATATCCCTGTGCCGTTGCCGCGGCCCCGATTTGAACCTGAGGACGCGGGCCAGATACGCTCCACGGGTACCACAGGTAGGCTTCAGTATTGCTGCCAGCTGTGGGATTCCCGGGCGATATGCCCAGTTGGTAATCGTCACCGCTCAATTGAGCATAGTAGTAATCGTCACTCACATTGAGATCTAATAGAATTTCTATGCTGTCGCCCTTGAACAAATTTTCTCCGGTAGCTTCTTGAACGTAGATGTCATCAAATACTTCTGCTCCCAGGTAGAGATTATCAGCGTCCCATCCCATCATGACCGTACCCGAAAGGTCAGCGGCGGAGGTGTGCTCCCCTGCCCCGTAGGCTACATTTTCTACGGGATATTGGGTCTCGCTCCAATCGCCTAAACTGCCATCAATGGTGGGTGGAGAACTCAGGTAAGCGGCAATCACGCCAGCGCCCGGTCGCACCCCTGGGCCATCATAAGTCACCGTGGTAGGGATGGGGGTTTGGGTAGGATAGGGAGTGTAGGTTGGATAAGGCGTCGCTGTGGGAATGGCTTGGGTCGCCGTCGGCAACGGTGTTGAGGTCGGCAATGCGGTGGCCTGAGGCACAGATGTCTCCTGAGACGTGGCGGTAGCTTCCGCAGAGGTAGCCGGAATCTCTTGCGTGGGCGCAAAGAGAGCGGTCATGGTCAAATCCGGGGTAGGGTATGAGAATGGCGTTGGTGTCTCTGCCCCTCGGATCGTACACGCTAGAATATTGCCAAGCAAAGCCAAAATTATTAACAAGAAATGGGATTTTTTCTTCCACATAATAATCCTCCTCTTAACTGTGTTTTTCCCCGCTAATGGTAATACGAATAATGAAGTCATATATGGCGGGTAGTGTACCTCTTCAGGCTCACCAAATGGGTGCACACCGTGTGGCTACGCGAAAACCCGCCCTATGTTGACCACGCTAAAGGGTGGTGCTGCCCATTAACCATTTTACACCATAAAGGGACTTTATTCTATAGTGCAAGAAGAATGCCACGGGGCTCTAATTCCTGTAGTAAAATATAGGCATGTACAACTATAAGTATCCCCGACCAGCCCTTACCGTTGATATTCTCCTCTTTCGGGAAACAGACTCTCACCCCCAAGTATTGCTCATTCAACGCGCTCAAGACCCTTTCCAAGGCCAATATGCCCTGCCGGGGGGATTTGTGGACATCAACGAAAGCTTGGAAGAGGCCGCCCACCGCGAGTTGGCAGAAGAAACAGGCTTGGAGGGAATCCCGCTCAAGCAATTCCACACCTTCGGGGAACCGGGCAGGGACCCACGCGGGCGGGTGGTCTCGGTCGTTTTTTGGGGGATTCTGCCCCCCACCGTTGATCCCCGACCTGAGGCTCACAGCGACGCTGCTCAGGCGGGGTGGCATCTATTGAGCGAGTTGCCGCCCCTGGCCTTCGATCACGCGGAGATCATCGCCCATGCACGCAAGCAGGGCATTCCTTACG
The DNA here is from genome assembly GCA_018263575.1 of Chloroflexota bacterium. Lineage (GTDB taxonomy): Bacteria > Chloroflexota > Anaerolineae > Anaerolineales > UBA11858 > B10-G9. The sequence goes on along the minus strand of JAANWX010000053.1, from coordinate 3,060 downwards.
ACAACAGGCTGTAGCCGCGCTTTCTATAGCGCGATGAACCGCGAGGTATTGAAACCTCGGCTACGTTTTGGGTGAGATCTAATTCCTCATGCCGCTGCCGCAATACGGACAAACGGCCGTCGTGCGATCCGCCCACTCGACCTCGTCGGCGCGGATGGGGCCGCCACAAGAAGGGCATTTGAGGGGGAGTTCCGCCCGCCGCGCGCTTCCCGGAGGCCCCATCTCTTCGATATTTTCAGGTAAAGTCTCGGCCAGCCATTCCTCGAACTCACGGGCCAGGTCAGTGTGGCCTTCCTCGGTGAGTTCTTCCACGACGCGATTCCCGACTCGTTGTAAGGCAGGCCAACGCCGGGCACGAGCGAGCATCTTTAGGCCTTGGCGGATGAAATCAGATCCCTGCTCCACTTCACCGGCCAGGACGTTCGCCTTTCCCGCTTGGAGGAGAAGCCGGGGCGCTTGTTAGAGCCTACCCCGCTACCGGGCACCCCGGGCCAACCGCTCGAAAATCTCGGCCGCTTGGGCGTATTTTTCATCTTCCATCAGACGGTGGGCACGCTGCAAGCGTTGGCGCGCTTTTTGTACGGGGGGACGCCGGCGAGGAGGGCGGCGTAAGGGGGGACGTCTTCTGGGGGGCATGGGGACTCTTTTAAAAGAAAAACCCCGCCATGCCGTGTGTGACTCAGTCTTGAACCTGCTTTAGCAAAATGGGTTTCCGCAACGAAAGCTCCGCCTTGGCTCAAGCCTATCGCGTTACATCCGCAATGTAGGAACCCGAAAAGTAAGTGTTGGCACAAAACGCTGTTAGCCACAACGCGAACACAGTAGGGCATCTATACTTTACCATACGCATTTCTGGGTGGAAAGGGAAATTCATCTTAAAATTTGGTGTGGAGGTTGGATGTTAGAAGTTGGAGGGTAGATGCCAAGTTCATATCTGCCTTCAAGGTGCGTTGCACTCCGGTTTTTGGAGTGCATACCCAGAGGGCATAATAATTGCACCTTGGTCACCAAAGGCTTTTTGCCATGGTGCAGTCCGAAGACTCCTCTGGCTCCTCTGCCCCTTTTGTTTCCTCTACTTCCTGTCACTCCTCTCCCAAATCCAGTTTGATGTGTAATTCGTCGAGTTGTTTCACCTCCACTGGGGAGGGGGCGTCACCCATCACGTCCCGGGCGGATTGGTTCTTGGGGAATGCGATCACCTCGCGGATATTGGGTTCATCTGCCAGGAGCATGCAGAAGCGGTCGATGCCGGAGGCGATTCCGCCATGGGGAGGGGTACCAAAAGTGAAGGCCCGCAGCATGTGACCAAAGCGTTGCCGGGCCACTTCCGGGTCAAGGCCAATCAACCCAAAAACTTTCTCTTGTAAATCGCTATCGTGAATTCTGATCGACCCCCCGGAAACCTCGTTCCCGTTCAGGACCAGGTCATATTGTTGGCCACGGGCCTGGCCGGGATCGGAGTCGAGGTGGTGAACGTCTTCCGGCATGGGGGAGGTGAAAAGGTGGTGGCTGGGGTCCCAGCGTTCCTCGTCCGCGTTCCAGGTGAAGAGCGGGAAATCGATAACCCAGGCAAAGCCCAGGACGTCGTCATCGCAGAGACCCAGGCGATCGGCCAATTCCTCCCGCAACAGACCCAGGCTTTCGTAAACAACCTCCTCATCATCGGCCACAAAGAGGAGAAGGTCACCGGGTTGGGCGTCCATGTTCTCCAGAATGCTTTGCTTGGTCTCCTCCGCAAGGAACTTGGCAAAAGAAGAGCGCTCTTCGCCATCCGTGGTGAGGGCCAGGTAGGCCAAACCTTTGGCGTCGTAACGCTTGACGAACTCCACAAGCTCATCGAGCTGCTTGCGGCTGTAATCCCCCAACCCACGGGCGTTGATGCCGCACACCAGGCCGCCCTTCTTGGCGACGCTTGCAAAGATGCGGAAGTCACTTTCAACCACTAACTCAGTGATGTCCTGCAACTCCATCCCAAAGCGGATATCGGGGTTGTCTTTCCCGTAGCGGGACATGGCCTCGTTGTACGTCATTCGTGGCCAGGGCGTTTCGAGCACTTTTTTATGAGGCACGATCTCAGCCACCAGAGCGGTGTACATGCCCTCGATGAGTTCCATGACGTCATCACGTCCCACGAAGGACATCTCCAGGTCAAGCTGGGTGAACTCCGGTTGGCGGTCGCCGCGCTGGTCTTCATCGCGGAAGCAGCGGGCAATTTGGAAGTACCGCTCCACGCCGCCGACCATGAGCATTTGTTTGAGCTGCTGGGGGGATTGCGGCAAAGCGTAGAACTCTCCCGGGTGGACTCGGGAGGGAACGAGGTAGTCGCGCGCGCCTTCTGGCGTGGTCTTGAAGAGGATGGGGGTCTCGACTTCGAGGAAATCGCGTTCGTCCAAATAATCGCGAATAAATTTTATAAAGCGGTGGCGCAAAATCAAATTATCACGCATGCGTTCCCGGCGTAAGTCCAGGTAGCGGAATTCGAGACGGGTTTGCTCATCAACCTCTTCTTCTTTGTTGATGAGGAATGGCGGGGTTTGGGCAGGATTCAATATTTTCACGTCATTCACTTCAACTTCCACATACCCGGTCGCCAAATCGGGATTCTCCATTCCCTCAGGGCGTTCGCGAACGATTCCAGTGACCTGGATGACCCACTCCATGCGCACTGGATAAAGGGCCTGATGAGCCTCAGGGGAAATATCGGGGTGGGTGACGACTTGGGAAATGCCAAAGCGATCCCGCAAATCGACAAAGGTCACTCCGCCATGATCACGGCGGCGGTGAACCCAACCGGATAAAGTGATTTCCTGACCGATGTGCTCTTTCCGTAATTCTCCACAGGTATGTGATTTGTACATTGATGAACTCCTAGCGTGATGCGTGAAACGTGATGAGTGATGAGTAACGAGTAACGAGTAATGAGTGATGAGTCAATGTCATTAAGTTTAGCTCGGTTGTAGACCTGACAGGTTTCCCGACGCGACATTTTTAACTCGATTCGGTGCAACCAAGAGCATATTTCTGTCTAAAAGTGTGCTCTAAAACCTGTCAGGTCTGGGC
>JAANWX010000052.1 GCA_018263575.1 Chloroflexota bacterium | reverse complement strand
CTGACCGCAGGTCTCCAGGTAATTGAGCCACATTTTTTCCCAAGAGGGGCACCCTGGAGGGTATGCTTCTCTAAAGAGATACTGCGTAATCGCGAAGACCTTCGGTCACTTCAGGTGCGCGGTCGGGCACCCCCGCCAAAGGCGCACACCGTAAGGGCATGCTTCGCGAAGACTCTGCGCACATCGAAATAAAGTGACGTAGTCTGAAAGTTACAAAGGAACTTGCAAAGACTTACTTAGTACACGATAGCATAAATTCGTTGGTAGTTAGTGTCTGTACACCAGGTGCAACGCACTCCAAAAAACGGGAGTGCAGCGCACCTTAGAACCGCATAAAAACTTGTGCCAAGCTGTACTAGCACGTAGTCCAATACAACGGAGGCTCAGTGAACAGAAGAAGTTCTTTTTCCGCATTACGGTGGATGTCGGTATTCATCCTCCTCGCAGCCATAGCCCTCACCACGCTGCAAGTCGTGCGCTTTAGCCGTTTGCGGATAAATTATCCCCAAGGCACAACCATTGGCGGCGTCCCCGTGGGAGGATTGAACCGTCAAGGGGCGGCGCAGCGCCTGCTAGAGGCCTATTCCCTTCCCGTGGAGCTGCGCTACGGGGATGACATCATCCGCCTCTCCCCTTCCGTGGCCGGATTCGAGCTAGACTTAGAAAGCATGTTAGCGGCCGCTGACCAAGCCCGGACAAGACAACCCTTTTGGCCCGCCTACTGGGACTTTTTATGGGGCCGCCAAACCCAAGGGGAAGCCATACCTTTGCGTGCCAACTATTCAGAAGCCAGGCTGCGCTCCTACCTGGAAGAAGAGATCGCGCTGCGTTACGACAAACCATCCAGCCCAGCCCAACCCCAGGTGGGAACCGTCAAATTCGAACCCGGCATCTATGGAACAGAGCTAGACGTCGACCAAGCCATCCTCTCCATTGAAAGGGCGCTCTATTCCAACACAGACCGCACAGTCACCCTCCCTAATAAACTAACCACCCCACCTTTGCCATCCCTGCAAAATCTAGAGATCCTCTTAAAACAAACTATCGATATCTCTGAATTCGAAGGCATAACAGGGTTTTATTTATTCAATCTGGATACCAACGAAGAAATTCACTTTGCCTACCAACAAGGAGAAGAGATCCCCGTCAATCCAGATGTGGCCTTCACCACGGCCAGCATCGTCAAAATTCCCATCATGACCTCCATATTCCGGCGCGTCGAGGAAGACGAAGATCCGGAAACCCTTAATTTGCTTCAAAAAATGATCATCGAATCCGGAAACCCCCGGCCGATTGGGTCATGGAGCGGGTCATTCATCCCGATTTGGCCCCCATAGAAGTCACCGAAGATATGATGGCGCTGGGGCTTGAAAACACCTTCATCGCAGGCGAGTACAAGGAAGGGGCCCCCTTGCTCAGAGAATACAAAACACCAGCCAATCAACGCCAGGACGTGAGCACCGACCCTGATCCTTATATCCAAACCACACCCTCAGATATGGGGATGCTGCTGGAGGATATTTATCTATGCGCCCAATACGGGGGAGGGGCGTTCGAGGCAGTTTTCCCCAATCAAATTACAATGAGTGAATGCAATTTAATGCTTGACTACCTGAAAGAAAACAAAATGCCCAACTTACTAGAAGCTGGGGTACCAGACGGAACTGAGGTAGCTCATAAACATGGTTGGGTGACACCCAACGGCATTATGCCAATGCTTGGCGATGCGGGTATCATCTTTTCCCCCAGTGGAGATTACGTATTGGTAATTTTCTTAGATCACCCCGAACAATTGATTTGGGACAGCGCTTCCAGTTTGGTGGGACAATTATCGGAAGCGGTGTACAATTTTTATAATATTTCGGTGAGGTGATGGTCTGATTGGTCGAAGGTGCGTTGCACTTGCAGTCCAAAGTGCATTGCACCTGGTTTAGAATGGCCGATATTAATTTTTGCGAAAAACGACGAACTCAGCCAGTTCTTTGAGTGCCATCCAGGATTGGTCATCCGTATTTTGGGGGAGATTTGCTAAGGCCTCGAGGGCACGTTTTACATATCCCTCTGCTTCCTGGTAGGAAAGTTCCACCGCTTTGCTGGCCTGGATGTCCCCAATTAAAGCATCGAGTTGGCCTTCTTCCGCCTCCCCTTCCAATACCCTTTCTACACTATCATCACCGGGGTGCAATTCCTGGTAATAAATAACAGGAAGGGTGATAATTCCTTGCCGCAAATCACTGGCGACAGGTTTTCCTACCTTAGCCTGCTCCCCCGTAAAGTCTAAAATATCGTCGACGATCTGGAAGGCCATGCCCAGTTGATAACCATAATCACTAGCATAGGCCACAACTTCCTCGTCCCCTTGGCTCAGAAGCGCGGCCCCCTTCGCGGCTAATTGAAATAAAGAAGCTGTTTTTTCGAAGATACGCTTATTATAAGTTTCACGATCCAAAATTGTATTACGGCTAAAAAGTTGGGCAATTTCCCCGCTGACAATGGTTGCCAAGGTATCCGCAAAGTGGCGCACAATGACTGGGTCATCCAATTCCGCCCCTAAAGAAGCTGACCGAGAAAAGAAATAATCACCCGTAAGCACGGTAGCCGCGGGAGTCCAACTAGCGTTCAAGGTCGAGTTCCCGCGCCGCAACAGCGCTCCGTCGATCAGGTCATCATGAACCAAGGTAGCAGTGTGCAACAACTCTACAGACGCGCCTAGCGTAACCAGGTCGGCATGGCCCCCTCCCAACAGCCCGCCCACTAGGAGAACAATGGCTGGGCGAACCCTTTTTCCCCCAGAAGATAGAATATGTTCTAAGGCAAACTTAATCTCAGGATAATGTCCATCCGACTGAGATAGTATTCGTTGTTCTACTTGTTGAATGCCCTCTTGAATAAAATCCAAAAATCTTACATCTTTCAAACTAATCTACTCCAAAGAAACAAATTATCAGCACTGCTGTCATGTAGGTCGAAATGGTAATTTCGGTGCAAAGCTGCCCTTTGCCTAGGCGAATTCCCAATTCGCCCTACATTTTCTCAGTTATTCCAAAGAAACAAGTTACCAGCGTTCCTGGTGGTGACCTTAGCAACCTCGTTTAAAGGCAAGCCACGCACCTCACTAATTTTTTCAACCACAAATTTGACATAAGCAGGCTCATTTCTCTTCCCTCTGTGGGGATGAGGGGTGAGGAAAGGAGCATCGGTTTCAACCAGCAAGCGCTCCAAAGGCACAGAGGCAACAACCTTTCGCAAGTGGGCCGAATTTTTATAGGTAACCGGCCCCGAAATACCCAAATAAAAACCCAGGCCAGTAATCTGGCGGGCTTCTTCCAAATTTCCTGAGAAAGAGTGTACCACGCCCAAGCGACCTCGCAAGGCGGGAAGTCTTTCAAGGGCTTCTTGTTGCCATGCCTCTAAGATTGCTAACAAGTCAACCAGGCAAGCTCTGTCGCCCTGACTCGCGTTGCGGACGTGGATTACAATCGGGAGTTCAAGTTCTAGGGCCAAGGCTAATTGTTGCTTGAAGACCTGGCGCTGCAGGTTGTGGGGAGCGTGATGGCGATAATAGTCAAGCCCAATTTCGCCCACCGCGACGACTTTGGGGTGACGCGCCAACGTGCCGAGTTTGGCTTTGGTCGTGTCCCGCCAAGTGCGGGCAGAGTTGGGGTGAACGCCCACGGCGGCAAAAAGGTGAGGGTTAGAATCCGCTAAAGCCAGGATGCCGCTGGTGGAGGTGAGGTCCAGCCCCGGGACGAGGACGCGCCCCACCGAGGCTTCCTCCGCCCGGCCCAGCACCCGCTCCCTATCCCCCGCAAAGGCATCCAAATCTAAGTGGCAATGCGTGTCTACGATCTCCATTCTTTAGACAATCCCGGCAATTTTCAGGCCATCTTGTAAAATATCTTCCACCCGATCTTCGTAAGTGGTTTCGCAGTAGACGCGGATGATTGGCTCAGTGCCCGAAAAACGAATCAGCAACCAACCGCCATCTTCGAGGATGTATTGAAAGCCATCGATGGTTACAAAATCCGTGACTTTTAGCCCGCCAATGGTCTCGGGGTCAGCGGACATAATCTTGGCAATTTTTTCCTCGCGATCTCCCTCGAAGGGAGTATCGATGCGGTCGTAGTAATGCGCCCCAACGGTCTCGAAGAGAAGGTCTACCAACTCAGAAGGTTTGCGGTTCAGCTTGACCATCATATCCAAAATATACAGCCCTGCCAAGATACCATCCCGCTCAGGGACGTTGCCCTTGAAGGCGTATCCACCCGATTCCTCGCCGCCGATGATGGCGTCGGTTTCCAGGACTTTGGGGGCCACGTATTTGAAGCCCACGCCGGTCTTGTGAACGGGGACGTCGTAGATTTTGCCCAATTTTTCGAGCATGGTGGTGGTGGATAGGGTTTTGACGATGGCGCCTCGCTGCCCGCGCACTTCTAATAAATAATAGGCTAAAAGCCCGTAAACGCGGAGTTGATCGATGAAGTTTCCGTTTTCGTCGCCAAGGCCTACTCGGTCAGCGTCGCCATCGTTGATGAGGAGGACGTCGGCGCCTTGTTCAAGGGTGGCGGCCAATCCCTCGTTCACGTTGGGGGGGATGGGTTCGGGGCGTTTCATGCCGGGGAAGAGGGGATGGCGGGTGTTGTGAATCTCGCTCACCGTGGTGGAGCCGCCCTCCAGCAGGCGGGGAAACCATCCCGCGCTATTGCCCCACATAGGGTCGATGAGAACGTTCAGGCCCGCGTCCCGGATGGGTTGAAGGTCAATAAGTTCTTCGATGTGGGTTATGTAATCGGGGGCAGGGTCGAATTTGGTAATGAGGCCTTTTTCCTCAGCGGCTTCATACTCCATGCGTTTTACATCATTTTCACTTTCTGGGATCGAGGCTTCGATTTTCCGCAAGCCTTCCGGGTCAATGGCGCCGCCAAATTTATCCCGCACTTTGAAGCCGTTGTCGGTGTTGGGGTTGTGGGAAGCGGTGATGTTGACGGCTCCCATGGCGTTTTTGGCGACTACGGAATAGGAGATGACGGGGGTCGGTGAGGGGCCATCGGTCAGGTAGACGTGAAAACCGTACGCGGCCAGCACTTCGGCAACCGCGGCGGCAAAATCTTCGCCTCGATAGCGCTTGTCGTGCCCGACGATGATACTTTCCCCTTGGTAGCCCTGCTCTAGCAGATAAGAAGCAAAGCCACCCGCGCAACGACGCACATTGGCAAAGGTGTAGCCTTCTCCCACGTGCGCCCGCCAGCCATCGGTTCCGAATTTTATTTTGTAAGACATGAAGCCTCCTGGTGATTAGTTAGTGTCGTGTCAAGCGTAATGTGATATGTAGCCGAGATTTTCGCGCAGCCACACGGTGTTGCCCACAGGGCATGCACAGCACACCCATTTGGTGTGCCCGAAGGGGTACTAAATCTCGTAATTGCGGAGTATTGAAACCCCAACTACAAATTCATATTCGTCATTTTATAGTTGACACGACACTAGTTCGTTAGTTTGTTTTGTGACGTGGGTATTATATCAGAGGGATTGGATATTGGGGGTGGAAGTTAGGGGTTGGTTATTGGAGATTGGAGGGTGGGAGCAGAGGTACGTCGCACGTCGCTTTTGCGGGCTTTGCATCCCGTTTACCTGCCGCCAACTCTATCGATTTCAAGCAATTGCCTATCTTGACAGCCATACATCAATGCACTAATATGTACGTCAGGAGGTTTGATATGGGTAAAACAAAACTAACCGTACGTGTCCCACAGGATTTGCTTGACAACTTTAGGCAATACGCTCAAGAGAATAAAACAACGATGACCAACCTTGTCAAAGCCTATCTTCGTCGCATCCCCCCCCAAGATTCACTCGCAGATGCCCCTATCACCCGTCGATTAAGCGGCACATTATCAAAAAAGGTTAGCATCGACGATTATAAAGAGCACCTGAGCGAAAAGTATGGCAACTAAAGCCACCATTTTAATCGACCTCAATATCCTTTTAGATGTTCTGCAGGAGCGGGAACCTTTTTACGAAGAATCGGCACGTTTATTAGCGGCGGTTGAGAAAGGTTTGCTAGTAGGTTTTATTGCTGCACACAGTATCACCACGCTCTTCTATCTTATCCAGAAGGATAAATCATCCGCAGAAGCTCATGCGGACATTACCAGCCTTCTACAATTTTTGAAAATTGCTCCAGTTAATCAAAGCACGATTGAGCAAGCTCTTAATCTTAATTACGATGACTTTGAAGATGCCGTCCAGATGATATCAGCGACACAATGCAAAGCGGAGTATCTAATCACACGCAACACCACTGATTACCAACCCCCCCTTATTCCCGTTTTTCAGCCAATAGATTTCTTGAGTACGATATGATTTAAACTACCATATTTATTGCCAATCGACTAAAAGACTACAACGGATTGAGAAATAAGCGGATTAGAAGCGTAAAAATCCCTTACTCCTCATTCGTTGTAGCTTTTTAACGCAAGGTCGCAGGGACGCAAGGTTTTTAAATTTTTTCCCTAGGCGTGTTTTGTACGCCCACTCTGCATCTCCAGAGGCGTGTTTTTCACGCCCTCCCTGCGTTTTATTTACAACGTGATAAAATAGGCCAACGTGTCAGCCAAAAAAGGAAAAACCTACTCATGAAACCCATCTACTTAGACTACGCCGCCACCACGCCGGTTGACCACCGCGTGCTAGAAGCGATGTCCCCCTACTTCACCCAGCATTTCGGGAACCCCTCTTCCGTACACAGATTTGGGCAAAAGGCTGATGCCGGAGTCGAAAAGGCGCGGAGGACGGTGGCCCACCATCTCGGTTGCCAGCCCAGTGAGGTGGTGTTCACCTCCTGCGGCTCGGAGAGCGATAACCTGGCCCTGCGGGGAGCCGCCCTGGCCGCCCGGCGTGACCGGGACGCGAACCACATTTTGACCACCTCCATCGAGCACCACGCCGTCCTCCACACCGCCCAACAACTACGTGACGTATTTGGGTTTGAGTTAGAGTTCCTCCCCGTGGACGAGTATGGGCGGGTGGATGCCGCGTCGGTGGCGGAGCGGCTGCGCCCGGACACGGCCATCGTCTCCGTGATGCACGCCAACAACGAGGTGGGGACCCTGAACCCTGTCGCCGAGATTGGGGCCATTTGCCGGGAGGCGGGAGTCCCCCTCCACACGGACGCTGTCCAAGGTGCGGCCCATCTCCCTGTAAATGTAGAGGAGATGAACGTGGATCTGCTCTCGATTGGAGCGCACAAATTTTACGGTCCCAAGGGCGTGGGCGCGCTCTACGTCCGGGACGGGACACGCTTGCTCCCCTCGCAAACGGGCGGGTCCCAGGAATTCGGCCTGCGGGCGGGAACGGAAAACGTCCCCTACCTGGTGGGGATGGCGGAGGCCTTCCGGCTGGCCCAAAGTGAGCAAATTCAACGCGCCTCACATTCCCAAACGCTACGGGACGCGATCATGGCCCGGATTCTAGAAGAAATCCCCCACACCCAACTGACCGGGCACCCCACCCAACGCCTTCCCAATCACGCCAGCTTTGCACTTAAAAATGTGGATGGCAATTTGCTAATTTCCCTGCTGGACGCGCGCGGGTTCGCGTGCTCCTCGGGTTCGGCCTGCAAAACTGGAAATCCCGAACCTTCTGCTGTGCTTTTGGCCCTGGGGTTTTCAGAAGAGTGGGCCAAGGGCGGGCTGCGGGTCACGGTGGGGAAGGATACGTCGCTTGAGGAAGTGGAGGCTTTTTTGGATGTGGTGCCTGAGGTGGTGAAAAAGGCGCGGGGGTTGTAGAGGGGGCAGAAGATGCAAAAGAGGTAAAAGGCGCATTTGAATCAATTCAAAAGCTGCTAAACGAAGTCGACTCAAGTCGACTCAGCCTCAGCCTGCTTATGTTATCCGCGGGTCTCCCCTCACCCTAGCCCTTCGCGAAGCATGCCCGAAGAGGTGCTCCCAGGGGGAGAGTGGATTATCTCTCCTCTATATGGGACGTTGTGCGTGCACACCGAAGGTGGACCTGCGGCCAGCAAAAGAGAGGGGATGTCTCCCCAATCTGGTATAATCTTTCTATCAGCTACCCAATGTGAGGTATCCATGTTTGTTGAAACTCGTTATGAGCACGTAGGTCTAAATAAATCAAGAGTTCCTGTAATACTTGGCACAACTATGAAAGTGATAGAACTTGTGCTAGCTCACCTCGCTTATGGTTGGAGTCCAGAAGAGTTACATTTTCAATTTCCATACTTAACTTTAGGGCAAATACATTCGGCTCTAGCATATTATTGGGACCATAGAGAAGAACTTGATCAAGATATAGAAGATCGTTTGGCCTCTGTGGATCAATATCGGCAATCATTTGGTGAAACTCCACTGGTAGTAAATCTAAAATCTAAAGGGCTAATTTAATGTCGCTATCGTTCTATATGGGTATCTATTGGAACTTGTGTAAATGATCTTGAAATTATTGCCCAAGCTGGTGAACCAGAAGATATTATTGGCCAAGTGCAATTCTTACCGTTGTAGGGGAATTCGTTTTTTCTTCATTCATCGTAATCTACCAACCCAAACCCACCCAGATTGGCAAAACAAGCATCCCCAAAACATCCTCTGGAAGCTATAATATGCCCAGTTTCCTCTGCGTCCTTTGATTCTTCTGTATCCTCTGTAACTTCTGCCCCCTATGCCCCCCTCTGAATCCTCTGCTCCCTCTGTCTCCTCTGCATCCTCTGCATCCTCTGCGTCCTCTGCATCCTCTGCATCTTCTACCATCGTCGTCGCCATGAGCGGCGGGGTGGACAGCTCCGTCACAGCGGCCCTGCTCAAGGAGCGAGGATACAATGTGATAGGCGTCATGCTGCGCCTGTGGAGTGAATCCGGGCGGGAGATGGAGAACCGCTGCTGCACCGTGGACGCTCTGAACGATGCCCGGAGCATAGCTGGCGCGTTGGACATCCCCTTTTATGCCATCGACGCCAAAGAGGTATTCCGCGATGTGGTGGTGGAATATTTCATTGATGGCTATACGCAAGGCCTCACCCCCAACCCCTGTCTGGTCTGCAACCGCCACATCCGCTGGGAGTTCATGTTCGAACGCGCCCACGCCTTGGGCGGAGATTACATGGCCACCGGCCACTACGCCCGCTTGCGGCGCGGGGAGGACGGCAAGGTGCAGTTGCTGAAAGGGGTTGATCCCGGCAAAGACCAGTCCTACGTCCTCCACGTCTTGGGCCAGGATGTCCTCCAGCACACCATGCTCCCCCTTGGCGAGTACACCAAGGAGGAAGTGCGGGGGATGGCCCAAGAGTTCAACCTCTCCGTGGCCGACCGTCCCGACAGCCAGGATCTGTGCTTTGTGGGAGAGGGGGAATACGGCGACTTCCTGCGCCGGGTCGCCCCCCAGGCCGAGAGTCCCGGTCCCATCCTCTCCCCGGCAGGGGAACGTCTGGGGGAACATCCGGGATTGGCCTTTTTCACCATCGGCCAACGCCGGGGACTGGGGATTTCCGCCCCGCACCCCCTCTACGTCCTGCGGAAAGACCTCGCCCGGAACGCCCTCATCGTCGGCCACCGAGACGAGTTGGAAAAAGATCATCTCACAGCCCGGGACGTGAACTGGATTGCCGGCGCCCCACCCCAACAACCTTTCCGCGCCGAGGTGAAAATCCGCTACACGGCCCGCCCGGTGACGGGAATGGTCACCCCGACGGAGCAGGGGGAAGCCCGCGTCCAATTCGACGAACCGTTAAGCGACATCACCCCCGGACAAGCCGCCGTTTTCTACACGGGCGAAGTATGTCTGGGAGGAGGTATAATAAAACAATGACACTTCCCGCCCTTTTTTACGGTTTCCTTCTCTCTTCTCTGTACGGGACCGCTTTTCACTTTTGGACTGGCGGCAAAGGATTGCAGCTTCTCTTTTACCTCCTCCTGGCGTGGGGCGGGTTTTGGACAGGGCATTTTTTAGGCGTATATTTCGAATGGACGCTGGCCAGCCTTGGCCCCATCAGAGCCGGCATGGGGACCATAGGCAGCCTTTTATTTTTGATCCTCGGGCGCTGGTTGGGGAAAAGAGACGGTTAGTTAATGGTTAATGGTTAATGGTTAATTGTGAATTGTGAATGGCGATTGGGGATATGAGATGCTAACGGCAAACTGTATCAAAAAATGTTTGGTAAATCACAAATCTGAGAATGACTTTCCCTGGCCTAACACCGAGGAGACGTCCGCCTCTCACCTTCAGGCAGCCGCGGTATTGCTGCCCCTCCTCCAAAAAGGTGGGGAATGGCATTTGCTTTTCATACGGCGCATGCATAACCACAATGACCGGCACAGCGGACAGGTGGCTTTCCCAGGGGGACGCACGGATACTGGTGACGAGGACCTCTTGGCAACCGCCCTTCGGGAGGCGAAAGAGGAAATTAATCTCCAGCCAGCGGATGTGAACGTCCTCGGCTGCTTAAGCCATCTCCACACGGTCACGAAGTACAAGGTTATCCCCTTTGTGGGTCAAATCCCCTGGCCTTATGCGCTTGAACCTGAGCCTAAGGAAGTCAGCAGTATTTTCACCATCCCCCTAAAATGGCTGTCTGACCCCAAGAACCGCATCGTGCGCCAGTGGACTCCCTCCCCAGGAAAAATTGAACCCTATCCCATTATTTTCTACGAGGAGTATCGAGGAGAGATGCTATGGGGCGCCAGCGCAAGAATGGTGGAAGAATTGGTTGAGCGTTTGGATGATTGTTAACAAAATGATTTAGAAACACGTATGTAAGGCAGATTTACATTTGCCGCTATATGTGGCGGGTATCTCGTTAGTCGAAATACCATTTCGACCTACATTTCCCCAAAATATTGAGGTAATACGGAGATGGTTCATTTCAAGCTAGAAATTAGTGGACACTTTTCCTCACGTGTAGAAACCCAACCGTGTTGGGTAGATTTGGTAGACTGCGATTTGCCCAATTATGCCGCCAACGCGGTTGGCCACTTCGTGTACCCAAAGTGTATTCATGTTTCTGAACCATCCCGTAATACGAATAATAAATAGAGTAACCGTTCACCCACCTTCGCCCCCCAACCCCCAATCCTGGGGGAGTCAGCCTTCCCCCCAGAGTTGGGGGGACAGGGGGGCGTGAATGGTTACTAAATAGAAAATGGCTATGCGCAACACTCAGGAGACTACCATGCCCCGTCCCCCCTTGCCCACGCTCGATAAAATCACCACCCAAGCCCCATCTCCCCCGCAGGCCGCTTTCATCGCTCCCCTGGATAACCTGATGTGGGATCGCAAATCGCTGACGTGGGTCTTTGATTTTGAATACGTGTGGGAAGTGTACAAGCCGAAAGAGAAGCGGGAATACGGATATTACGTCCTCCCCGTGATCTACGGCGACCGCTTCGTGGCCCGCTTCCAGCCGGTATTCGACAAAGAGAACAAGGCTCTAGCCATCCAAAACTGGTGGTGGGAAGAAGGTGTAAAACCCGACGCGGCGATGAAAAGCGCTCTGCACACTTGCCTGATGGATTTCCGAGCCTACCTCCAGGCTGAGAGCGTGGATTTTGGTGGTTTTGGGAATGTCTTTGGGGATGGTTCATAATTAATGTGTCGCTATCGGATAAAAACTGGTACAATCAACATTGTGGAGGCAATGAGACTATGACTGAAAATATGGGCATGACGCTACAAGATATTATCGAAGATATCCACGCGCTCACAGAAGATATAGAAGTCTATGAGCGAAAATATGGCATTTTGTCAGAGACATTCTACGAATCGTATATCAACGGTGAAGAACCAGAAGATGACGCGTGGGTACTAGATTGGGGGGACTGGGCAGGAGCATATAAAATACTTTTACGCCGTCAAGAACAATACCGCCGAACAATCCGCACACTATAAGACAGCCACATCCAAATGACCCTGATTTGGCGAGTACACATCCTCATCATAAACATATTCCGCCCGATATAAAGCATAACCGCATTCCTGCACAAAATATGCGTTTTACACAACCGAATCTTCCAGCGCTTATTGCTGAAGTCGTAAACCTGGTTGCGCAATTGGTAGAATGATTTTTATGCGAAAGCATACCAGGGCAAGATTCTGAAACGCCGCCTCTACTCGTTGGAGACGTGGATAGCCATCGCCGGTTTGGCCGTCTATCTCGCCCTGACCGAATTCTTGCCCCGCCAAATTGACCTGCTCCACGGACCGGAAAAGTGAGTTTCGCCTAAGGATTTGATTCCAAAAAGAAGGGGGAACCACAAACTGCAATGATTCTCCCTTTGACAAAGCGGTAAGTTTTCGCTACACTACTAGAGAGGAACCCAACCTGAGTCACCCGGTGACGGCCAGCGTGAACGAAGTACGTCACACAAATCCCATTTATCCTGCAAAGAACGGTTCCCTAAATTCCAAAGGGAAATTAACAGCGTCTTTTGCTTGACCCAGACTCGCCTTGGCGTGCAAAGCAAGTTCAACCAAGGCATTCACATGAATGCCCATTATGCGGCGGCTGGGTTAGGGACACAGGCAACTTCTTTTTTTTGACGCGCCGCATGAATCCTTAATTCGTTGGGCGGCTTAATGTTGTGAGATTTGTAGAGGAAATGGTCAAATGAGTAATTATGTATATAAATCCACTTTGTCATATCACGATTATTTACAGGCAAAGTCTTTTGAGGATTCTATTTCAGAGATAATAACACATGATATCTCGGGGCAAACTCAGGAATTAATTTCCTCAAATAATGAGATACACCAGGAACAAAGACAAATTTCTAATGATTTAAAAAACTCGATATCTGAGGGACTAGAATCTATATCCTTTGAACTTCAAGAATTAAATGCCGCTTTTCGTTGGGGCTTTTCTGAAATATTATTAACTTTAAGAGACATAAACACAAGTTTGTCAGAGTTAATAAAAATTGCCAAAACCCCTGTTCAGACCTGGGCGTATGAACAATTTGAGATTGCTCGAGACGCTTATAGAAAAGGTTTATACGCAGAAGCTCTGGAATACTTGGAGCACTCAATAAATGGTCATGGAAGCAATGTGGGGTATAAATTGGAGTTTAGATTTCACTATCTTAAGGGGCTTATACACTTAGGGAGTTATCGAAATTCAAGTTCATCCATAGTAAATCTAAATAAATCAGTGGAATCATTTTTGAATGCTGCAAGATACTCAAAAAGTAAGGACACATCAGTTGCTGGTTGGTCATATCTGGCTGCGGGCTGGGCAGCTTATTGTCAAGGCAAGATGGAGAAGGCTCTCGAGTACACTAATCAGGCTTTAGATTATGATAATGATCTTATTGAAGCATATTTTCAATCTGCAAAAATACTAATGCACATTGGTCAACCCAGGTTAGCTATCTCTAAGTTGAAATATGCTATTGGTAAGGATAGAAGATATGCGGCAAAGGCAATGGCAGATGATGATTTTAGAAAATATGAAAGTGATGTGCGAGATCTAATCTATTCAGTTCGTCAAATAAAGTGTGAAATTGCGATTGATAAACTGAGTGAGGTAAAACAAATATTATCAAAGTTATTTAATGTTCCTGATTTTACTAGAAACCTCAATGACAATTATAATTTCGATGAAGTTGGGCGTAAATTAGAAGAAGTGGAAAAATTACTTGAGAAAAACACCTTATATAGTTGTATAGATGCTCAAACTTGTATAAAAAAGGCTAGGGATAAGTTTACTTTGAACGTTATTAGAATTAAGGATGATTTGGATCCTGAAGTTTCCTCTATCGAGAAAGAAATAGATTTGATAAAAAAACAAATGAAAAAAACATCTTTGGAAAACAATGGGGTCAGGAATAAAATATTTCTTGCTTGGAAGAGAAAAAGTCAGAAAGGAAAAATTAAAGCTAAACAAGAGAAACTAAGTGAACTATATCGGGAGATGGATTTTAGGAAAGTAATTCTTTCAAGAATAAATGATTTCCTGGATTGTGAACTGGCTACGCTACATGGGACTGAGTCAGAAGAGTTATTGGAGTATAAGATAAAGAAAATGGAGGAACTTCATAGTGTTGCGGTAAAAGAAACAATTGAATTGCGAAAAAAGGGAATGCTATAGTCATACTTGAAATTTTAGCATGAATAGGCCGCCCACCGATGAATTGCAGCTGTGTGCGACACGAAGTCGCTTGAATAGCTATTGTGACTTGGCAACCAGGATACAATCTGAAGAACATCCAAGAGCCCTGAGTCCACCTCAGGGCTTTTCCTATTAAACCCCAACCTCACCCCAAGCCTGCTTGCCCCCCTTCCTCCAAAAGAAGACCCAATATAAGGTAATGGCGACGATGTAAAGGCTGATTGTGCCCACAAAGGGAGGCCCAAAGCCATACCGCACCTGCAAGGCCCCGCTGACGGTGGGCGAGAAGGCCCAGCCAAAATTCCAGGCCATGCTCGTCAGGCTGGCCACTGTGGCCCGGCCCTTTTCGTCCACGTTCTCCATGACAAAGGTTTGGTAGATGGGCGTGCTCATATTCATCAACGTCAGGCGGATGTAGTAGGCGCCCGCGCTAAGCCAGAACCAGGGCGAAAAGCCCAGCATGATCAGGAAGGGGACGGAGAGCGCCTGCGAGATGACGACCGTTTGAATTTTCCCAATTCGGTCCGCTAAGGCCGGGGCGACCAAAAGGCCGATTCCCATCGCCAACGATCCCCAGGCAAAGAGGGTGCCGATCACCGGGTCGGGCTGACGATGCACCTGGCGGAAGAAAACGTTCATAAAAGGCATCACCAATCCGGCGCCTATGGAAGTGATCAGCAGGGGGGCAATCAACTTCCCCAACAAGCCGGGGTTTTCACGGGCATAGTTCAGGGGCGCAAAAATGGATCGCTGGTCATGCTCAAGCCGTTGACGCCTCAAGAGAACCAAGGGCACAATGGATAGTAAAAAGACGATACCCACCACAACCATCGAGGCCCCATAAGCGCGGCTATCCGTAGCTGAGACGTTTTGCCAGGCCCCCAGCCAGGTTGGCAAGTACCCGCCCACCCAGTTGCCGGCAAAAGCAGACAGCATCTGTAATCCGTTGCCAAAACTAAACAAGTACGTGCGTTCTTCTTCCCCGCTGTTCTCCATCAGAAAAGGTGACATGGTGATCCCCCACAAGCTTTGCGCCATCCCCGAAAGGATATTCATGGCGTAAAACATAGGCACGGTAGGGATGAGCACCAGGCCAAAAATGGAGAGTCCCGTAAAGATTCCCCCCAGCACAAGGGAGTATTTCCGGCCTATCACATCCGCAAGATAGCCCATGGGCAAGGAGATGATTAGAGCCGTCAGGCTGCTGGTGGTGATCAAACGCCCCAACAAAGCCTCGTCATAGCCCAGGCTGAGAACATAGAAATTCAACAACAGCCGGAAAACCCCCATAGCCAGCCCGGTGATGATCACATTGACCAAATATAAACGGGCGTTGCGCCGAAACTTTTTTACGTTGGCAAGGTAGGCTCTAATGCTCCGGGGAAACTTCCCCAGTCGTTGGTAGAAAGGACGCTTTTTTGGAAAATTGTCTGGTTGCATTGCGGTACTCCACTTGGTGGTATTTCTTTACCCTGTCAATTAATCTAGGGCGGCAAGGGAGTATAACATATTCAAAAAATTAGAAAAGGTGCTTTCAGGGTGTGCTAAACAATCTCTGCCCCCCTCAGTCCCCCCATTTGGAAAAGCACAAAATGGGGGGAAGCTTGGCCCCTCCTCCAAATTTGACACGCATTTCGTCACATTTGGGGGATACCCGAAGGGTAGGGTGGGGGCACGTATTTCGTCACATTTGGGGGCATCCTTCGGATATGCTACGCAAAGGACAGCTTGGGGCCTCTACCGACCCTCCAAAGCATTTTCAATCTCGCAAATAACTCCGTCAATATCACCCATCACCTGATGATTCCAAAAGCGGACGACTTTATACCCTCGCCCTTCAAGATAAGCCGTTCTCTCTTCGTCCTGTTCCGCCTGGTCTAAATGATGGCTGCCATCAAGCTCAATGATTAGTTTTTCTTTGGCGGCGCAGAAATCGACAACATAGCTACCAAGGGCGTGCTGCCTTCTAAATTTGACGTTTTTGACCTTTCTCCCGCGCAAATAAGCCCAGAGCTTTCTTTCAGCGGGGGTTTGTTCCTTGCGTAATTCTACGGCACGCTGCATCATTTTTGGTGTGCTCCTGCGTGGACGTGGCATACTACCTCCTCGCCCCCCTCAGTCCCCCCATTTGGAAAAGCACAAAATGGGGGGAAGCTTGGCCCCTCCCTCAAATTTGACACGCATTTCGTCACATTTGGGGGAGGACGGGTGGGGGCATCCTTCGGATATGCTACGCAAAGGCCGGGTAACCATTCAGCCCCTGCCCTCACCCTAGCCCTCTCCCTCAGGAGAGGGGACAGCCTCCTCTCCCCGTGGGAGAGGATTGAGGTGAGGGGTGTGAACGCTTACAGGCCGGGTGGGGGCACGTTTTCTAACAACCTTCTCATGCTCCCGAAACGCCTCCAACCTCTAATCTCCAACTTCCAACCTCCACAATCCAACCTCCACAATCCAACATCCACTATCCAACCCCCAACCTCCAACATCTAATCTCCAACCTCTAACCTCAAAAGCCCCTCCGCGTCCGCCTCCACATCCTCGCGCGCCCAAAGCATGGGGTGATATTGAATATCCCGCCACAGGTCCACCATATCCATATAGTGGGGGTGATAGGGATGCCCCGACTGCCCGGTCGTGTTCACCGCCAGGGAGCGTGTCAGGTCGCTGAAATCCACAATCATGCGCATGGATGGCAGCCAATCGACCACGTAAGGTTGCCCCGGGTCCCAACCCACGGCGTTGACGATCGAGTTCCCCCCCGAGGTGGGATAAGGACCGCGATTAAAAGCCGTTTTAAGGAAAGGGAAAGCGTTCATGACCTGGTGCGGAAAGGTGATGGTGTGGAGGTCGCCCCAGGCCCACCCGGCGGGGTCTTTTCCGGCCGATTTACGCATTTCCTTGACAGCGGCGGCAAAGGCCTGCCGGAAGATATCCGCCCGCGTTTCCACCTCCTCCGTCGCCTGATCATCCCACCAGGCGTTCTCCGGCTCCGCCACCAGGCGGCGGGTGACCTCGAAGGCCCGGGAGGAGACCCCAAGGCTGTAGAACTCCGGCAAATCGTCCGCATAGGTGGCCTCCACCAGATTGCGCCAAAAGGCCGCATAGAGGGCAGCGGGCGCGGAATCCATCCTCATCTGGTAATCCCAACCGGCCAACATGTCCCGCATCTCTTCGAGCTCCCCATCTGAAAATTCCACATCCAATAAAATGGGCCCCAGAATTTCGGCCATTAAATCTTTATTATCCCCCTGCATAGACTGGATATAAGCAACATCAACAGGGCCGGGGGCGCTTTCCAGCAAATCCACTATGCGCTGCGCCCGGTAACCATAAGACCATTGTTTGGCGATGGTATAGGGATAGGCAGAATCCACGACGGCGTTATTGGCGGTGACGATATAGCCCTGCGCGGGGTTGAGAGTATAGGGTTGCTCCTCGAAGGGGATATACCCCTGCCACTCGTACTCGCCCGTCCAACCGGGGACTGGCAGCGTTCCCTCATGACCTTCCGCGCGGAGGGGGATATTTCCCGGCATTTGATAGGCAATGTTGCCCTCCACGTCCGCGTAAACCAGGTTTTGGGCGGGGACAGCGAAGTTCGAGGCCGCCTCCCGGAAGTCTTCCCACCCCCGGGCAAGATTGAACTCCCAAATAGCGCAAAAAACACAAGAGGGTTCCAAGGCCGTCCAGCGCAGGGCCAGGGCATAATGCTCCGGCACCTCCACGCCTGTGTCTTCCGCGAAAGTCTCCAACCCGTAGACATCGGTGATGATAGGCCCATGGCGGGTGATGCGCACGGTGTGGGGGATGGTTTTCCCGCTCCCGACCTGAATCTCCTCCACGACCACCTCCATATCCACCCATTCCCCTTCGTACTCGTATTGGTTCGGATTTTCAGGATTGATTTTCTCGATGTAGAGATCCATCACGTCCGGGCCAACGTTGGTGAACCCCCAGGCGATGCGGTCGTTGTGGCCGATAACCACGCCCGGCGTTCCGGCAAAGGAGTACCCGGCCACGTCCAGGCGACAATCCTCCGTTTTGGGCATGCAATGCAAGCCCACTTCGTACCAGATGGAGGGCATCTGCGCTCCCAGGTGCGGATCGTTGGCCAGGAGAGGTTGGCCAGTTGCGGTTAATTCTCCGGAAATTGCCCAACTGTTGGAACCAATTCCCTCGAAACCTCCCCCGCTGAGAGCGTCCAGGGCGGCGGTTTCTTCCCGAGCTTCAGCCAGCAAAGGCATTAAGGCTGACAAGGAAGGATGCCCCTCTTGGCCTAATGCGCTTT
The DNA here is from genome assembly GCA_018263575.1 of Chloroflexota bacterium. Lineage (GTDB taxonomy): Bacteria > Chloroflexota > Anaerolineae > Anaerolineales > UBA11858 > B10-G9. The sequence goes on along the minus strand of JAANWX010000052.1, from coordinate 3,071 downwards.
CCAATGACGCTCCCGCGGAGTCAAAAGCAGGCACGATGACGGGATGGTCTTCAGGGTAGGCGGGATACAGGAATTCCACCTGTTGGGGCGTGAGGGTTTTGAGAAGCATGGCGCGGTCAATCTCGGTGCCCAAGTTACCCCGCAAGTCCCAGGCCATGGCTTTGGCCCAGGTTAGCGAATTGAGTGGCGTCCAAGGGGAGGGTTCATAGCCTCGGTTGAGAAGGGGCAAAAAGGCATATTCCAAGGCGATGTCGGGACCCTGGTGCTCGGCCAAATAAGCGTTGACTCCGGCGGAGTAGGCGACAAGGGTAGCGTAAGACTCTTCATCCAGGAGCTCCAGCTCTTGCTTGGCTACCCGCTCCCAGCCCAGGGTGCGCAAGAATTTATCGGTCTCCAGGGTGGATTTTCCCAACAACTCGGAGAGGCGACCCGCGCCCTGGTGCCGCCAGAAATCCATTTGCCAAAATCGGTCTTGGGCATGGACAAAGCCCTGCGCGAAGAAAAGATCGTGGTGCGTGCTGGCGTAAACGTGAGGGATTCCGTAAGAGTCGCGGTAGACGTCCACGGGGCCATCCAGGCCCGCAACCTGAATCTCACCCTCAACCTGCGGGAAGGATTCCACGGCCTTGTTCCGGACGAGGATCGGACCAAACCCAGCAGCGGCTGCTCCGAGGAGGATGAGGATGACGAGGACGATGAGGAGTATGCGAGAGATTTTCTTTAACATGGGAGACTTCCTTTGAGAGGGGCCAAAGGGTGCAGAGGAAAACTGGTACCACGGAGGGCAAGGGAGAGATGCGGAGAAAAAACGATATGTATTTCTCTGTGAAACACTGTGTCTCCTCTGCGCAGCTCTGTGTAACTAATAGGCTGCTCCTTGGGCTAATTCCTGAAGTTATTTACGGACAGTTCCGTTACTAGAATTATAACCCAAAAAAGGGGTTTAGGTTACTCTATGGTGGTTCCCAGGCAAGGTAATTGCAAATAGCATTCCCTGAAAATAAAAAACCATCACCTAGCCGCTCATAGGGGATCGCCAGATCCCCGGGTTCCCCACCCAATGGATCTGGCGATCCATTTCGAGCGTGGAGAAGGGATGGCTCTGAATCCATATGCAATCGTCCTGATTCCCAGGTGCAACGCACCTTGGGCAGGGACACCAATATCCAATATCCAATATCTAATATCCAACTTCCAACCTCCAACATCCAACCCCCAACATCCAACATCCAACCCCCAACATCCAAACCCCAATACCCAATCCTCTCCAAATACCTTATAATATAGAGCCTAGCCACAAATGATTTCCCAGGAAGGAGAAAACCCATGCACATAAGCGTTCACATCGAAAGAACGGGCGGCACTTCCCTGGTCGCGGAGTTCGAGGAAATCTACGGGGCAGAGAAGATATTGATTTACTCCACGCTCACCAAGAAACTTGTCCGCCTCAGCGACATACCTGTTTCTCCTGCTAGTGAGTCACTTAGCAAAGTAAAGGCCTTCATTGAGCGTACCGCGATTTTGTCATTTTTTTATCGCATCTACTTATCCGTTGTAGACAATATTAATGGCGTTGTACCCTGGATTGAACTTGATGAAATTCCGGATGATGCCGCTGTAATCAAGGGACATTTTAGACCTGACCTTTTCGCGGAACTCATTCCCTCCTCTTTCACCAGCGTCGTACTCCGAGAACCGTTAACGCGAATGATCTCCCAATACCGGCATTGGAAGAGAGCCGGGGGAGATATGGGTTTTCGGGTAGAAATCCCCTACGATCCAGAAATGACTTTCGAGGAATACGCCTTTCGAGAGGAGCTTGCCAACTTTCAAACCCGCGCCCTGGGGATGATGAAGGTAGACGAATTCGACCTGGTGGGAATCACTTCGAACTTAGACAAATTTGTGGCCCGATTAAAAGGATTACCCCTCCAAGAGAACTTCGAGGCCACGCAGGTGAATTATATTGGTCACGAAGCGGACTACGAGGAGCTGGGCATCACGCCGCAAATCATAGAAAAATTCAAAGAATTCAATGCCGAAGACTATGAAAACTATCAAAAAGCGGTGGAGATGGGGGGGTAGTCGAATTGGTCTTATTGGTCGGCTAAGGTGCGTTGCACTTGCAGTCCAAAGTGCGATGCACCTGGGATTGGTCTTATTGGTCGGCTAAGGTGCGTTGCACCTGGTGAAGAGGAAATCATTTGAAGATGTGGCCTAAGAATTTTCTTCTTAAATTTGGCGGGGGATTTTTCTTGATAGCGACATCCCTGGCGGCGGCCAATCTCCTATCGGATTTTCTGACTCGTCACGCCCTAGTAGCCAGTATCGGAGCCGGCACGTTGGGAAGCCTGACATTCCTGGGCGTATTGCTGGCTAAAAGAGCGGCCCGCGTCAAAAAAGCCAATTTGCTGGCCAGAAATTCTCTCTACAAAGATTATGACGCCACTGAATTCGAGGCCGTCACAGCGGAAATTTATCGCCAGATGGGGTATAGGGCCAAAGTCACTGGGAAGACTGGTGATTTAGGCATTGATGTGCTCTTAGCCAAAGACGGGGAAAAGATAGGCGTGCAGTGTAAACACTACAAAAAACCGATTGGCCCTTCCCTGATCCGCGAGTTCGTGGGGGCTTTAGAAGGGGCACGCTTGGAGAAAGGCTATTTTGTGACCACCAGTCACTTCACTGCGGGCGCAAAAAAGGCCGCCAAGCGCAGTACTTGGTCTATCAAGTTAATCGACGGCATTACCCTGAGTCAGATACTCAACCGGATAGATGACGTTTTCGAAAGAGAACTCATCCCTTCCCAGCGTTGGCGTGAGTTGCCGCCCCTAGCGAAAATTGGCCTTTTGACTTTCCTGGTGGGGGACGTAGGCGTCGCCGTGGGCGGGATGGTTTATCTGCTGCTTACCGCGTGATGCCGCCGTCCGCGTGCAACCCCTCATCCTAACCTTCGCTCTGCGTACGGTGTACAGCCCGTAGGCTGTGCCCGCTGGGCATCCCACGGGGAGAAGGGACAGTCCCCTCTCCCCGTGGGATGCCAGCACCCCCGCTCCCCAGCACCCCTGCCC
>JAANWX010000051.1 GCA_018263575.1 Chloroflexota bacterium | reverse complement strand
CAGCCATCTAGTCCTGACCGCAGGTCTCCAGGTAATTGAGCCACATTTTTTCCCAAGAGGGGAGACCTTCGGTCACTTCAGGTGCGCGGTCGGGAGACTCTGCGCACATCGAAATAAAGTGACGTAGTCTGAAAATTATAAAGGAACTTTCAAAGACTTACTTAGTTAGACTAGTTCGACCAGTAAGACTATTTAGACCAGTCCAACCACTCCCGCTTGGCTTTTCTGTAGCGGATAGCCAGGCTGGCAATATAGGCCAGGGCGGCTCCAAAGATTACCGCGTAGCCGGCGATCATGTAATTCAATGTATCTGGTGTGGCTAGTTTTGAAAACATCATTTTTTGTTCCTCTTTGTTTATCAAACAACGTTGGTTGGATCTCAATCCCCGTAGGTGGATTTTGCGAGTCAGCCTCGAATTATATTCGATGGTTGCCCCAGCGTAATTGCTCTACTTTGTCTTGTAATCTTCCCAGCCGGATGCGGTGCCAGAGCAAATCCACAAAGAAGACGGAGAAGGTGAAGAGGCTGAAGAAGAAGGCTACCTTCATGGGCGCAATCATGCTGAAGCCCCCTTGTGCCGAGGGATCTGAGCTGCCTACCACGACGGGGTGGATGGTGCGCATGAGGCGAATGGAGATAAAGGTAAGAGGGACACTGATGAAGCCGAAGATAGCGTACACGGCTGAAAAACGTGCCCGGCGGTCGGGATCGTCCACGCCCTGACGGAGAAGGAGGTAGGCGGCGTAGATCAGCTCCACAATGGCGGCCGTGGTCAGGCGTGGGTCCCACGTCCACCACGTGTTCCAGGCCGGGCGGGCCCAAATTGATCCGGAGACGATGGCGATCAAGAAGAAGACAAAGCTGATCTCCACGGCGGCCAAACCAGCGATGTCCCACTTTTTTTCTCCCTTCCACAAGTAGAGGCCTCCCGCCACAGCGGCGACGGTGAAGCCCAGCATCCCCACCCAGGCGTTGGCGACATGGAAATAAAACACCTTTTGAACCAAGCCCATGACCTTTTCTACCGGCGCGTAAAAGAAAACCAATCCCGCGGCGACAAGGATGAGAACAAGGGTTAGGATATCTAAAATTTTAAGCAAACGAGGTTTTTCATTCATAGAAAAGTCTCCTGAAAACTGAGATGTGCATTGCATCTTCTTTTGGATGCGTTGCACATCGGATCGCTAGAAAATAGTCAATTTATCAGGTGCAACGCACTCCAGAAACAGGAGTGCAGCGCACCTTACTCGTTACTCATTACGTTTTACTCTTTACTCCTCCACAACATAATCGAAGACCATAAAGGCTATGGCCGTGAAAATAATATCATAGACGATGAGCAAGTTAAGCCAGGGCATAATTTCGGCCAGGGGAATGGCTTGCAAGAATCCATTGCTGGCCTTGACCGAGGCAATCAGGACGGGAAGCGCGAGGGGGAAAAGCAAAATGGGGAGAAGAATATCTCGCGTGCGGACTTGGACGGCCATGGTCGCCAGCAGCGTGCCCACAGCCACGTAACCCAACGAGCCTAAGAAAATGACCAAGAGCAACCCCGGTTGAAAGAGGTTGACGTTATATAAAACACTGTAAACGGGCAAGACAATGATTTCGACGATGAACATAAAAACCAGATTGCCGATGGCCTTGCCAAAATAAATTGCGCTGCGGTCTACGGGGGCTAAGAGGAGGCCATCCAAACAACCCCGATCTTTTTCGGAGGCCATAGAGCGGTTCAGGCCCAGCGTCCCGGCAAAGGCGAATGTGACCCACAAAATCCCGGCCGTTATCGTGTCGCGCGCTTTTATGTCCAATTCCAGGGCGAAGTTAAAAATTAGAATGACCAGGAGGGCAAAGACCAACATGGAGGAAAGCAATTCCCGGCTGCGCAATTCGGCGGCCAGGTCTTTCCAAACGATGGCACCCAGAGCACGAAGGTAAGCTTTGAATCTCGACATCAGACTTCCCCCTCAGCGGATTTCACGGCCTGCCGGTAAAAGCGCAAGAGATTGTCGGGGCCAATTTCCTGGCGTGTCCCAGAGGCGACAATTTTTCCCCGGGAGATGACATCAAAGCGCGTGGCCAAATCTGCTACGCGGGCCAAATCGTGGGAGGTCATGACCACCGTGCGCCCTCGGGCCGCTATTTCGCTCAAAACTGTGTCTAACATGGCACAGGCGTCTTGGTCGAGGCCGGTGTGGGGTTCGTCGAAGAGCATCACTTCCGGGTCGTGGAGAACAGCCCGCCCAATGGCCAGGCGTTGGCGCATCCCCCGCGAGAAGGTGCGCACCAGGTCGCTGCGCCGGGAATACAGGCCCACCAAGTGGAGAACTTCCGCCGCGCGAGTCTTGACCTCCTCCAGCGCGTACATCCGCCCGTAGAAGAAGAGATTCTCCTCGGCGGTGAGGTCACCATAGAGCAGCGGTTGGTGGGAGACCACGCCCAACCTGCGCCGCACCTGGGCCGCCTGAGCGGGAAGCCGGTAACCGGCGATTTGCACCCTTCCCGCGGCGGGACGTGAGAGGGAGGCCAAAATTCGTAAAAGGGTGGTTTTTCCGGCTCCGTTCGGGCCGAGCAATCCCACAAAATCGCCCGCCCCCACCTCGAAATCTAAGCGGTGGAGGACAGTCTTGGGGCCAAAACGTTTTACCAGATTGCGAACGGAAATCATCATTACCTACTTATCTCCCACAGCTTCGGCCAACTGCGCCTTTAGCTCCCCTCTGCGCTGGTGGTAAACGGTTGAGTCAATTTCGCCGTTTTCGTATAAGTCATCCAGGGCAATGATGGTATCTAGAAGCTCATCTCTGTCGTGGGGTGTGGCAACCTTGTCGGGTTCTTCATTTCCCCGAGAACGGAAATAGAGCCATGCCCCGCCAGCGAGAAGGACAACGCCAAGAACAGCCAGGCCAATCAACAACGTGCGCGAAATCTCTGGCCCAGCGTTGGGATTCGTCACCGTAAAAGCGAGCGTGCTGCCAGCCTTCATTTGCTGACTAGCATAGACGCGAATCAACCCAGTCTCGGTTTGCTGTGTGCCCACATCTTCGAGCTGCGAGCTGGTTATGGTTGCCATGCCATCCTCCAGGAGGACAACGGCCGCACCGGTGGGGTAGCTCAGCACCTGGGAAATTTCCAGGTTCTTTTTCGGATAGGGCACATCAAAACTTACCATGACCTGATGACTCCCAGAGCCAGGCATAATGTCAAGCGTATCGGCAAAGCCATCTTCGGTTTCTATGTAACGCCCGCCCAATTGCCCATCCTGAAATTGGAGGTTAACCGCCTGGGGCGGAAGGGCCAAGGAGAGCACAGGCTCACCCGCTTCTTCGGCTACCACGGTTTGGTTGCCCATGTTGGAAACAATGAATATTTCTCCCACGCCTAAAATTTCAGGCTGGGAGAAATCTAAAAAGACGTGCATACGGTCAACAACCAGGCTCGAGGTATCTGTGGTCGTGCCTAAAATTTCAACTTGGAGGTTCAAGGCCGGGCTGTCCGCGCTGGCCTCTACGATGGAAGAGCGGTACGAGGCGCCCTCGTGGATGATTTCGGCAAAAAAGAGCCGGCCATCTAAGAAAGGGGCCTCTTCGAACCTGGCCACGCCCTCCGCCGGCAAGGTGAGCGCGTCTTCGTAAACCTGGGTCATGTGGTCATACCCAAAGAGGCTGACCTCGAGGCCGTCTGGCAGCGTTTCACCTTCGCTAGAGAGAACTTCTACTTCTACGATGCCGGGGACTTCTTCCGCTGGGGAAGATCCGGTGGTGGGGGACGGGTCGGGGGCGGATTCTGGCCCGGCGGAGTCCTCCGTGGGAGAGATTTCCGGGGTGGGAGGGGGTGCGGTGGCGGTAGGGATAGTTCCGGCGGGGTCGCCATCTTCCACGGCGGGAGAGGCGATGTCTTCGGACAGTGACCCACATCCGCTTAAAAGGAGGGTGATGGTGAGGATAATGGCTGCGTTTTTTAACAATTTCATCTTAATTCCTCACCACAATGGGGGCAGAATTTATCTGAGGTCTGAACTGCCTGCCCACATTTCGTGCAAAACGCCCCTTCTCTTTCCCCTCGAATTTCATTGCGCCGCGCGGCTATCAGAGCTTCGAGGTCATCTGTGGCTTGTGGAGTTTGGGCCGGCTGCTCGGCGGGTAATTCCCCCTTTTCTTCCAATTGCTGTAAGATGCTGGCTCCATCTTCGAGGAGGGCCTGACGCCGGTGAGCGTATTCTTCTTCGGTGACCTTGCCCAATTCATGGTCAAAATCCAACTCTTCGATCGCCGAAAGCAGTCGTTCCCGCTCCGCCAAGAGCGAAGATTGGCCCTCTTTGTGAGGGGTTGCTTTTTGGGGCGCTTTTTCCAGGAACGGCCGGCTGATGTATAGAGCGACCAGGAGTAAAATTGCGAGAAGGATGAAAATGGCACTTATGGTCATAGTTTTGCCTTTCGAGTGATGAGTAAAGAGTAATGAGTAAAAAGTAATGAGTAATGAGAGAGGGGTTACACAGAGTTACACGGAGGAAGCACGAAGTTTCACGGAGGGTGGTGCGTGAATTACGTTTCAAGTATCATGTATCATGTGTCACGTCTCACGTATCACGTTTTACTTATTCAGTAACGGTTCAATGTAGGAAACGATTTCTTCATAGGAGCGGAAAGGCCCAATTTGGACGTGTACTATTTTCCCATTCTTGTCAATAATAAAGGTTTCAGGGACTCCTTGGATACGGTACGCTTGGGAAATTTTTGTGCGTTTGTCGGGGCCGTTGGGGTAGGTGATATCAAATTCTGCCAGATACGCTTTAGCGTCTGGCTCGGTATCCACGTAGTCCACGCCCAGAAAGAGGACATCACCTCGGGGTTGGTAGGTGCGCCAAGCGTTTTCCAAGTCAGCCGCTTCCGTTTTGCAAGTCTCGCACCAGGAAGCCCAAAAATTAATGACGACAACTTGCCCACGCAGGTCTTTTAGGCGGTACGCTTCTCCGTCAAAGGTGGTTAATGTGAAGTCGGGGGCTTTTTCTCCCACGCCAACCTGTCCTTGTTGTGCCCTATTCAGGCCAATGGCTACAATTATTAATAAGGCTGCTAAGCCGCCCCAAACTAATAGCTTTTTCATGTATTCAATCCTTTATTATCGATTTTTTAATTCAGCTTCCAACTGCAAAATATATTCGTCGACTTCTTCTTTGGGCATATCTGCAATGTTCCTTTTTTTCTCAACACCTTGGCTGTCTTCGGCCGCTTTCCAAGTTCGAAAACCTTTGTACAGCACATAAGCCCCTGCCAAAAAGGCAATGGGAGGAACAATATACACCAACCAGTTCAAGCCTCGCCGAGGAGGTTCCGCTAGAACGCGATCACCGTATTGGTCGACAAAATATTGTTTAATTTCCTTTTCGCTCCAGCCTTCAGCTAACTTATCGCGAATAATCCCCCGCCATTGTATGCAAGCCTGCGTCCCGCAAGCATCCAGGGGGATATTCTCACAGACAGGGCAATAAAGTTGCTTGGCAATGGCATTGACGTCATCGTCAGACGGGGTAGGGTCTTGGGCGTTAACGGGACTTGCCACGACTATGGTCAGCGCCAGGGATAGTAAGACGCCTAATAAGATGAAATTGAGCTGTTTTTTGTTTATCTTCATATCAATTACGCCAGTCCTCTTTTCTCTTTTTTCTCAGGCCAAGCGGTGAGAATAATGCCAAATAAGAAAGCCCAAGAACCAATCCACAACCATTTGACAAGAGGATTGTGGTAGGCCTTGAAGGTTGCTCCGCTTTCTGAAACAGGTTCCCAGTCAACGAGGATGACATAAAAATCATCGGCGAGTGTGCTGTGCACACCGGGAATGGTGGCGGGCTGTTGGGAATCGTAGTAGAAATCCCGGCGCGGGTAAAGCTCGGCCACTTCTTCCCCGTCTTTAGAAACACTCACTACGGCGCGGGCTACGTTGCGGCTGCCGTTATCAGCATCAAAATTGTCTAAGCGATCGTAAGTCATGGTATACGCGCCTAGGCGAAGGTTTTCGCCCTGAGCAAGAGTTCCCTGGGTCTCCGTTTGGAAGATTTCAATGCCAATGATGCCGAGCGCCATGAGGATCATGCTGACGTGAATGATGTATCCACCGTAGCGGCGGCGGTAGCGGGTGACCAGTTTCCACAGCGCAGTGAAGAAACTTTCACCCAGGCGTCTCATCCGGCTCATGCTTCCCCGCCAAAACTCGTAAACCGTCACTGTAATCACAAAGCCAACCAACCAGAAAGCGATCACCGCGTACCAAGGTTCCCAAATGCCAAGGGCAAAAACGGCCACAACGGCAAGCAGGGAGGCCAGGAACGGTTTCCAGAGTGAGCGCCCCAGGGTTTTCCAGGAGGAATATCCCCAGGCGGAGAGAGGAGCTACGCCCATGAGGAGCATAAGTCCTCCGAAAAGGGGCGCTGTAGCTCTTTCGTAAAAAGGCGGCCCCACGGTCACTTTTTGCCCGGTGACGATTTCCGAAATGAGGGGGAATATTACGCCCCAGAAGGAAGTTACTAAAATACCAACGAACAATAAGTTATTGAGAAGGAAAAGGGCTTCGCGAGAGAAAAATGAACTCAGAGAATTTTTAGATTTCAAGGTCTCCCAGCGATACATGAGCAGGCCAATCGACCCGCCCAGCGTTAGGACGATAAATACAAAGAATAACGGGCCAATGGCGCTTTGGGCAAAGGAATGCACTGAGGATAAAACGCCCGAACGGGTCAAAAAGGTGCCAAAGATGACCAGGTCGTAGGTGAGGATGATCAAAACCATGTTCCACTGTTTGAACATGCTCCGTTTTTCCTGAATCATCACGGAGTGCAAAAAGGCCGTCCCGGTCAACCAGGGCATAAAGGCCGAGATTTCGACCGGGTCCCAGCCCCAGTACCCGCCCCAGCCGAGCACGTCGTAGGCCCAACGCGCGCCCAATACCAGGCCCAGGGAAAGGAATAACCAGGCCCACAACGTCCACTTCCGCGTGACACGGATCCATCTATCATCTGTCCGGCCCGCAATTAAAGAAGCAATCGCAAAAGCATAGGGGATGATAAAAGCCACAAATCCCAAATACAAGGTGGGGGGATGGATGACCATCCCCGGGTGGCGCAAGAGGGGGTTCAGGCCTTGCCCGTCGCGGGGGACAAAGGGGATGGCGTTCCCCGGCGCGATCATGGCGGTGGTGACGCCTTCGGCCGTTTGCCATAATCTAGTGAAGGGATTTTCGAAGAACACATTCAAGAAGAGGAAGAAGGCCAATGTTCCCGAGGCGACGACGATCACCCAGGGGAGGAGATCCCGATCTCGATCCCACTTGCGCAGGGTCACGGCGGAGGCAAAAGCGGCCAACAACCACGACCAAAAGACCAACGATCCGGCCTGTGATCCCCACAAGGCCGAGACTTTGAGGTAGAGGGGCATGTTTCGGCTGCTCACTTGAGCGACGTAATTGACCTGAAATTGATCTGTGAGTATGAGATAAATGATGCTGACCACGGCAATTGTCAAGAGGGGGAATGTGAGCAGCATAGCTTTGCGCGCGCTTTCCACCCAGCGGTTATCTTTGCCACGTTCTCCATAGATTGCCGCCCCAACACCATAAAGGGAGGCTAGAAATGCGATGATAAGGGATCCATAGCCAATATCGGCTGCCATAAATATTTACTCCATGATGAATAATGAGTGATGAGTAATGAGTAATGTCTGGTCTGGTTACTCGTTACTTTTTACTCATTACGTTCTAGCCCGTTTGTTCAGGGACCGCTTCTTCATACTTGGTGGGGCATTTCAAGAGCAGCTCATCAGCATGAAATGTGCCGCCTTCTTCGAGATACCCGGTGATAATAGCCTGGGCCTCATTTTGCAGGAGGTCCGGCATAGGCCCTTCGTGGACGACTTCCAGGCGAGGGCGGCTTGGATCATTAACAGCATTATGCAGCGCGGTCGCCAATCCTCCTTCGGCCTCGAGGTCTTTGTTATCACCTGGAACGTGGGCAATCATAAAGGATAATTTCAGGGTCTGGCTGTCATATTGGATGGTGTCTCCAATCACAGCTCCTGAAATGCGCAGGTTGCGGCCATCCAGCTCTCCCGAGGCACTTTTTTCCAGGGCTTCTTCCACTGTCAAAAAATATTGTGCGTTCGCTGAGGCTGAGGAGACGATCAGATAAACGATTGCCGCAATAATCAATACGCCGCCAATAATGAATTTAGCTTTACCGCCACTTTGGGGGGTGGTTTCTACTTGGGTTGTGTTTGCCATTTTCTATTTACTCCAAAAAGTTGACTTCTATTTGACCACCCATTGTAGCACAAAAAAGCTAAGAAGGTACTCCAACGAGCGCTCTAATAAGCAGAAAGTATAAATTTTTGATAAGAAATTTTCTGTGCGATGATTGAAAACAATACGGGCTGGACAATTTGTCCAGCCCGTAGAGAAGAAACCTTATTCAAGTTCGACTTAAGGAGTTTCGGGGCGGTCGTGATAACCCCAAGCCTTATCGATTAATTCCTCATCCGTCTTCACAGTTGCGGAACCACCTTCAACATGGCAGCTTCGGCAAGCAAAGTCCAATCCGAGCTGCGAGAAAGTTGCCGTACCATCTTCGGTGAACTGCTCAATCAGGGTGGGGTCAATTGCCATAAGGTGCGTGCGGATGTCGCCGGTAAACATCTCGGCATTACCCACGGCGCTCTTGGAAACGCGCGGCATGTGGCAGTCAATACATTCTGCAACAGACGGGTGCACTTCAGAATCCTGATACTGGGCGTTTTCAAAGTGGCAGTTTTCGCATTGAGTGCGAGTGGTCTGCTCACCAGCTTTGCGTAACTGAACAACGCTAGCATGCGGATCATGGCAAGTCACACAATCAAGCGTGATATGCTTACTTTGGAAAAGCTCTTCGTATTGCTCATGGTGCTTGATGAAGCCGCCTTTCACGTTCACGCTCTCAGGAGCGCCGCGAAGGTGGCACTCACCACATTGCGCAGAATCACGGTCAATTTCGAGAGCGACGCCGTGGGGGTTCTCAGCATGCAGCGAGCCAGGCCCGTGGCAGCGTTCACAGGTGATACCGGGTTCAGCCCAAGTGCCGACGATGCCGGGCATATCGTTCTGGTGGGCATCAGGTGGCCAGGCGGAATAACCCGTTGTGTGGCAAGGGCCACAGCTATACGGTTTTTCTTCGCCAGGGTGATAAGGAACCCAACCAGCCTCGTTGCCTACAACGGGATTGGCAAAGTTATATTGGCTGACGTAATCTTCGTTACCGTCGCCGCGTGTACCAGGTAGACCGGTGATCACATACCCTTCTTTGTCAACGAAACGGGCTTTCCAGTTATAACCACCAATTACATAAGCAATGTCATCCCAGGTATAGCCTTCAGGAAGTTCAGTTACCTCAGTGAAGGGGTATTCAGGGGGTTGGCCGTCAACAACAGGATTGAGTTTATAAGCGTGACCGGACATGTTAAAGACTGAAGCGATTTCTTCGTGGCATTTTGCACATGTCTCTTTGCCTACGTATTCTGCGCCAGCAACAGCCTCGGCAGCCTCACCGGCCTCACCAGCCGGGCCTTCCGGACCTTCGGGACCTTGGGGGCCTTCAGGACCAGCGGGACCTGCTGGACCAGCCGGGCCTTCAGGGCCTGCGGGACCGGCACAGCCTAGTAGAGCCAGACTTGCGATGAGTAAGACGCTGATGATTAAAGCGTGTTTTAGTTTCATTCATTTCTCCTTGTACTAAAGTAAATTTCTGTAAACGCTACTTGCAAGGTTATATTGTTTGGGCTTTACCTCCTTTGATAATTGTATTAGGCAAGCTCTGGGTTGTTCGCTATCAAAATAGCCTAAATACAAAGCGGGAACAAGTAAAACAACCCGAGGTAACGCAGATTGGGTAGTTTGCCCCAAGTATAACGCGACTTGAGTATTATACCCCAAGCACAAAAAGTGTCAAGTGGCTCCTATAGTTATGTTGCACCAATTAAGGTTTGGGTGGTATAATGCACCAACTGTTTGGGGTGGTTCATTTCAAGCTAAAAATTAGTGGACACTTTTCTTCACGGGTAGAAACCCAACCGTGTTGGGTAGATTTGGTAGACTGCGATTTGCCCAATTGTAACCGTTCACTCCCCTCACCCTAGCCCTCGCTCTGCTCACGGTGTGCAGCCCGCCCGGTGGGCAACCCCCAGGTTGTAGGCTGTGCCCGCTGGGCATCCCACGAGGAGAGGGGACAGCCTCCTCTCCCTGTGGGACGCCAAAGGCGTGCAGAGCAAGGATTGAGGTGAGGGCAGGGGCTGAATGATTACCTTCAAAAGTCTCCGAAGGCGTTTTTGGAGAAATCTCACGAGCGTTTTCGAATTATCAAGCGCAAAACACGTTGGCTTGAATCTTTGGGATGATGAACACTTACTGTCTTTTATCGATCTATTAGGAGAACGTATGAAAAAAATATTTAGCTGGGTGAAAGGTTTTTTCTTTCCGCCAGCCGGCACGCCCCTTTGGTTGCGCCTTACTCCCTATATCGTTTTAGGGATATTAACCTTGGCCGTCTTGATCTCTAGCGCTTACGCCTGGGAGTACACCAACTCCCCCGAATTTTGTGGGACAGGTTGTCACACCATGCCTCCCGAATTCACTTCCTATCTAACTTCTCCCCACGCGCGTATTAAGTGTGTTGACTGTCATATTGGAGAAGGTTTTATCGCCACCCGGATCAGCCGCAAAGCGGGGGATGCTAAACACATTATTTCCTTAGTTTTTCAGGACTATGAATACCCCATTAAAGCGAAAAAATTGCGCCCAGCGCGGGAAACCTGCGAGCTGTGCCACTTCCCGGAAAAATTTTCTGACGACAGCGTACGGGAAATAGAATCCTACCAAAGCGACAAAGAGAATACTCCTTTGACCACCTATTTGGTTTTGAAAACGGGTGGGGGGAGCAAGCGTCTCGGGTTAGGAAGAGGCATCCACTGGCATATAGAAAACCCCGTTTACTTTTACGCTGAAGACCGTGATGAGCAGAGCATCCCTTATGTTCAGGTCGTGGAAGAGGATGGCACGGTCACAGAGTACATTGATGTTCAATCTGATATTACCCCTGCTGACATCAATGAAGAAGAGCTAATAGAAATGGATTGCATCACTTGCCATAACCGAATCACGCATTTAGTCTCCTTTCCGGAAGATGCCATCGATAAATTATTGGAGCGTGGTCTGGTATCCCCAGAGATCCCCGAAATCCGCCGTATTGCCGTGGATCTCTTCTACCGGGAGCATGCCAGCAAAGAATCGGCCCTCGAGTCACTTGGTTTGATCCCCGAGTATTACGCCAAGAATTATCCGGATTTCTTCGAGGAAAATGAGCAAAGTATTCGAGAAGCAGTTAGTGAATTACAAGACGTGTATACGAACAGCGTTTTCCCGGAGCAAAAATCCGATTGGGCTTCCCATCCTAATAATGTAGGCCATGAATTCTCTCCCGGGTGTTTGCGCTGTCACGATGGAAAACATCTCAATGAAAAAGATGAAGCCATCCGTTTAGAGTGTAATTTGTGCCACTCCATCCCCGTTGTGGCCGATCAGTCTGACATTGTGGCTGAAATAGAAATTAGCCGTGGGCCTGAGCCTGAACTGCACCGCAATCCCAATTGGATCTCTTTACACCATGAGGCCTTCAATGCCACCTGTGCCAATTGTCACACCACAGAAGATCCTGGTGGGACCAGCAATACCTCCTTCTGCTCCAACAGCGCTTGCCATGGGGTGGCTTGGGAGTACGCCGGATTCGATGCCCCCGAACTGCGTGAAAAGATCATCCATCTTTTACCTCCGTCGCCCACACCAACCCCGATCCCGGAAGTGGCTGGGCCGCTAACGTATACCGATAACATCGGCGCTATCCTCGAGGGGAAGTGTGGCATGTGCCACGGTGAAGAGGGCGTAGAAGGTCTCAACCTGACTACCTATGCCACGGCCATGGAGGGCAGCAACAACGGTCCCGTCATCCTTCCAGGGAACCCTGGGGACAGTCCTTTGATCCTCGAGACAATCAACGGAGATCACTTTGCTCAATTTAGCGAAGAGGAACTTGCGTTGATCAGGGAGTGGATCGAAAACGGCGCCTCTGAATAGGCTCTACCCCCCCAACGAGACCTGGGCACAAGAAAACAAGGAAAGAACCTTCGAACTTCTTAAGGTATCCTTTAAAGGAGAATATATGTCTGAAAAAGAAAGACTCACCCGGCGTGATTTCATGAGCATCGCTATGTGGGCCATTGGCGGAGTTATCGGGGCCGCTTTTGGTATCCCCGCGGTTGCCTATATTATTGGGCCGGCGGCACGTAAACAAGAAGATCAAGGCTGGATCCGCCTGGGAGCTGCTTCTAAAGTCGAGCTGGGGTCTCCCACCCTCTTCAAAAGCAAGATCGAAAAACAGACCGGTTGGATCACCAATGAAGAGGAATTGTCCGTCTATGTCCTAACTGAAAACGGACGCAATTTCACAGCCATGTCCAATATCTGCACCCACCTCGGCTGTCGTGTGCGCTGGATCGCCGACCAAGAACAGTTCTTCTGCCCCTGCCATAACGCTGCTTTTGCCAAGAACGGCGATGTGGTCTCGGGTCCCCCTCCCCGTCCTCTTGACCAATACCAAGTCAAAGAAGAAGACGGCCAATTATTCGTCTTGGGAGGTTAAAGATGATTACAAAAATAGCGAACTGGTTCGATGAACGCGTAGGGTGGAAAGCAGTTTGGGAAACGATCTTTCTACGAAAAATCCCCAAAGTGAACTGGCTTTATACCCTGGGCAGCGCGACCTTATTCACCGCTGTTAATCAGGCAGTCACAGGTATTTTATTGACAATCTACTACGTGCCCACGCCCGATCACGCCTATGACAGTGTGCAATACATTACCACCCAAATTCCGATGGGCTGGCTGATTCGCGGGTTGCACCATTGGGGTGCCAGCGCCATGGTGATCTTGACCGTGCTACATATGCTGCGAGTGATCCTCCTTGGGGCGTACAAATATCCCCGCGAAGTGACTTGGTTCACGGGGGTATTCTTACTCCTGGTTGTGGTGGGTTTCGGTTTTACTGGCTACCTGCTGCCCTGGGACCAAAAAGCCTACTGGGGCTCGTCGGTCGGCACACGTATCGCCGGCTCCACGCCCGTGGTCGGAGATTGGATCTTACGGGTGATGCGCGGCGGCCCCGACCTATCCGCAATAACCCTAGTTCGCTTCTTCGGCGTGCACGTGTGGGTCTTGCCCGCCTCGTTGATCCTCCTGTTGGGCATTCACATGTACCTGGTCATCAAGATCGGCATCAGCGCAGTACCAAAAAGAGAGGAGGAATAGACGTGAACGAAAAAGAGAAAAAGACTTATCTCGAACAATATAAGAAGGATAAAGAAAAAGGCGTTCCTTTTTATCCTGATATCCTATTCAAAGATGCGGTTGTCTCTCTGCTTATCTTTCTGGTTTTGGCAGCTTTGGCTTACTTTATTGGGGCCCCTTTAGAGGAACGCGCCAACCCCTCAGACACCTCCTACACCCCGAAACCAGAATGGTATTTCCTGTTCTTGTTCCAACTCCTGAAATACTTCCCTGGCGAATTGGAAGTGGTCGCGGTAGTGGTCATTCCTACTTTGGCCATCATCTTATTGTTCCTATTGCCCTTCCTGGACCGCAGCACGAAGAGACACTTCTGGAACCGGCCCTTGATCAGCGTGCTTGTGATTGGATCGGCGGCAGGAGTCCTGTTCTTGACGGTGCAATCGATCCGGGAGACGCCCCCCCCTGCGGAAGCGAGTCAAGGCGACCCGGTGGCGGCACTTTACACGGAGAATTGTGCTGTTTGCCATAGTGGAACGATCACTGTCCCCGAGGGGACGAACCTGCACGATGTGATCGCCCAAGGCACCCACGAGGGCATGCCAGCTTGGAGCGGCGACATGACCACGGACGAAATCGATGCTCTAGCGGGGTTTATCTTATCGCCGGGCGGCAACGCCCTCTTCAAAGAATACTGCAGCGAATGCCATGAAACTTCGGAGCTGGTCGCCAGCGATCCGATCGAACTCAAGGCTGCGCTGGATGAAGGGGATGCCTACGCCCCCCACGCCGAGGTCAGTATCCCTGAGTGGAGCGAAGAGATCACCCTAGGAGAACGCACCGCTCTACTCAACTTCCTGGTTGCCCCAGACGGACAACGCCTGTTCGCCACAAACTGTGCCCAATGCCACGGCCGTTCGGTCGGCTTTGCAGGAGAAGAAAACGAGCTAAGAGACCTCGTCAGCCAGGGAGGCTTACACCTGGAAATGCCGCCGTGGCGTGATACGCTCAACAGCGACCAATTAGATGCCTTGGCCCAATATGTCACGGCCTCAAGTGATTCGGGCAATACGAGAGAACTCTTCGAGCAGTATTGCGCCAGTTGTCATGGGAAACGCATTCCCACTATGGATGACTACGATCAGGCGCGAGAGATCATCGCCAGTGGCGGCGCGCACGAAACCATGCCCGTCTGGGGTGAGGTTCTGACCTCAGAGCAATTGGGTGCCCTGGTTAGCTACACCATGGAAGCTGCCGAAGGCACGTCCCTGGAAGCAGGCCAGGAATTGTTCGCGCAAAATTGCGCTGTTTGCCACGGTGACTTTGGTGAAGGCGGTCCCAACCCGGCGCGGAGCGATGATGTCATCGCTCCCATCAGCACGACAGAATATCTAACAACGCGCGACGATCACACCCTGTTCCAGGTCATAGCCCAAGGTCAACCTAATTTTGGTATGTCTCCCTTTGGCAGCACCTTCGGTGGCCCGCTAGATGATGACCAGATCAACACTATGGTGGCGTATATCCGCTCCTGGGAAGCAAATCCCCCCGTGGAGTTGCCGCCTGAGGTGGATTCCAGCTCGGTATCGCTCTCCTCCGGCGAAGTCTATGCGCAGCTCTGCGCTCAGTGCCACGGCCCAGAGGGATTGGGTGACGTCGGCCCTTCACTGCGCGACCCCGAATTCCGAGCGGGCAACACCTCCCAAGACATCTTCGAAACCATCAGCAAAGGTCACGAAGCCACACCGATGATCAGATGGGGAGACTTGCTAAGCCAGGATACGATCCAGGAATTGACGGACTTCATTTTGGGTCTTGAAATTTCTGAAGCAGGCGTAAAACCAGAACCCACCCCAGGCTTCTCCTCCTTTGCGGAAGATGTCCTGCCGATTTTCGAAGCCAAGTGTGCCCCCTGTCATGGCTCAATGGGCGGCTGGGATAGCTCGAGCTACGATACGGTGATGACCAGCGGCGATAACGCCCCCACAATTATTCCTAATGATGTGGAGAATTCCATCCTGGCCCAAAAAATCACCGACACACAAACATATGGAACCATGATGCCTCCCGGCGGCAAGATGACCAACAACGAAATTCAACTCATCCTGGATTGGATCTCCGCCGGCGCACCTGACAATTAATAAATCTAAACATCCACTCACAGATATGCGTTGAGGAACGCCCAAAGTTGCTCAGGGCCTTTTCTATTGTGAGTTCTAGTTATAGGCAAAACGTAACCATTCAGCCCCTTCCCCTATAGCAAACTTCAAAAGTCTCAGAGGAAGTTTTAAGAGAAGTTTCATAAGCGTTTTTGAACTTTTGGGTCCACCAAGCTCTATTTTGAAGACTTTTGAAGTCTATCTCTTTGGGGTGGTGAACGCTTACGGCAAAACTTCTTAACAAACTTTTCTTGCTCTGCATGCTTTAGGCGACTACCAAGAATCGAAGAGCGGGCCGCGCAAAACGCGGCCCGCTCTGTTTGTACATTCTCAGCTCTAGAAAAAGCTTTCTAACTGTATTACGGTCTGGTGTAGCTGGTTACATCACCACCTACGGCTTCGATACCATCGATCAGCAGTTGGATGATGTACATGCCGTTGTGAGCGAATCCGCCCGGATCCTTTTGAGCATATTGGTAATTATAAGCAGCTTCTAGTAACTCGGGCGTCCAGGTTGCGTATTTATTAGGATAAATAGCCTCACCAGGATCAGATTCTCCATTGCCATTGGTATCGGTGAAGAAGTAAGGATAACTGTGCGAGTCATACAAAATGCCTGTGCCAACAACATCGTTGGCATAAACCTGCATGGCCGGGTAAAGGGCTTCACTTAGGGTGAGAATTTCACCATATAGGCCTTCTTCAACATCACCATCGCCATCGAAGTCAGTCTCAGATTTACGAATGTCCTCTAGAGATTCAACGCCAGCGTGGCAGGTGAAGCAGTCATCTGTTTTCACTTCAAGTTCGTGAGCATCGTGGCAGTCCGTGCAGGCCTGATACCCGTCAACATGTTCGAAGTAGCCAACGTATTCCTTGCCCTCGAATTCATAGCCGCCTTGGGCCTCGGTGCCATAGCGGGAAGCGCCAGCAGCGAAGTAGTGAACGTTGATGAACCCTAAGTCCTCAGATACTTCATCAGCGGCGAGACCAGCAACAGCCTGGTTTACGTCCACGGTCGAAGAGCGTCCTTGGTGGCAGCTCATGCAGATACCGGCATCTGGTGTCTCAGAGACATCGACAGAAGCCCCGCTGGGGAAGGTGACCGAAGAAACCGGGTAACGAGCGGGCCAATCTCCGCCGCCGTGGCAGGTTTCACATTGGAAACCATTGGAGATGGGTTGCGCAACCTCAATGCCTTCTGTGAGATAGGCGGGCAGGCCATCTGCACTATGGCAGCGGCTGCAGCGGCCAGAGACTTCACCATCGTCGTCCCAGTGGCGGAAAGCTTCTTCGGAGCCAGCAAAGTGACCGTGGTCGATACGCTTTAATTCAGCGACAGCTTCAGCGTTTAGGTCTTCGATGGAATCAGCCAGCAACTGGATGATGTACTTGCCGCCATGGGCGAAACCACCAGGATCTTTCATAGAAACTTGGTAGTTATAAGCAGCCCGCAACAAACGGGGTGTCCAGGTTGCGTACTTGTTACCGTAGTTGATCTCATCTTCAGCAGCCTCGCCATCTCCATTGCTGTCATTGAAGAAGTAAGGGTAACTGTGGGCGTCATAGAGAACGCCTGTACCAATCACGTCAGCGGCATAGGCCTGTAACTCAGCAGAGAGAGCTTCTTGGAGGCCAGTGATTTCCGCAGCGATGCCTTCTTCCATATCACCGTCGCCGTCATAATCTACCGCAGAACCTTTCATGCGATAGTCTTGGGGATCCCCTTCGCCGTGGCACATGACGCATTCATCGGCGCGCACCTCAAGAGTATGGGGGCTGTGGCACTCGATACAAGTGTCAAATTCCTCAACATGGGCGAAGTTGCCGTCATAAGATTTGCCTTCATACTCATAGCCACCTTTTGCCAAAGTGCCGTATTTCGAAGCGGCAGCAGCAAAGTAGTGGATGTTGGCAAAGCCAAGCTCTTCATAAACCATATCCGGATCAGATTGTCCAGCAGCTTCGGCAGCAGCGGCAATCTGGGCCTGAACGGGGTCTTCGGCATCTTCCGCAACCGTGATTTCAACACCGGCCGCCTCGGCAATGCTTTCGTTCACACTAACCGTTGAGTGGCGGCCTTGGTGACATTCCATACAGCGAGATTCATCGCCCAGGCCAGTCAATTCGATACCTGAAGGCATGATAACGCTGTCCTTGGTAGCGGTGAATTCGTTGTGGCAGGCCACGCACATTACGCCCATATTCTCTTCAGCGGGTGTTTCAACGGTGACTGCTCCGGTCTCAAGATGTTCAACATAGCCAGCAGAACTGTGGCATTTACCGCAGCGAGTGCTGACAACGGCCGGATCATCTTCGTCCCAGTGACGGAAAGCCTCGGCCTCTGAGTCAGCATGGCCGGAACCAGCCCACGCTTCCGCAAAGGGGACTACCTCTACCAGAGGCTCCGGACATGGCTCAGCCTCCGGACACTCAGGAACTTCCGGACATTCTGGACATTCGGTTTCAACAACTTCCACTGCTTCAGTTTCTGCGGGCGCAGTGTTGCATGCCCCAAGCAGCAAGATGGCGGAAACCAATATCGCGAGTATAATAAATGTTCTTTTCATATCATTCTCCTTTTTACAGTTCATTAAATTTGAAAAAATGGATCACAAGACGAAGTATATTTATTTCGGTTCACCTCCTCAATAGATCTTTTGTTTGTTAACAATAATTGTGGTTCTCTGAGCTATTTTTTGGGGTTTGACTACCTGTAAGAATAGAGTACAATAAACTCGGTTTGGGTGAAATAACCCAGTGATAAAAATACCTCTGATTTGTTTTTGGATAATCCTTGGGGTGAGGTAGAGCCTAAAACTAGTGACATAGAACCTGGTTGTCTTAGACTTTTTGAGTTGAGATATTGGGTACAATACCCAAAAAGGAGAGATATATTGAGTATTTTAGCCCAGTTACCAAGCGTGTCAAGTGACCTGGTTGAACATGTGACATTTATTACATCCGCTTCTATGATGTCTTAGTATTTTCAACTGCAGGTGCTCATGACTGACTTTCAATTGCGTTTCATAATCATATTCTTTGTATACGGTCTGGCTTTCTTCAGTATGGGGTTAGCGATGATCATTGAAGTAGGTCGTTCACCCTTACTAGCCGAAGGACGCATATTACGCCCTTTAGCGGTTTTTGGTTTGTTGCATGGGACACATGAATGGATGGAGATATTCATCCTGGAGCTTCATTGGGTCAATGTGGAAATCCCTTTGTATTGGTCTTGGATCCGCCTGGTGTTGCTAGCGGTTTCTTTTGTGTCCCTCATTGCCTATGGCGTACAGGTTTTGCGTCCACCCGAACAGTTGGCAGCTATGGATGCTTGGGTTGGGAGCGGGTTTCTTGCCTTATATGCCGCCGTTGTTGTTCTTGTTGGAACAGTATTCTGGCAGGATATGAGCGAATGGATCAGCCGCTCGGATATTTTAGCGCGCTATATTTTAGCCGTGCCCGGAGCCATTTTGGCAGGATTGGCTCTGTTTTCTCAAGCCAACCAGGCACGTCTTAAGAATCGACAGGCCTTATTCTTGAGTTTACGTGTCGCAGCCCTTGGCTTTCTGTTTTATGGGGTCACGCAAATATTCGTCAGCGAGGATTTGTTTTTCCCAGCTAATCGATTAAATTCCACAACCTTTTTGGATGTTACTGGTATACCGGTGCAATTGGTGCGGGCCTTTATGGCTGCAATTATCACCACCAGCCTCATCAAAGCCTCTCAAATCGTAGAAAATGAACGTCAAGCACAGTTTCTTAGAGCCCAAGACGAGCGCTTAGAAGCATTGGAACGCGTTCAAGTTGAATTGGAAAAACGGGAAGACTTGCGGCGTGAATTATTGCGGAATATCGTCATCGCCCAAGAAGAAGAGCGGACCCGCATATCCAGAGAGCTTCACGATGAGCTAGCGCAAACCTTAACTGGTTTTTCCTTGGATTTGGCAACTCTTAAAATGCGCTGTGCCGGGAAAGAATTTGTCACCTCTGCGGTAGAACGCTTACAAGACCTTAGCCGTCAAATGTCTCAGGGACTTCATCGCTTGGTACATGATCTGCGTCCGGCCCAATTGGATGACTTAGGACTGGTTCCAGCCCTCCAACACTTGATCGAAGATATCCGTGAGCGCGCGAATATAGAAATAGATGTTGATATTTCTGGTGAAAGTTCGCGGATGGACCCTCTAGTGGAGACAGTTCTCTATCGCGTGACACAAGAAACCCTTACCAATATTATTCGTCACGCGCAGACTAAACGGGCCACCTTAAATTTAGAATTTCAAGCAGAGCAAATAGTGCTTCAAATCCGGGATTTCGGGGTTGGATTCAATACCGAGACTCTAGAAAGCTTACCAACCAGATTGGGAATCGCCGGAATGCGGGAAAGAGTGCGCTCAGTTGATGGCCAATTCAAGTTAGAATCCGAGCCAGGGAAAGGCACACACATTAAAGTTTTTGTTCCATGCCCCCACCCACAAGACATACCAGAAGGAGAGAATTAATGGAAACCATCCGTATATTATTGGTGGACGATCATGAAGTGGTCCGGACAGGTCTGAGGTCATTCTTGGAGGCTCAAGATTATTTTGAGGTCGTGGGGGAGGCTTGTAATGGCGACGAGGCCATTGATCTGGCGATGGAGATTCAACCAGACGTGACCGTCATGGATATCACCATGCCAGGGATGGATGGCCTGGAATCCACACGCCGCCTTGCCAAAAAATGTCCCGATTGCGATGTCCTAGCGCTGACGGTGCATGATGATAAACAATATTTCTTCGAGATGATGGCCGCAGGGGCTGCGGGCTATATATCCAAGCAGGCTGCCGCCGATGAACTAGTAGATGCTATTCGGACAGTATGTGCCGGGGATGTGTACCTGCAACCTTCTTTAGCGAATTGGTTATTGGACGATTACCGCCGTCTTTTGGCTCAAACGCCCACCGCAGAGCAATCACCTCCCCACGCAGAGAGCGAACAAAAACAAGAGCTGCATCCGGATTTGGATGTGCTCAGCGAGCGAGAACTTCAGGTCCTAGAAATGGTTGCCGAAGGCCTAACGACGCCCCAAATTGCAGAGAAGCTGGGCCTAAGCCCCAAGACGATTTCTCGTCATCGCGGGCGGATCATGAATAAACTTGATATCCATTCAGCGACCAAGTTAGTCAAATTTGCCATTCGGGTGGGGCTTATTACCGTATAGGGATTTCCTAGGTTCTCAGAAGGACAAAAAAAGCCCGGCTCCATAGGCTTCTCTTCAACAGAGCCGGGAACCGGGCTTTTCGTTTATTAAATTGTATTAACTACACTACTAGGGGGCGACGAATTCTGCTACGGGGAAGCCAGCCTCAACCCAGCCACCAAAGCCGCCCATCAAGCTGGTGACGTTGGTGTAGCCATGAGCCAATAACATGGTCATTGCCATCGTGGAGCGGTGGCCGCTGCCGCAGTAAATGACGATCTCGGCGTCTTTGTCTGCAGGCCATTCATCCATGCGAGCGATTAGCTCTTCGATAGGAATAGCAAGCAGTTCTTGGTCAACAACGCCAATCACGCCTTTTTCTTCCAGTTCTTCTGTACGGCGGACGTCGATGAGGATCAGGTCCGGGTTTTCCGTCAATGCCAGGTTGACATCTTCCGCGGTGGTGATGCCCCACTTGAGGCCCATGCCTTTTGCTGCGGCGGTCGCGGCGCCAACAGATTCAACAAGGCCAGGGGCAGGTTGGGCGGCGTCTAGAACCATTTCCTCGGGGAAGCCTTCAGCCGTGGGGTTGCCAGCTTCTTTCCAAGCGGGGTAACCGACTTTGAGCGCGCGGACATCCGTCCAGCCCATGCCGTGCAACGCGGTCATAGCAATCGTCGCTCGCCAGCCGC
>JAANWX010000050.1 GCA_018263575.1 Chloroflexota bacterium | reverse complement strand
CATTTCGACGAGGTTTCGGTGTGGCTTTCGCCGAATAACGAGGAGAAATCTTTGTTTCAACCAGCGATTCACCTCTATGAGCGAAAGATTTCTCACTCCGTTCGAAATGACACCTGAGTAGTTACGATAATTATAAGAATCCACATTCTTATTTATCTCGAAAAAAGAGGAGTCATATTATGAGCCCGGCTCAGGCCTCCACTAGACGTCGAAAAGCATTTACTCCCCCACCCATTACCAAGATCGAGGAAACTGGGTTGGCCCAGCTCTGGCTCCAAGACCTAGCTTTGAAAATTCTCTATTTCCAAGGCTATATGACCGGATATGAAATTGCAGAAGCCATTGCATTGCCCTTTACGGCTGTCGTTGATAAACTTCTGGACGCCCTCAAACGGGAAAAATCTATTGAAGTCAAGGCCTCCTCCATGGGGCTGGGAGAAGGTTCCTATCAATATGGCATAACCCAAGGCGGGACAAAACGCGCCAGGGAGGCTCTGGAACGCAGCCAGTACGCCGGACCAGCTCCTGTTCCCATAAAAGACTATAATGAAGCCATTCTTCGCCAAAGCCAAGGGAGAATACATATCACCCGAAGAGTGCTCAGGCAATCCCTATCGGATCTAGTACTCTCAGAAAATATTTATAACAAAGTTGGCCCAGCCGTAAATTCTGGCGCTTCAATTTTCCTTTATGGCCCTCCTGGTAACGGAAAAACCAGCATAGCGCGGGCTATTGGAAAAATGGTCCTGCGGGAGAGTATGTATATCCCGTTCTCTCTTTATATTGAGGGACAGGTTGTCAAACTCTATGACTCGGTAAACCATGAGCTTATCCCCCATAAAGATACTACCAAAACTGGAACTGGTTCCTTGAAATCCGGCGCGCAGCGAGACCCGCGCTGGGTACATATTCGGCGCCCGTTCATCATGGTGGGCGGCGAGGTGACCCTCACGGATTTGGATCTGGTATTCAACGATGTGAGTAAATTCTATGAGGCCCCTTTTCAGGTGAAAGCGGCCGGTGGAATCTTGTTGATCGATGACTTTGGACGCCAACAGGTGCGCCCCAGTGACCTGCTCAACCGCTGGATTGTCCCCCTTGAGAATCGCGTCGATTACCTCACTTTACACACGGGGCGGAAAATAGAAGTTCCCTTTAATGTTCTGGTGGTCTTTTCAACCAACCTCCCTCCCAAAGACCTGGTTGACGAAGCCTTCCTGCGACGACTAAGGCATAAGATAGAAGTTACTGACCCCTCCTATGGAGAGTATCGAAAAATCTTCATGCGAGTAGCAAAAGATAAACGTATTCCTTATAACGATAAAATATTAGCCTATCTGCTCCAGGAATGGTATATTAAACGCAACCGCAATTTGCGCGCCTCTCATCCCCGGGACATATGCGATCAGATCATTGATATTAGCCACTTTTTAAATCGTGAACCCACCATGACAAAAGAACTCATAGACCAAGCGGCCGAAGCCTATTTTGTTGATTTATAACCTGTAGGAGTATCATGCTCGAAGATCTTCCAAAGCCAGCCGTAATTGCTCACCGAGGCGCTTGTGCTTATGCTCCAGAGAACACATTGGCCTCTTTTAATCTAGCGATTCAACAAGGAGCGGATGCCATTGAGTTAGATGTTACCCTGTCTGCCGATGATCATCTTGTTGTCATCCATGACAAAACAGTCAATCGCACAACAGACGGCAGCGGATTGGTTAGCAAATTGCCTTTGCAAACCCTTAAGGAACTTGACGCTGGCTCTTCGTATGATATTGCCTTTCGTGGAGAGCAGATACCTACATTGGAAGAAGTGTTCGAAGCCATAGGGAAAAAGATACTTATCAATATCGAATTGAAGGGCAGCCTTTTTATGAAAGGGAGGCTTGTTAGCAAAGTCATAGAATGTGTAAAAAAACATGAAATGAATTCTTGGGTACTTTTTTCTTCTTTCAACATTTTTGCCCTCAAGCGAATGGCTAACCTTTTTCCTGAATCGCCAACAGGTTTATTAACGTACAGAAGATTTGCGGGAATTTGCGCACACAGATGGATGAATAAAGCCCTACCTTATCAATCTTTGCACGTTTCCCATCGATCCGTAAGAAAAATATTAGTTGACCGCGTTCACCGCCAAGGACAGCGCGTTTTCGTTTATACAGTCAATGATCCTGAAGATATTCAACACTTGCTTGAGCTAGGCGTGGATGGTGTGTTTACCGATGACCCACTTCAGGCTCGGGAGGTTATTGAAAACCATCTTGAATGAACTCATCCGCTGTATCGTCATATAACCTAGCAAAGAATTACCCCAAGGATTTAGACTTCTAAGGAGAAGAATGAGAATCCGCCAACGCATATTCCAGGTTTTCGCCCTGGTCAGCCTAGCCTGCGTATTCAGCAGTTCTGGAAACGTAGCGAGGGCTACAACAAAAAGCATATTACCTTTGGGCCAAGAGCAGTCAGGGCAAATCAAGGCCCAAGCTCTTATCGAGGAAATGACGCCAGAAGAGAAAGTGGGGCAACTTTTTTTGGTGACCTTTGACGGAACCGATGTCAGTCCGGATTTACCAATCTACGAACTTATTACCCAGTATCACATTGGTGGGGTGGTCCTCAAGCGCGAAAATGGCAATATCCCAAATCAAGAAGAAGTTGCCGAAAGCACCTGGAATTTAATAAAGGAACTGCAGAGCCTTGAACATACTACTACCTATGGAGAAGAAGGCTCTCCGGAAGCTTCTTCTGCACCAGCGTATATCCCCCTTTTTGTTGGGCTTTCACAGGAAGGAGATAATTCTTCTCATACCCAGTTACTTGATGGCATTAGTCCTATCCCCAGTCAAATGGCAATTGGCGCCACCTGGAACACTGAACTTTCCCAGCAAGTCGGGAATAGCCTAGGAAGAGAACTCTCGGTCTTAGGCGTTAACCTATTACTTGGTCCTTCCTTAGACGTCCTAGAGACCCCCCACCCCGGAGAACCAAGTGATTTAGGAGTCAGAACTTTTGGAGGAGATCCCTACTGGGTTGGACGTATGGGACAAGCTTATGCAAAAGGCATACACGAAGGCAGCAAAAAACGAGTTCTGGTGGTAGGCAAATATTTTCCGGGCTTGGGCAGCGCGGACAGACTCCCTGAGAAAGAGATCGCTACTGTGCGTAAATCGCTGGAGCAATTGAAGCAGATAGAGCTGGCCCCTTTCTTTGCAGTGACGGGAGAGGCGCCTTCTGCAGAGACGACTGTGGACGGGCTGCTGGCATCTCATATCCGGTATCAGGGCTTACAGGGCAATATCCGCTCTACCACGCGCCCCATCAGCCTCGATCCTCAAGCCCTCAGGTTGTTGATGGAATTGGACCCTCTTAGTGGTTGGCGACAGAACGGGGGATTAATGATTAGCGACAGCTTAGGAAGCCAAGCCTTAAGATACTTTTATGACCCATCCGGAAATACTTTCAATGCCCGCCAGGTCGCCTTGGATGCTTTCTTTGCCGGAAATGACGTGTTATACCTGGGCGACTTCTTAGACAGCAACCTGCCAGATACGTATACAACCGTTCACAATACGCTGACATTCTTTGCCCAAAAATATAGGGAAGATCAAACATTTGCGGAGCTTGTAGACGAAGCGGTCCTGCGTATCCTGAGCAAAAAGTACACCGTTTATGATTCTTTTGACCTCTCTCAAGTCTTAACCTCCCAAGCATCTCTCTCGTCACTGGAGGTAAATAACCAAATCGCAAGCGAAGTTGCCCGCCAAGCGGTAACGTTAATTAGCCCAAGCCTATCGGAATTAAATGGCACCATACCTAATCCGCCAAGTCGTTTTGACTCGGTTATTATTATCGCTGACAGTTTTAAAGACGAAGCATCTGGTAGAGAGTTAGGTATAACATCCACGAGTCTTCGAGAATCCGTTCTTCGCCTTTATGGGCCCCAAGCTGGCCAACAAATCCCAGCAGGAAACCTGATTTCTTATACGTATGAAGATATCATTCGCTTCCTAGATTCGCCGGCTGATTATGAAACCATTGAGACGAATTTCTCACGAGCAAATTGGATTATCGCCGCCTCCTTGAACACTACCCGTGACCGGCCTTCTTCTTTGGCTTTCCAACGCTTGCTCTCCGAGCGGCAGGACTTAATACGGGATACAAAATTGGTCGTCTTTGCATTCAATGCTCCCTATTATCTGGACGCCACGAATATCTCTAAAATCAATGCTTTTTACGGCTTATACAGCAAACTCCCTTCCTTTGTTGAGTTGGCGGCCCGCATCTTGTTCAAAGAGGTTTCGACCCCTCCAGGTGATTTGCCAGTCTCTGTGCCGGGGATTGGTTACGATTTAATTTCAGCCACTTCCCCTGACCCTGAGCAAACTTTCTCGATTTATATGGGAGAAGCTCCCCCTAACGAGGAAGTAACCGATCAGCCAGAGGAAACGCCGTCTTTTCCTGTTTATAACGTGGGGGATGTGGTCAATCTCCAAACCGGGGTTATTCTTGATCACAACGGGAACCCCGTCCCAGACGGCACCCCCGTCCAGTTTGTGACCTCGATCCAAGGGGAAGAAACTTATCTCCCCCTGGTAGAAACCAATCAAGGTCAAGCACAAACCTCTCTTCTCATAGAAATAGGCGCCGATGTCCAGGTCTATGCCATCAGTTCACCGGCTGAGTCAGAAATTCTCCAAATAAAGGTCGCTGTCCAGGAAGAAGAAACGGTAGATGCAACCCCGCAACCGACGGTCACCCCCACAAATACGCCGACCCTATCCCCCACACCGCAGGTAGAAAAAGTGCTCACGGTTACAGAAATTTCCAAGGTAGAACATGCTTGGCTCAACTGGCAGGTTTGGGGAATGTCGTTTTTAATGACTACCGCTCTTAGCATAATAGCCTATCTGCTTGGAGCCATTTTAGGACAAGTCCGTTGGGGCCTACGTTGGGGACTCTCAGCCTTTATGGGCGGTTTTACGATTTATAATTATTTGGCTTTAGAATTTCCGGGCAGTGTGTGGGTAACATCAGGCTCTTCCCCCCTGTGGAGCGTGGCTATTACCGTAGTCATTGGAGCAATCCTGGGCTGGACATTCGCCTTTTTTGCTGGAAAACTAAGGCAAGCGCAAGCTACTTCACCAAAGTGAGGACAACACTAATAACCAAGGCCAAAAGAGAGAGCCAAATAAGCGCCATCTCCTTGGGGGAAGAAAGCAGATCCCCCAATGTTGGTGCGGGGAGAGGAGCGTTCGGTTGCGAGGAGGGGTCCCATTGCCCCAAGAGAGCCTGTTTGAATTCCGCAGCAGTGCGCAAACGCCGATCGGGGTGAAGATTCATAGCCATTTGGACAGCTTTTTCAGTGCGCGGGCTAATATTGGGATTATATTTTCGGAGAGGTTTAAGAGTCTCCGCTTTTAAAAACCGCTCGCGAGCCTCTTTAGGAGGCTGATTGCTCAATAGATGGTAAAGGGTGGCCCCAAAAGAATACACATCACTGCGAGCGTCCGTGTGCCCCATGTCACCCCCATATTGTTCCAGGGGCGTATAGAAAGCGGAACCGTGTCCCTGCACCACCGTGACCGTTGTCTCCCCCGAAGCTGAAATTTTAACCAACCCAAAATCAACCAATTTAATTACTCGGTTGGGTGTCAATTTCAAGTTGCTAGGCTTGATGTCACGATGTAAAACAGGGGGGTCTTGGCTATGAAGGTAATTGAGCGCGTCCGCTATTTGCCCCGCCCATCCCAACACCTCACGTTCGGAAAGAAATTCCTTCCGGTTTTTGGCCTCCATCATCAATGTCCGCAAATCCTTCCCGGGCACAAAATCCATCACCAAGTAATCCCGATTTTCAACAGAAAAAAAGTCTGAAACCTTGGGTAAATTAGGGTGATCCAGCCGGGCAAGGATTGTCGCCTCTCGCTCGAATTGCTCACGAGTTTGATCAAGTATTTTCTGTGGGAGACTGGGATTATAGAAAATAGATTTTAAAGCACACAAGCGTCCTGTAAGGCGAAGATCGTCTGCCAGGTACACACGACCCATACCGCCCTGTCCGATGACGCGGCGGATTTTATATCGTTCCCGGAGAACTTCACCATTCTTTAAGGCTTTTAGCATGTTTTATATTATAATCTATACGATAGATATTTGAACCCTGTTCGTAATACATTCAGGGCAATCACATTATCGTTGTCAACGTAGGGCGGGTTTCACTACCCGCCACATATGGCGCCACTTGCGTGCGTTCCAAATCCAAACGGAAGGAGAAAGTAATATGCCTATTAACAACCAATCCGTCCCCGTTCTCGTGGGGCAAGGGGGAAATTATAACGCCCACCGATGGGTTATCCAGGATAACTTGATAATTGGGAGAACCGAACCTTGCGACATAGCCATCCCCAACCGCCAAGTCTCCCGCCACCATGCGCAAATAACAAAATCGGGCAAATATGTTGTCTTAGAAGACCTTGGTAGCAAAAACGGGACTTTTCACAACGGGGAAAAGGTAAAAGACCCCATTCGTTTAGAAGATGGCGACGTTATTCAAGTCGCACTGGCGCAAAAATTTATTTACCTGAGCCAAGATGCCACCATTCCCCTCGCTGCTGATGACTTCAGAAGCGTGTCTATACCTGATAGTGCACAAAAATTACAGCTTGACAGGGATGCCCGCCGCACCTGGATCAACGAAGTGGAAATTACCCCTCCTCTCTCCGCCCTCCAGTTCAAGTTGCTCGAAGTGCTGAGCGAACATGAAGGCCAAGTCCTTTCCAGAGACAAAATCATAACCCAAGTGTGGGGAGAAATTGAATCCGCTGGAGTTACTGACCAAGCCCTGGATGCCCTCGTGCGCCGCTTGAGACGCAGATTGACACAAGTAGACCCTGACCACGAGTACGTGCGCACCATACGCGGCCAGGGCTTTCGGCTGGATAACCCAGTAAATTAGTATCCGCCTCTAATATACCTCTCAAGATGCTTAATAGGGGTTTCTTCGCCGCGCCGTGCGGGCCAGTGACCAGGCGCAGACCGTGATCTCGCTCGTGCGAGATGGTACCCCTTCGGGTACACCAAATGGGTGTGCTCGCTTTGCGTACCACCGGTATGCATGCCCTGTGGGCAACACCGTGTGGCTTCGCGAAAATCTCGGCTACTTCCTCATCTCCCGTTCCATAGAAAATTGCAAAACGGCCTGATAAACCTTATGCAAATCTTCCTGAAACTTGATTTGCTGCTTTTTCTGCTCGCCCTCGAGCTGCTTTAGGCTCTCTTCAGCAGACCCTAAAAATTGAGTCATATACTCGATCAATCTGGGGGTGATCTTCTCCCCATGGGCGGCAATTGTTTCCTTCAATTTGTTTTCATCATTGGCGTGCTCCACAAGTGCTTCGAGCACCTCTAACTCCGGGGGTGAGCTTAGTTCTTGTAACACCGCCATAACCTGCGTGAGCTTATTCAAGCGTTGCGTGTCCTCTTCTCCCTTGGCCGTCTCCATCGCTTCCTCTAAAGCGTGAATAAAGAAATCATCCACGGCATTGATATTTTCCCTCAAAGCCTGCGCAATATCCTCAGCCTTCAGAAGTGCCTCAAGATTTTGATGCGCCATTTTAGTGCGCTCTTCAACCTGCTTGTCGATCTCTTCAATGAGCTTCAATAACGCATTGCGGCGTTCCACGAGTTGCTCTCGCTCATCACCAGAGGCCTTCTCAATGCGCCCCGTAAACATCTGGAAGAAAGAATAATCCATGCCCGGGCGAGCCAAACTTCCCAGAGCGCGCACACGAGCCATATCCGGGGCTTCAATGACCAACTGAAGAAGCCCTTCCCGGGTCAGGCCTTGGCCCAATTCCTCAAGTGATTCTCTAGCCGCTTCCACAGCCTCAGCCTCTTTTTGTACCTCACGCCCATATTCAGTCTCGCTGAGTAGTAAGTCCTGCAAAGCGCGCAGCTTTTCAACATCATCCTCCGACCCGCCCTGCAAAGCAACTTGGGCCAGTTGGGAGAAAATCCCAAAAAACTCTTGGTCTATAAGCTCTTCGTCCTGCTGAATGATTTCACGCTGAGACTCTTCATCAGCAGTCATCAGGCGTTGCACAAGGCGCATTTTTTTCTCTTGCGCCTCCAACATCTCTTTCGTTATTCCATCAGCCTCTAATACAGTCTCAATTAATTTCTGCGCGGTGAGCATCGTCTTGGGCTGAAAAAGGTATCCCTTGCGTTTTTCGGGAGGAAGATTCTCCGTCACCTCTTTGAGCATTGGGGCCAGTAAATTTTCGCGCTCCTCCATGGTTCTGTGGGCATCAGGCGGCACAAAAGTCAACAACATTTCTTTGTCTGGGTCGTGGTAAACCAGGGGCAAGGGTAACTGACCCTGAAAACCGCACGCCTGGCATTGTGCAAAATTGAACCTTCCCGAAAGAAGGATTTGCTTAGCTTGAGGTTCGACACCAACATCAAAAGTTTGGGTGACATCGGCGAGTATAGGCTGTCCACAATTGGGGCATTGCGCTTGTAATTTTGGCATATCTTTTCCTTATTTTCTAAATCATTCGCTAAAGTTAATGTTTTTCACAAAACAGCTTTCTCAGAAATATTTGCTGTGTTAAAATGTGGGGGAAGTTCCCCAGCGGGAAGAT
This sequence comes from Chloroflexota bacterium, assembly GCA_018263575.1. Taxonomy (GTDB): domain Bacteria; phylum Chloroflexota; class Anaerolineae; order Anaerolineales; family UBA11858; genus B10-G9. Next base: position 12,068 of record JAANWX010000050.1, on the reverse strand, counting down.
TTCCCACCTGCGGGGCGGTGACACCCGGCGAGAGCGGCCCCGCTCCAGTTTGCGGTAACCGCCCGGCGGAACGGTGACCAAACCGGAAGCGGTCACGGCGCTCCCCAATCTCCCGCGCCTGGGAAAGTTCATTCTTCCTCCCTCGGCAACGAAAAACAAATCCTGGCCCCATCTCCCGGACGAGGATCTAACCAAATCCGCCCTTTGTGGGCTTCAATAATGGCCCGAGTCAAATACAAGCCCAGGCCGGCCCCTTGGGTTTCGCGAGCGGCTTCATCGGCTCTGTAAAAGCGGTCGAAAATATGGGGAATATCTTCGGCGGCAATGCCAGGGCCTTCATCTTGAACGCAAACAATGACCTGCTCGGCTCGAATTTGGCCGCTGAGGAGAATTTCTCCTCCCTGGGGCGAATACTTGATGGCATTAGAGAGCAAATTGGCCAAGACTTGTTGCATACGGTCTTCATCGGCCTGGATGGCGGGAAAATTCTTCGGGAAGCGGGTGATAATTTCGTGTTTCTCAGTTTGGGTTTGGAAGCGCTGGGCCATCTCTTGGGTTAAAGCCGCTAAATTTAAGTCAGCGCGAGTGATGCTCAACCCACCCGCTTGGAGCCGCGAGGCGGCTAGCATATCTTCTATGAGATTTGTGAGATGGTCGGCCTCTTCCTCGATGACTTCCAATGAATCTTGAACGACTTCGCTGTCCCAGGAGACATCGTCACGCCGCAAAGTGCCCACATATCCTTTGATAAGGGCAATGGGCGTTTTTAACTCGTGGCTGATTACGGAGATGAAAACGCTCTTCATTTCCTCCGCCTCGCGGAAGTGGGTGATGTCGCGCACAGAGACGATGATGTTAATTAAATTCCCCGGCCCGGAAAGCAGGGGGGCGTAGGTGATTCCCACCGGGACCGGCAGTCCGTGAGGGCGTTTTAGGTCTCCCTCCACGTAGAGGCTGGCGTTGGGCGTGAGCGGCCATCCCCCCACCTCGGCTTCTTCCAACGTCATTCCTTGCTTGCGGCTCGCCCAGGTGATAATCTCCTCGTGAGTCTTCCCGCGAATGGCTTCTTCTTCCGCGCGATAGAGGCGCGAGAAAGCCTGATTGCAGCGCTCGATGGTGTGGTCGGTCGATAAAATGAGTATACCGTCCGCGGCCACGTCCAGAAGAGCGTCCATGCGGCGTTTTTCGCGGGAGATTTGGGTATAAAGCTGCGCGTTTTGGACGGCGATGGCGGCTTGGTCGGCAAAACTCTGCAAGAGGGCGCGGTCGTTGGTGGAAAAGTTTCCCTTATAACCCCGGAAGATGAAAATTAACCCGATCACCTGTTTGCGGGAGATCAGGGGCAACCCCACCCCGGTGAGGAGGCTGAGGCTGGCACGCTGGGTCAAAAGCTGTAAGAGGCGGCTTACCTGGGGAACTTCGAATTCGGCCTGCACCTCATGCTCTGGGACTTCGGCCAGAATGTTGGCCACGTTCTCCAAAAATGTGGGCGGGATGCCGTAAGAGGCGGAAATCGTCCACCCACCCTTTTCGCCCCGCAAGGCTATCAACCCGGCTGAACCAGCCAGCATTTTGGCCGCTAATTGTAGAATGCGGTCCAGTAATTTTTCCAGGTTAAGCTCTTGGGTTAGGGCGCGAGCTATTTCTAGGAGATAATCGCGTTGGCGGATGCGGGTGTCGGGGAGCATTTTAGTCTGGTAGTCGTTAGTCTGGTAGTCGTTAGTCTGATGGTCGAAGGTGCGATGCACTTGCAGTTCAGAGTGCGTTGCACCTTGGTTTGGTCTAAGCAGTCTTATTGGTCTGATGGTCGAAGGTGCGATGCACTTGTAGTTCAATGTGCGTTGCACCTGGGTCTTAGTCGTAACCGCCATAATCATCTTAATGGTCTTATTAGTCTTAGTGGTCTGGTGGTCAAAGTGCATTGCACTTGCAGTTCAAAGTGCGTTGCACTTGTCTGGGTTGTCCAAATGGTCTTAGTAGTCTAAGTTGTCTTATTGGTCTTAGTGGTCGTCCTACTGGTTTTTTTGGGCGAAGGTGCTTTAGCAATTCAGTTAATGGAAATGATTATATCATGTGATTTTCTAGCGAGTTGTAAATTAACAGAGAATCTATGCTCAATAAAACTCGCGGAATGTAAAGCACGCCTCACACGTTTTACTCTTCACTCTTTTACGTTTCTCTTCTAAAATTATGACTTAAATCAAGCGACAAATAGGCTCATACATGATATGATGTTTTCACCAGAGTGGCAAAGAATATACCATCTCCTCCTCCCTTTTTTCGTCTTCGGTATATCTTTTGCCGCTCTTTCGTCGTTATTTGGGTCAGCCAATTCGATTGGTCTACTACCCTACACCTTAAACGTTTATTGTGATTTTTTATTGCCTGGAGGCTAACTATGAAAGCATCTGAAGTTCACGGGACCCTTAGCAAGTATATGCTCGCTACCGGTGAGGATATTGTCTTTGATTTGGAACGTTCACACGGCGCTTATATTGTTGACGCCTTAGATGGGCGTGAATATATCGATTTTTTCACTTATTTTGCCAGCGTCCCCATCGGGCACAACCATCCCAAGATGGAAGATCCCGTTTTCCGTGAGAAACTTCTCGCTTCCGCTCTTAGCAAACCCTCAAGTTCCGACTTCTATACCTCACCAATGGCCGAATTTGTGGATACCTTTGGCCGTGTGGCGAAACCAGAATCCATGCCGTACCTATTCTTCATCAGCGGGGGTGCTCTTGCCGTGGAAAATGCCCTCAAAGCCGCTTTTGATTGGAAAATCCGCAAGAACTTGGCCAAAATCCAATACACGCCCGGCATGGCCCAACACTACGCCCTAGAGGGGATAGGGAGCAAGGTCATTCACTTCCAAGAGGCGTTTCACGGCCGAACCGGGTACACAATGTCCCTCACCAACACCACAGACCCTCGTAAATATTCCTATTTCCCCAAATTCGACTGGCCCAGAGTCCTCAATCCGAAACTGCGCTTCCCCATCACGGAAAAAGTCCTCCAAGAAGTAGCCCAAAATGAAGCCATCGCATTGGCGCAAATTGAAGCCGCTCTCAAGCGCTACCCAGGCGACATTGCGGCCCTCATCATTGAACCCATCCAGGGAGAGGGGGGAGACAACCACTTCCGGCCCGAATTCTTCCAAGCCTTGCGCTCCCTGGCTGATGAACACGAGTTCTTATTCATCGTCGACGAAATCCAATCGGGAATGGGCATCACCGGAAAATGGTGGGCTGTGGAACACATAGGCGTAATGCCCGACATTATCGCCTTTGGTAAAAAATCTCAAGTGTGCGGGATCATTGCCGGCCCACGGGTCGACGAGGTTGAGAATCACGTATTCCAGGAATCCAGCCGTCTCAACTCCACCTGGGGCGGTAACCTGACCGATATGGTACGCGCCACCCGCTACCTGGAGATCATCGAAGAAGACAACTTGCTAGCGCACACGGCCAAAATGGGAGAAAAACTCCTGACCGGCTTAGAGGCTATTGCCAAAACCACGCATGGCACGATGAGCAACGTCCGAGGGCGGGGGATGATGGTCGCCTTCGACCTCCCCACCCAGGCCAAACGCGACGAGGTGAAAACCACCCTCAAGGAAAATGGCCTCTACAGCCTGTCCAGCGGTGAACGCTCCATCCGCTTTAGGGGCATGTTGGACACACCGGAGGAGGTTATCGAGAAGGCCCTCAATATTGTCGAACAGAGCTTGTGAAACGCTTAGGGCAATTACTCAGAGAACGCAAAGATCAAGGCTTGTCTACGTTAAAAGGTGTTTCTCAACTTCGTGCAGAAAGTTGAGAAGAGAGACGGTTTCTTCAACAGGCGCGTGAGTTTCCGGCGCTTCAAAGGGATGCCAATGCCACCCTTGCGTATTATCTGCACCAAGAATTCGGCTATCGTCCTTGATCCATGAATAAGCTGTTTTTCGAGTAACCTCATTGAAAAACACGTCAATATAAGAAGCGTCCGCTAAGAAAGCTCTGATTTTTATCCAAGTAGCCCCAAAGTTGGCGACAAAAGCCGATGAGATGAAAGGGGTTGAATTAAAAGTATTAAGAACCTTCTCAGCATATTCAGAGGAAGTCACAACAAGGTTTCTTGAATATTCTCTAATTTGGCTTTATCAGTGATTGCTGCTTCCCATTCCCAGTAATCTTCTTCAACATCGAATGAATAGGGATTAGCAATTTCCCCCTTTTCCCAATCTGTTTTAAAGTGGGCGAAATCTGTTTTGTATTTTTCTTCAAATGCAGCAATCTTAGCATCAGCCGCCTCTAATCGAAGTCGAACCAGGTCTTTCAAGGCTAAAAACAAAGCCAAATCAGGGCGGATTTCACCTGTTAGTTCCTTGAGCACTTTATGAGTTGGTTTTGAAACAACTGTAGGAGATAGAGCCATAAATTACCTCTTTCACTATTTTACAGAGCATACCGATTCTCATTGTATCATAACCATTAAATCGACGTTCACCTTTTTATCACCTTTCTTTTTTGTGTTGTGAAACAAGCATGCCCACCAACATCAAGCAGCATCCCAGAATCCCCCGCCCCGACAGGGATTCACCCAGGATCAGCCAGCCGCCCAGGACAGCAAAGACGGCTTCTAGGCTGAGAATGATGGCTGCGTGGGCGGGTTTGGCCTCCTGCTGAGCGACAACTTGGAGGGTGTAGGCAACGCCTACCGAGATGATTCCCCCGTAAATTATGGGCTGCCAGGCCGCCAGAAGCATGTTCCAGGTGACTTCCTCCAGGGCAAATCCCACCCCAAAGCTCAAGAGGGCGGTAAGTATGAATTGGTAAAACGAGAGGCGTATGGGATCGATGCGCTTGCCGTAACGTCCCAAAAAGTGGACGTGTCCGGCCCAGAAAAAGGCTCCTAGCAGAACCAGGCCATCCCCCAGGGATAGGGCCAAGTTCCCGCGAACGCTCAAGAGATAAAGACCGCCCACAGCCAGAATCGCCCCCATCCAGGTGGGACGGGAAACTCGATCTCCCGAAAAAATACCTAACATTGGGACGATGACGACATATAACCCGGTGATAAAACCCGCTTTGCCAGCCGGTGTATAAACTAATCCTACCTGTTGAAAGGTGGCGCCTAAAAAGATGAGGATGCCGGCCACGCCGCCCAAGACAAGGGCCTCTTTCAGGGAAACCGGTGACGGTGGTTTCTTCTTCTTCCGCCAGCGGAGAATGGGTAACAAGGAAATGCTCCCCAAGGTGAAGCGGACGCCATTGTAGAAGAAGGGCGGCATGTCTTCCATCCCCAGGCGCTGGGCCACAAATCCCCCACCCCAGATGATGGCGACGAGTAAGAGTACGGCGTTGGAGCGATGTGTTTTTGAGATCATGAGGGGTTTTGTGTGGTGTTGGTAAGGTGTGGCAACTAGGTTTTCTCCATAAGTATTTGTTGCGCGTTCCAGTGATAGAAATCTACAATTTTTTTAATGGGGAGTTGTTTCCAATCCTCTTTAAATATTAACTTCGATGCCCCCATCTCTTGGACACGATGGATCTTGATGTAGCGGCTCTTGGTTTTCCAAATAATGATGATCAACTCAGAATCAAGGTTTTTCTGCAAAATAAGTAGGGGCCGCCACCTGTTTTTGTCTTCATGAAAATAGGTATTGATATTGTGGGTTTCTACCGGATTTTTTCGAGTGCGACTGAATTCAATGACCCCTAAACACTGCTTGTTTTTTTCGTCCCAAAAGAAGCCGTCAAGGTTTCCAGGCCATGGCACCCCATAGTTACGCAGGCAAGTATCAAGGTTGGATAAGCGGTCACTTTCCACAAATCCCTTGGTGACTTTTATGCCTTTCAGTGTCCCAAAATATTGGGCAAGTCCTTGGCAGGTTAATGTGTCCATTAGCTTTATTTTTATGATTTGACCTGCTAAAAGCAACCGGAACATTTTATAGCAATCTTGGTCATGCTCATAGATGATTAAGTGTAATGGGATTTTAAGACAATCGGCCAACCCAATTTTAGCTTTCCAGGCTTGGCTATTTTGGGCAATATGCTCTTTTACCAAGGCCGGTGTGACTTTATCTATCTCGACTTGACTAAGACGACGCTCGAACAAGCCAGTAACCTTATCTTCCTTAACGCTAAATCCATCCAAGCTATAGATTTGGATTGCGTTTTCCCAGAGGATTTTCTGGACAGGATTACTCGGTTCCGGGGTGTCAATTTCTAAAATCATGTGTGCTTTTCGCTTTACGCAATCGAACGTTGACCAGGTGACTTATGCCAGCATAGACGGCATCACGTTCTTCGGCATTGAGTTCTAGAATATCAAAGACCACGTTATCTACCAGGTGCCTATCGTCATACTTAAGTTCTTCGGGGATGGCATGGATTTCTCTTGAGATGATTGGCCCTTCCTCAGGAAGCAAAGCGGGCGAGATAATGAGGTTGTCCGCGGCTTCATAGGTCATATTATCAAGAGCGCCTTCTCCTAATGAGACACGGCCATTCAACTCGGTGCTTATGAAATTGAGTGTGTTATTTAAAGCGGCCGCAATTTGAAAATCCGTATACGCTTCATGAAAGTTGATCTCATAAAAACGGTCGCTGGCTAGTACGTTAGCGGGGTTAATGAGATAGGCAAAGGTATCATCAAAAGCTTTCTTCCACAATGCCCTGGGAGGAAGATGTTTTCCTAGATCCCACCATCGCCTTCTGCTGCTCGTTGTAGGACGTTGATGATAGCCCATTTTTTCGCCGTGTTTGATATAGGCTAAGGCCCCCGTCCCCTTTAACGCTGAGCGATCTTTATGGCATAGGAATAACTTATATTGTAAACCTGCAGGATCGATAGGTATTGTTTTGCACTCCCGTGGGCTTTTGATGACCGGCTTCAAAAACTCCTCTTCGATTTCCCACCTAGAAACCTCTTCCTCATCTAAGTAGAAAAAAGCATTCGCGCCCGTGGTAAAGCCCCGCCGCACGTCAGCAATATCTCCCAAGCGCACAAACTTATGGCCTGCTTTTTCCATTATCGTCCAATAAATTTCAGGAGCGCGTAAGTATTTTCCACCCCATTTATCGCCGATATATTTTTGCCCCGCCTGATCCAAGCCACTTTCTACTAAGCTGGCCTGTGTCAGCGGTATTACCCGATACGCGGCCACAGAGCGTCGCTGATTCGCGGTTTCTATCTCCGCCCAAATACGGGAGGACAATGTGTGTTCGAAAGGCCCCTTGAGGTTAACGAAGCGTGCGCGGTGGTCTAAGCTCTCTGAAACGCTTTTGGGTTGGTCCCTGGGTTTGGCAAGAAGAGCAATGATGGTATTGACATCCGCGCTCTCGAAGGAACGGTGAGATTCGTTGTCGATGATCATTTTCACCTTGCCACGGGTCAACAAAAATTCTTGGAGCGATTTCCCATAGCGCACATCCAGCCACGAATTAGAGGTAATAAAACACAGACTCCCTTTCTCATTTAGAAGGGACAAACCATGAAAATAAAAATATAGATATAAGTCACTGCGCAAACCAATTGTGTTTCGTGTGTTTTTTTCTTTCTGCTTATCATAACCAAACGAAGCGGGCCAAGCAGCATAAACGGATTGCCGCAATTTCTCTTTGTAGGCTTTTTTACTCGCGGCCGTGAGGTTATCGGCAAGCTGGCTAGGGTCATGGATATTTTCTTGGCGCACATAGGGAGGATTGCCAATAACGATATCAAAGCCCTCGTGATCATCTTCGAGGATTTCGTTCCTCAGCAATAAGCTGTCACCAGGGCGGATATTGCTTGAAAATGAAATAGACACTGGTTTATCAGCACCCACATCCGCCTCAGCCAACAGTTGGAGTCTTAAACGCTGCTCAGCCACTTGGGCGGCCCCATCCATAACATCAACACCATATAAGGTGTTCTCAATTATGTGTTTTTTTCTCGCCAGGGCAGATTCTTCCCGCCCTAGCTGATCTCCCGCCCGTTGCAGCAAATCATCAACGACGTGGAGCATGCCCATCAAAAACGATCCGGAACCGCAAGCCGGATCAATCACCTTCAGGTTACGCAAAAGGGCATTTATTTTGGGCCACAATTCCTTTTCGCTTAGCGCCTGGTCAGCCTGTTTTTTATGATCAGCGTCAAAAGCAAATACGGCCTGATAAAGGAGGTTTTTCCTCTCTTCGCCCAAATGATTCGATAACCAATCCACCACGCTCAAACGGCTCATCAAGTCAATCTCGACGCGGGAGGTATAAAAAACGCCCCGCTCTCCACGCTGATTACCTTCTTCAGTGACATTGACCAAACTTTCATAGACCTTGCCGATCATCTCAGGGTCAACGGCCACTTCTTGGTCAAGAGGCGTATCTTCCCGAAGGGTGTAATGATAGCCCTCGAAGAATTCAAGAACCTTTTCAAGGCGCTGAGCAGTTTGCAGGTCATGGCGAAAACCATCAGGGGGCGTGCGGTCTACAAAATGGGCAAACATGTTCCTGCCCAAAGCCCGCAAAGCATGCTCTTGGGCACACCGCCTATCTCTTGTTTGTCGGTAAAAATCGTCCTGGAGCGTATTAAATACCCTTATATAACCCTGGAAGAAATTTTCCCTCAGCGCTTTGACGTCGAAAGCCCGCTCATGCTGCCTTTGAATTTCAAGCGGGGAAATATCTACCCGCGTATCTTGTAGGTGGGCCAGATTGAGGAGAGAGATTCGCTCCGCGGCCGTTTCCAGGCCATGTCCCGGCCCGACCGAAATCCGCCGCAGGACGGGAGGGCGAGACACGGCCCGGGCCCGGCGGTCTGCCCCTTCCCCCACCTTCTCTCCCCCACCCCCACCTCGCACGTTGATAAAGTGCCAATGGCTTTCATCCCTGGTGCTGAACAAATACAAGGCATAGGGATGATGCTTCACCAATTGAGCAATCACCGCTCGTTCAGCGGCTACAGAAAGTGGAAGGCGTCTCTTCTTTGTGGGTTCAGCTAACTTAATGTAGATAACGTCAAAACTTTCCCCCTCCCCTTCCTGTCCCGCGAGGAGCATTGGGCCTTGCTTAATGACCTTTTTGGATTCTTCGGTCCAATCCTGGGTTGGAAGTTCCTGGTACGCGCGCGGATAATTCAACGCGGTACAAATTAATTCTTTTACCGCTTTTATCCCATTTTCAGGGATCACCTTGAGAAGGGAATAAATACGCGCTTGACCCGTGGCTTGCATATAGTGAATTCCTTTAATAGGTCATAGCACAGCCATCAGCGCGTGGATCGCTTCCGCCCCACAAGACGCCCGTCTCAGCGTCGCGGAGGATGGCCTGTCCCCGCCCGAAAACCGCCCTCCCGTAGCCACGCACCGCCCGAACCGGGTGACCCATCTCCTCCAGTTCGGCTAGAACAGGTGCGGGAAGGCCCCCTTCCAGGGCAACCTCCCCGCCTGCTTCCCCGTCGGTAATGCAAAAACGGGGCCTGTCTAAAGCAGCCTGAGGATCAAGGAGATCATCAATCAGGGCGCTGGCCACTTGCAGGTGGCCCTGGGGTTGCATAAATCCTCCCATCACCCCGAAGGAAGCAAATAATTCTTCACCGCGAGGGCTTGGCCTGGTAAGCAGGCTGGGGATAATGGTGTGGTAAGGGCGTTTGCCGGGCATGAGCGCGTTGGGGTGCTCCGGGTCAAGGCTGAAGTTATGCCCTCGGTTCTGAAGGGTGAATCCCCAACCCTGGGGCACAATGCCCGTCCCAAAACCCATATAATTGCTGTTGATGAAAGAGCACGCGTTTCCGTCCCCGTCCACCACAGTCAGGTATACCGTATCAGAAGAAGTCACCGGGGTTCCTCGCCGCTGGTCAAGGCTGGCGCGTTGAGGATCAATCAAAAGACGACGTTGGTCAGCATACGTCTTAGAAAGTAACTGGGCGAGCGGGATATTTCTAAAAGCAGGGTCAGACACATACCAGCCCGCATCAGCGAAGGCCAATCGCAAAGCTTCAATTTGTAGATGCAGTCTCTCCACACTGAGCGGGTCCAACGCGGCAACGTCAAAGCCTTCCAGAAGGTTGAGAGCCAGCAAAGCGGTCAGTCCCTGGCCATTGGGCGGGCATTCCCAAACGCGGTACCCCCGGTAGGTGGTGGAGATGGGTTGATCCCAAGTGGCCTGATGAGCGGCCAGATCCTCCTGCGTGAGGCATCCCCCCGCTTCCTGGACGACAGAAGCGACTGCCTGGGCAATCTCTCCCTCATAGAAAGCCGATTTCCCATCCGCGGCCACAGCCCGGAAAGTGCGCGCCAAACCGGGATTGCGGAAAATTTCCCCGGGCCGGGGGGCGCGCCCCCCGATGGTCAGCTCCTCCCCATGAAGCGCCTGACTCAGTTGCCGCTCCACGCCCCGCTCCCAAAAATGTGCCGTGACAGGGGCAACTGGAAACCCCTCTTCGGCCAGGCGGATGGCGGGGGAGAGTACGGCTTCCATCTCCAGGCGACCGTAGCGCCCAACCAGATCACACCATCCCGAACAGGCCCCAGGCACGGTGATCGTATAGGGATGAAACGGGGGCAGCTCCTCTCCCATCCCCTCCCGCTGCAAGCGTTTCAGGGTCAGGGTTCGAGGAGCACGTCCCGACGCGTTGAGGGCGGTGACTTTTCTCTCGCCGGCATGATAATAGAGGGCGAAGGCGTCCCCGCCAATCCCGGTCGAGGTGGGTTCGGTGACATTGAGGGCCGCCGCCGCAGCCACAGCCGCGTCCGCCGCGTTTCCGCCTTGGGCCAGAATCTCCAATCCAGCAGCAACGGCCAAGGGTTGGGTGGTGGCGACCATGCCGCGCTGGCCCTGAACAGGAGAACGGCGAGAATGAAACGCATAGGGAGTGTTCATTTTAATCTCCATAAGTTATCAGCCGCTCATAAGCCGCCGGGCTGCGGTCATCAAAAACGGGCATCCAGCGGCGGATTTGCTCCGTTTCTCGAAGATCAATTTCTGCTGTAAGTAGGATTTCCTCACCGCCCCCCTCCACGACAGGGGCTCCCATAGGATCAAGGACCGCGCTGCGGCCGCCCAACTTAGCGCCTTGGCTGTGGCCCACTTTGTTCACGGCGGCTACGAAATACTGGTTCTCAATGGCCCTGACCTGGAGCAGCTTCTGCCAGTGATGGATGCGCTTCTCCGGCCATTCCGCGACTAATAGGATCAGCTTCGCGCCGTGGAGAGCGTAGGCACGGAAGATCTCTGGGAAACGCAGATCATAACACACCGCTAAACCTGTCTTCCCCCAGGGAGCGTTGAAGATCACCAACTCCCCGCCAGCGTTAAGCCACTGCTCCTCATCCAACAAGCGAAAAAGGTGAATTTTCCGGTAGGTGGCCAGGGTTTGGCCTTCTGGCCCGTAGAGATAGAAGGTGTTATAAATCTTTCCCTCCTTCTTCTCCAACAAGGAGCCGCCTAAAGCCATGCGGTGTTCTTTCGCCAGAGCGGAGATGTGAGCAAAGATGCCCGTCCCAAGAACGTGGGCGTGATCTTGGCTATGTTCAAGGTCGTATCCGCTGGCCCATAATTCCGGGAAGAGGGTTAGGTCACTTCCACGTTGAGCAGCTTTGGCGGCCCAAGCTCGGACGCGTTCCAGATTGGCATCAGGTCGACCAAATTCGAATTCCATTTGTGCTAAAGATATTGTGAGTTTTTGGGAAGGTTGTTTTTTCCTCATGCCTATATCTTACCATCTTTTATGAGATGGTTCAAAATAGGATAGAAATTGGTGGACACTTTTCATCACGGGTAGACGCCCAATCGTATTGGGCACGCCTGTCATTAGACGCCAACGCGGTTGGCTCGCTACCCAGTGTGTAAAGTTAATTGTGAACCATCGCTCTTTTATCAATCGAAAAGAGGAATGACTCAGAAATGGGTTTTAGGAATCTTGGTTATGGGAATACTATTTGTCTTAGGAGTCGTCCTCGTTCTTCGCTGGTTTGTCAAGAAACGGTAAGCGTTCACCACCCCAAAGAGATAGACTTCAAAAGTCTTCAAAATAGAGCTTGGTGGACCCAAAAGTTCAAAAACGCTTATGAAACTTCTCTTAAAACATCCTCTGAGACTTTT
>JAANWX010000005.1 GCA_018263575.1 Chloroflexota bacterium | reverse complement strand
GACGCTCTGGAGGATTTGGCAATCCTCCTATAGCGTGGTTGAAAAGCTTTTTTCCAAAGCTCGAGCGGGATTGGCAAATCCCGCGGACCCATTTCTAATGCTAAATGTGAACTGAGCGATTTGTCACTTGGCGATAAAGCAAAATATGTTAAACTTGGATAGCATCCTTACTCATCACTCGTCACTCAATGTCATTAAGTTAAGGGGTATGTCATTTCGAACGGAGTGAGAAATCTTTCCGTAGTCAGTGAATGGTAGACTGAAACTAAGATTTCTCCTCGTTATTCGGCGGCAATCGTGCCGAAACCTCGTCGAAATGACATGATTAATGGCCTAACTTAACGACATTGACTCCTTATTCATCACTCGTCACTCACCACTCACCACTCTTGGAGGCTTTATTAAAATGAAGCAACATCCCCCCGAACCTTTCCGAATTAAGATGACCGAACCAATCCGCCTTATTGGCCTCGAAGCACGAGAAAAAGCCCTTCGTGAGGCAGGCTATAACGTTTTCGGCATCGACGCTAAAAACATCTTCATCGATCTTCTGACCGACTCAGGAACCGGCGCCATGAGCCAGCACCAGTGGGCGGCCATGATGACGGGGGATGAATCCTACGCCGGGGCGCGTTCCTATAACCGCCTCTCGGAAGTTATGGACGACATTTTCGGCTTCGAACATTTTGTGCCCACGCACCAGGGAAGGGCGGCGGAAAACATTCTCTGCGCGGTGGCCCTCGAATCCGGCCAATACGTGCCCTCGAACATGCACTTCGACACCACCGAGGGAAACATCCGCGCCAGGGGCGGGCGGCCCACCAATCTGGTCATTGATGAGGCTTTCGACATCAGATCCCAGCACCCCTTCAAGGGGAACATGGACCTTGAAAAGCTGGAGAATTTCATCGCCGAGGTCGGGGTCGAAAACATCCCCTTTGGAATGATCACCATCACCAATAACGCTGGGGGAGGGCAGCCCGTCTCCATGGAAAACCTGCGGGCCGTCTCAGAGGTCTACCACCGGCACGGGCTTCCGTTTTTCATTGACGCCTGTCGCTTTGCCGAGAATGCCTACTTCATCCAGCAGCGTGAGCCGGGCTACGCCGAGAAATCCACCCTGGAAATTGCCCGCGAAACCTTCTCCCTGGCGGATGGGGCCACCATGAGCGCCAAAAAAGACGCCATCGTCAACATTGGCGGATTTTTGGCCCTCAACGATGATGAACTCTTCCAAAAAGTGTGCAACGAACTCATTCTGCGGGAAGGCTTCGTCACCTACGGGGGATTGGCCGGGCGCGACCTGGACGCCATCGCGGTCGGGTTGCGGGAGGGGCTGGACGAAGCTTACCTGGCCTACCGCCTCGGCCAAACCGCCTACCTGGGGGAACGGATCAAAGAGGCCGGTGCCCCCATCATTGAACCCGTGGGCGGGCACGCCGTCTACGTGGACGCGGGGAAGCTGCTCCCCCACATCCCCCCGGCGGAGTTCCCCGGCCAGGCCCTGGCGGTGGAGCTTTACCGGGAGGGCGGCATCCGGGGCGTGGAGCTTGGCTCGGTGGCCTTTGCCCACCCCGACCCCGACACGGGCGAGATGGTTCATCCCCAACTGGAGCTGGTGCGGCTGGCTATCCCCCGCCGAACCTATACCCAAAGTCACATGGATTATGTGGCCGCGACCTTGGGCCGCATCGCTGAGCGCGGGGAGTCGCTGCGAGGATACGCCATTACCTACGCCCCTGAACTGATGCGCCACTTTACAGCGCGGTTCGAACCGTTGGGAGAGTAAGGAGTTAGCGAGAGTGGCAGGGAGCAAGGGGCGAAAGGGCAAATTTGCAACTTTCTCCCTGTTTTGGCGTATAGTAAAGTAGAAGAAAGCAACATGTAGGGCAGATTTACATCTACCGCTACATGTGGCGGGTATCTACCACCCGCGAATGTGATATTGTCAAATTCAATTTAATGGAGGTTCAGTAAAAATGTTATCCAAACGTAAGTTCTTAGTACTTGTTCTTTCCCTGGTTTTCGTCTTCACGATCGGCTTTGGGGTCGCAAATTCCGCTCAAGCGGTTGAGTTCGACGACGATGGGGTCGTTGCCGCTGATGAGGTGATTGATGATGACCTTTTCATTACCGGAGAGGGTGTGAAAATCAACGGCACGGTCAACGGTGACTTGTTCGCGACCGGTAACACGGTCACAGTCAACGGAACGGTCAAAGGCAGCCTGGTAACAGGCGCACAGACCATCATCGTCAATGGCCATGTAGAAGGGAGCGTGTATGCCGGATCCAGCACGTTAACCTTAGGAAATGAGGCCGCAATTGGGCGCAACTTTTATTATGGCGGCTTCAACCTGACCACGGAAGCTGGCTCCACCGTGGGCCGTGACCTCTTGGTCGGCGCTTACCAGGCCCTGCTTTCTGGCGATGTGGAGCGAGACGTCAAAGCCGGCGTGGGCGCTTTAGAGTTAAAGGGCAAAGTCGGCGGCGATGTCAAGGCGGAGGTGGACGCCCCCGGCGAAGATTCTCCCGATATGCCCTTTTACGGCGGCCCTCCTGGAGTGGACACCATCGTCCCAGTTGGCCTCCGCGTTTCAGAGGAAGCTGAGATCGGCGGCAAGCTGACGTATAAAAGCCCCGCTGAACAGGCGGACGCCATTCAGGTAACCCCGGAAGGCGGCGTCGAGTTCACGCTCACCGAGCTGCCCGGCGATGAAGCGCCGGGCCTAAGCCCGGCCGCCATGGTTGGGCGGTGGGCAATCGCCCGCCTGCGAGAGTTCATCACGCTCTTGGTCTTGGGCGCCTTAGCCATTTGGCAAGTGCCCGCCCTGTTCACGAAAATAACCGAAACCGTCAAGACAGAAACCCTCCCCGCGACGGGTTGGGGCTTCATCGTCATCGTAGTAGGGTATGTGGGCGCCTTCTTCATCGGCGGCCTTATCTTAGCGGCTGGAATCTTCTTCGGCGTGATCACCCTGGGCGGATTGGCCAAAGCGCTTTTGGGGATAGGTTTCTCAGGGTTGGCGTTGGTAATGGCCGCTTTTGGCTTGTTGGTCACTTATGTCAGCAAGTTGGTGGTCGCCATGACAGGCGGAAAATTCATCCTCCAAAAGCTGGCCCCACAATACGCTGATCACAAGGCCTGGCCCTTGGTGCTTGGTGTATTTATCTACATTTTGCTGCGGGCAATACCCATCTTGGGTTGGATCTTAGGCTTTTTGGTCACATTGGTTGGTATGGGCGCCATGTGGCTTTATTATCGCCCTAAGAAGTCTCCCGCGCCTGAGGTTGTGGCATAATCCACTAATCCTCGCGAATTTTCGCTAAAAAAACGGCTCGGCTACAATGTAGCCGAGCCGTTGAGGTGAAGCCATCGAATATAATTCGAGGCTGGCTCACCAATGGGTGCACACCGTGCGCAAAATCCACCTGCGTGGATTAGGTCTGACCAGTTTCCCAGTTTCCCAATCTTCCCAGTCTACCAGTCTCCAAATCTCCCAATCTACCAGTCTCCCAGTCTCCCAGTCTCCCAGTTTCCCAGTCTACCAGTCTCCAAATCTCCCAATCTACCAGTCTCCCAGTCTCCCAGTCTCCCAGTCTCCCAGTCTACCAGTTTCCCAATCTTCCAGTCTCCCAACTCATTCCCCCATCACCTGCACGACCAGCTCCCGCCGCCGGGGCTTGTTATCAAAATCTACAAAGATAATTTGCTGCCACGTCCCCAGCGTCAACCTTCCCTCCACAAAGGGGATGGTCAGAGAAGGTTTGAGGAGAGCGGCCCGGGCGTGGGCATGGCCGTTTCCGTCTTGCCAGCGAGCATTATGGGCATAAGTCCGGTCAGGTGGTAGAATTTCATCGAACAAGCGCCGCAAATCTTTCAGGCAACCGCTCTCATATTCCACGGTGGTCAGGGCGCTCGTGGAGGAAGGGGTAAAGAGCGTCACCGTGCCATTTTTTACCCCGGATTGGCGAACCTGCTCCGCAGTTTGTTGGGTGATATCCAGTATATGGGCGTGCCCCTTGGTCTGAAAAGCAAGGGATTGTGTTTTTACAGTCATTGGTATCCTCCGGAGAGTGAAGCGTGAAGAGTAACGAGTGATGGGTACCTAAGCTCGAGGGGGAACGCCAGTTCCCCCGGATTTAGCCCGCTGGATCTGTCGATCCAGCTCGAGCATGAAATATGATGTGATCCCATTTACAAAAAAGACACAATCACATACACTACGGGCTGGAAATTCTACCAAAAGGAGTCTTTATGGCATCGGATAAATTATCTTCTAAAATTATAATACCAAAAATTGCCGTGCTGGTTGTGGCAGCTTATATTGCCGCTCAAATGCTCTCCGACATAGCCAGCCTTAAAATTGGCATCGTGGCCGGTTTGGCGGTAGATATGGGGACTTTCATCTATCCTATCACATTCACCCTGCGAGACACGGTTCACAAAGTGCTGGGAAAGCGCAACGCCCAGGTCTTGATCATTGCCGCCGGCGTGATAAATATTTTTATGGCACTTTATTTAAAGTGGGCCGCCGTTGTGCCCAGCGACCCCTCTTGGGGGTTGGGAGAGGAGTTCGCGGCCATTTTAGCCCCCGTTTGGCGGATTGTGGCCGCATCTATTGCCGCTGAGGTGGTCAGCGAGTTGGTGGATACAGAGGTTTACGCCTGGTTCGTGAACAAGGTCACCCGGCGCTACCAATGGGCCAGGGTCCTGACCAGCAACAGCGTCAGCGTTCCGGTGGATAACGCCATTTTCGCGGTGGGCGCATTCGCGGGGGTTCTGCCCTGGGCCGTAGTGGGGGAAATTTTCTTGATCAACCTGATTGTCAAGTACGGGATGACGCTGCTCAGCTTGCCGCTCATTTACGTCACGCCGGAGGAAGGAGGTGACAGTCACTTTTAGGCAATCGAAGATTGCAAGTGACTGTCACCTCCCCCGCTCCTGCGACCGGCCACCCCCGGCCCATCACCGTCCGCCGGGAGACCACCTTCCCCCACCCGGGATTCGCCGCACCGGGCCGCGGTTCCCCCTTCCCCCACCCCACCAACTTTGGCTTAAGCAACTTCTAGGTAGCGCTGGACTTCCCAATCTGTGACACGGGTGCGGTATTCCTCCACCTCGGCCCATTTGGCGCGGTGGAAAACATCGCAAATTGTCGTTCCCAAAGCGTCTTGAATAACCTCGTTTTTCTCAAATTCATACATGGCCTCAGCCAAAGAGCCGGGCAAGGCGTCTATCCCTTTTTCCTGGCGCTCACTCTCGTTAAGGTCATAGATGTTCAGGTTATTGAGGGGAGCGGGACAGGGAATGTCGTTTTCAATGCCGTCTAGGCCAGCGGCCAACATTGCCACGAAAGCCAAATAAGGGTTGGCGGAAGGGTCGGGGCAACGGAGTTCTAAACGGATGGATTTGTTGCGGCCTTGTGTGTAACGCGGCAAGCGGATTAGGGCGGAACGGTTGATTTGCGCCCAGCCAACGTACACGGGAGCCTCGTAGCCAGGCACCAGGCGTTTGTAGGAGTTGGCGGTGGGGGCTATGACCGCGGACATGGAGCGAGCGTGTTTTAATTGTCCGGCAATAAATCCATAGGCCAGCTCTGAAAGATGATTTTCATCATCCGCGCTGTAGAATAGGTTTTTCCCATTTTCGTCAAAGATGGATTGGTGACAGTGCATGCCGGAGCCATTGACTCCATAGATTGGCTTGGGCATGAAGGAGGCAATTAGGTCATATTTGGCGGCAATGGCTTTGACGGTGTATTTCATGGTAATAACGTTGTCGGCGGCCCGCAAAGCGTTTGTGTATCGAAAATCAATTTCGTGCTGGCCACGGGCCACTTCGTGATGCCCCATTTCCACATCTAGGCCCATAGCGTCCAAGGCGTGCATTAATTCATTGCGGACGCGGGTAGCTTCATCTCGCGAGGAGAAGTCAAAGTATCCGCCTACGTCGTAGGGGACGGGGTGAATGCCTTTTTCACCATTGCGCTTGAAGAGGAAGAACTCTGGCTCGGGGCCAATGTTAAAAGTCCAGCCTTTCTCTTCAATCTGCTTTAGGACTCGTTTTAGGATTCCACGCGGATCGCCGGAAAAGGGTTCTCCATCGGGACGATAGATATCACAAAAGATGCGCGCACGTTTTAGCTCCGGATTACTCCAGGGTAGGACGGCGTAGGTATCGGGGTCGAGTACCAAACGCATATCACTCTCCTGAACGCGAGCAAACCCGCCCACGGAAGAGCCATCAAACCACACGCCATCTTCCAGGGCTGATGTTAGGCGCTGCGGGGTGATATCCACGCTCTTTACAGTACCATTCACATCTGTAAATTGGAGGGAAATAAACTTCACCTCATCTTCTTTGACTCGTTTTTCTACACTAGAAACGACTTTTTTGCTATCCATACGACAAACTCCTTTACTAAACGGCCCTCATTGGCCATGCTGACTGCGCGGCTGTTAAACACAAAAAGGCACACCTGGGCGTGCCTTTAATGCTAGCATTTAAATGACAAACCCTTCCCATACCATTAACAGATCACGCATTTCAAAAAAACGTACCTGTGCCATTAAGCAGTCTTTGTGGCATCTGTCGCCAGATGTTTTTCTTCCTGCTCTTGTCTGGGAAGGAAAGAGGAGCTTATGGCCAAGCTCCAGAGGCATCCGCTGATCAATTCGATTTTCACTGAAAACAGTTTAGCACTCCCCTCGCGGGGAGGAACCTCCACCTCGTGACCTCATGTGAATGAGGCTCAGTCGCTACCTTTCACCAAGTTGAATTGTTAAGTTACTGGGGGAATTCTAACAAGAAGGGGAAGAGATGTCAAGCAAAATCTTGTCAAAGGTTGGGGCGTCTGCTATAATCTCGGCTGCAAGTAGTTCCACGAACTGGAATTAACGGGCGCGTAGCTCAGCTGGTAAGAGCGCACGGTTCACATCCGTGAGGTCGATGGTTCGAGTCCATTCGCGCCCACTGAAGCTTTGCTTAGGAGAGAACGGGCGTTTTTCCCGTTCTCTTTGTGTTTAAGGCTCTCCTGAAAAAAGCCCCTAGCACCCGTCTTCGGGTGCGGAAATCGGCCCGAGGATCGCCAAGCATGCCCTACAGGGCACAGGCCGCTGAGCACCTTTTACATGGCAGAGACCTTTAGGGTTTGGCCCGATTTTCACCAACAACATTTTCGTGCACACCCTAACGCACAGGGCGTTGACACGCTAATGCTTTGTAGTAAACTTTAAACTACGCCGTCCGGTTAACACAACTGTAGAAGGTCCCCAAGAATGTTCAAAAAGCTTGTCAATCTCATAACGAACTCAAAAAAAATCCAGGTGGCTTTCTCCCTTGTCATCATCTTGGCAATTATTTTTCCCGTTGTCCAAAGCATTATCGCTATTAGAAAACGTGATGCCCAAAAGGAGATTCCTGCTGAGGAGCGCCTGACGAGAGGAATTGAGAGCTTGGACGACGAAGAGTATAGCCTGGCTTTGCAAGAGTTTAGCCTGGCCATAGAAAAAGATGCCCACTATGCTGAGGCCTACCTGGAGCGGGGGAAATTATTCCTGAGGGCCGGAGAACCTGGATTCGCACATGCTGATTTGTCGATGGTCATCCTCCGCGATCCTGATAACGCTGAAGCTTATTATCAACGTGCGCTTTCCTATTTAGAACTTGCAAATATCCTATACGAAGAAGAGCAAAACAAGGCCAATATTGCTCAAGAATACCAGCTTAATGTAGAAGGCCAGGAGGATATTAAACTTGACCCCTCTCCTAAAAACAAATCCCGTTTCGACCCATCAGAGATCATCGAATTAGGACGCCAAAATCCATATCGTGTTTTTTTGAAGCTGAATGAGATCGATATTGGCAATTTACCGGAAATAGGGAACACCCTTGGAGATCAGTCGGGCGCGGAATTGCACGAGAACGCGCTTGATGATTTGGCTGAGGCCATTGATCTCCAAACCAATTACAGAGAGGCCCGCCTGACCCGCGGTTACCTTTTCTTTGAAAATAAGAACTATCTCGCTGCTATAGAAGACCTCAATTATGTTATTTCTGAAGATGACGATGCTGGCAAGGCTGGCAACATTGATTATACACTAGCCCATAAACTGCGCGCGCTATCCTATCTCCGAGTAGGGAATTTCCGTTTAGCCCTCGAAGATTTTGACCTCGCCTTAGAATTAGCCCAAGAAGATTCGGATATTTACTTTTACCGAGGAGTGACCTTTTTCTACCTCGAGGAGTTTGAAAAAGCCATTAGCGATTGGACAAAAGCTTCCCAAGTTGACCCGGAGAATCCCATTATTTACGCCAACCGGGCCGCCGCTTACGGTCGAATTGAAGACTACCAACACGCCCTCGAAGATTACCAGACAGTTCTCGAGCTTGAGCCTGAAGCAGTTTCCATTTATAAGAAAATTGGGGATATCCACTTTCAGCAACAAAACTACGAAAAAGCCGTTGCAACCTATACGCAGTCCATAACCCTAGCCCCTGACAGCGTGGAAGGGTTTTTTGGGCGCGGAAACGCCTATACAGCCATGGAGAACTATGCCAAAGCCATTGAAGATTTTGAATCCATGCTTGCCTTGGAGCCTGAAAACCCAATGGGGCACAGGCGTTTAGGTGATGTTCATTATTTGAATAAAAGCTATCAAGAAGCCATAGCAGAATATGAGCGGGTCATAGAATTGAACCCAAAAGATAGCATTGCCCATTATAGTCTTGGTAAAACTTATGTGACCTTAGGCGAGTTTGAAACCGCTAAGACGTATTATGATCACGCCTTGGAACTATCTCCTGAGTTTATATTGGCCTTCAATAATAGAGGAGAAGTGCAGCTCAGACTTGGCTCATTCGAATCAGCAATGGAAGACTTCAACGAAGCCATCCGCTTGGATCCAGAATACAGCCTGGCATATTACAATCGGGGGTTAACCCACTATAATTTGGAGGAATATGAAAAAGCCATCGCCGACTATGACAAAGTTTTAGAAATCACCCCTGATTTTTTGGACGCTTATTACCAGCGTGGCTTGGCCTACCTGCAAAAGGAAGAATACACAACCGCAATTGCCAATTGGGAATATCTTATTAAACAGTATCCTGAATATGCCCAGGCTTATTACAGCATTGGTGTGGCCTACTACTACCAAGGAAAACTGGAAACCGCCCGCCAATATTTTAACCAAGCCATAGACCTAGAAGAAGAGTACGGACACGCCTACTATTTTCGAGGAGCAATCAATTTGGCCCTCGAAGAACTCGAAGCCGCAATTAAAGATTTCTCGCAAGCCATTAGCTTAGAAACAGAAGTTGTTCAATCACATAATAACCGTGGCAAGGCATATTACCGTCTGGAAGAATACCCGAAAGCCCTTCAAGATTTTAACAAAGCTATCCAACTTGACCCAGAATTCTTAGACGCTTACCACCAGAGAGCTTTGGTTTATTTTCAACAAGAGGAGTATGCAGACGCTCTTGAAGATTGGGAATACCTAATCACCCAAGCCCCAGAATTTGCTACCTCGTATTATTATATCGGGCTAATTTCATATTTCGAAAATGACCTAGAAAAAGCCATGGACTATTTTAACCAAGCTATTGAACAAGATCCTGAATACGGGCACGCCTTCTATTTTCGGGGCAATGTCAACCTCGCCCTTCGAAAATATCAACCCGCCATCGAGGACTTCACCAAAGCCATTAGCTTAGAAGCCAGCTTGGATAATGCGTATTATAATCGCGCTATAGCAAATTACCGCCTGGAAAGAAGAGAGCGAGCCATCGAAGATTTTCGCATGGTGCTCGAAGTCAGCCAAGATCCTGAATTAATAAAACAAACCGAAAATGTTTTATACAACATAAGAGCGCCTTGGCAACCTCCCACGACCACGCAACCCCCACCGGAAGATTTTGGAAACCAGCTCCCGCCCGACTAAAAAATATCACCTTAACCTTTGGGGGATGGGGGGACATGACCGCTGCGGGGAGAATTTCAAGCCGAGGGAAAGTTATGGACATAAGCCACCAATTTATGATACTATTATTGTATCCTCTCTATAATCTGGGAAGAAGCCTAGCTTCTCTCCCGATTTTTTGAAAAGATACCTATTATCTATGTGCTAGAATCATTGCATGACAAAGAAATCGTACACTAAGCGTTTTGCTTAGCACACTTTACCTCGTGGAGGGTGAATATATGTCTACTGATATTTTGATCGTTGACGATGAAAAGGCTGTTCGCG
>JAANWX010000049.1 GCA_018263575.1 Chloroflexota bacterium | reverse complement strand
CGGCTTGGAACTGGCAACCGGGGAGGATGAAGAGATCGGTGGGGCCGGTGAAGGGTGCTAGGAGTTGACCAATGCCGGCACGTTGGGCCGCGGTCTCTAGGGTGCGGACGCTGGTCGTCCCCACGGCGATCACCCGCCCCCCAGCCTTGTGGGCCTGGTTGATTTTTCGCGCTGCTTCTGCCGTGACCTGGCACCACTCGGAGTGGATTTCGTGCTCACGAGGGTTATCTTCATGAACGGGGGCAAATGTATCCAAGCCAACGTGGAGGGTGAGATTGGCAAATTTAATGCCTTGGGCACGCAATCCCTCTATGAGGCGGGGGGTGAAATGCAATCCCGCTGTGGGAGCGGCCGCCGAGCCAACTTCCTCCGCGTAGACGGTTTGGTAGCGTTCCGGGTCGTCAAGTTTTTCATGGATGTAGGGAGGGAGGGGGACATGCCCGGCTTGATCGAAAAAGGGTTCAATTGGCTCTGAAAAGCGCACCACGCGGAGGGGTCCGTTCAGGACTTGGACGATTTCAGCCTGGGGGCCATTCGTGATCTGTATCTTTTTCCCCTCTCGTAATCCGCTTCCACCGCCCATCACTTCCCAGCTTAGCTCATCCTCTTGACGCAAAAGGAGAAGTTCAACTTTTCCCCCCGTGGGAATCTTGTGCCCAAAAAGCCGGGCGGGGATGACGCGGGTTTGGTTGAGAACCAATACATCTCCAGGGCGTAAAAATTCTCCCAGACGATAAAAATGCGCGTGCTGAATACGGCCGATCTCCAGATTCAAGACCAAAAGCCGGGAATGGTCACGAGGGGTGACGGGCTGTTGAGCGATGTATTCTTGAGGAAGGTCGTAGTGGAAGTCGGACGTTTTCATGGGGTTGGGTTTTAGCGGTTGTAGATTGGATATTAGATATTGGATATTGGATGTTGGATATTGGATGTTGGATGTTGGATGTTGGAATTAGCGGCGGAATAGTTTAACCAGCAAGTTTAGGAGGATTGTCAAGATCACAGATAAGATCAACGAAGTCGCCAATGGAAAAATGCAGGTGAAATTTTCCCGCTCGATGCGCATATCTCCCGGTAAGCGCCCAAAGGGGAGGTCCAGGCGGGCGAAGGCGTAGAAAATGGCTGCTGCTAGAAGGATTATGACGCCAAGAATGGCTAAAAGTCGGGCGATGTTCATTAAGTCCATAGAACTTACAGTGGGTAAGGAGACCTTCGGTCAAGTTTCCGTTGAGGTCGGGAGACCTTCAACGAGCAGAGGAACGTCATCAATTCCTAAAATACCAACCTACCAATTTCCCAATCCCCAACCTACCAATTTCCCAATCCCCAACCTACCAATATACCAACACCCAATCTACCAACCCACCAAT
The DNA here is from genome assembly GCA_018263575.1 of Chloroflexota bacterium. GTDB lineage: Bacteria > Chloroflexota > Anaerolineae > Anaerolineales > UBA11858 > B10-G9. Next base: position 19,286 of record JAANWX010000049.1, on the reverse strand, counting down.
TTCCCAATCCCCAACTACCAATCACGGAATCAAACGCGGTTGAGAGGCGTCTTTGGGAGGTTCCAGGCCAAGGTGCTGGTAAGCCTGCTTAGTGGCCGTCCGCCCTTGTGAGGTGCGTTGAATGAATCCCATTTGCAGTAAATAAGGCTCAACGACATCCATGATGGTATCGGGGTCTTCACGGATAGAGGCAGCGATGGTTTTCAAACCCACTGGGCCGCCATTGAATTTTACCGTGATAGCCCGCAAAACCCGCCTGTCCATGTTATCCAGACCTTGGGCGTCGATGTTCAATAAATCGAGCGCTTTGTGGGCGATGGTGACGTTGATGACTCCGTCGCCGCGCACCTGGGCAAAGTCCCGCACCCGGCGCAAGAGCCGCAGGGCGACTCGGGGCGTCCCCCGTGCCCGGCGGGCAATTTCGTGGACACCTTCTGGGTCGGCGGGGACATGCAACTTTTTAGAGGCCTGGTGAATGATTTGTTCCATAGCCTCCAGGGAATAATAATCCAAACGATAAACGGCCCCAAAGCGTGCCCGCAGGGGGGCGGTGACCAGGGCCAAACGGGTGGTGGCCCCTATCACCGTAAATTGGGGTAATTTCAAGCGCACGGAACGTGCCGACGGGCCTTTGCCAATCACAATGTCCAGGGCGTAGTCTTCCATGGCCGGGTAGAGAACCTCTTCCACCACCCGCCCCAGACGATGGATCTCGTCAACGAATAAAATATCTCCGCCCCGCAAATTGGTGAGGATAGCGGCCAAATCTCCCGCGCGTTCGATGGCCGGCCCGGATGTCACCTTGATGTTGACGTCCATCTCATTAGCCAAAATGTGCGCCAAGGTTGTTTTCCCTAACCCAGGTGGGCCATAAAACATGACGTGATCCAGGGCCTCCTCGCGGTGTTGGGCGGCCGCGATCAGGATCTCTAAATTCTCCTGGATCTGCTCCTGGCCGACCATATCGACAAGATATTGAGGCCTTAAGGCATGATCCAAGCTGTCTCCAGGTTTTTTATCAGGGTCAACGGGGCTGTCTTTTCGTTTATCAATCATAGAGGAGATTATAACATGGGAGGGTAATTATTGGAGGTTGGAATTGGATGTTGGAGATTGGAGCGAGGTGCGTTGCACCTGCAGTTGGGTGCATTGCACCTCGGTTTGGGATATTAGATATTGGAGTTTGGGGATTGGTCTAACGAGAAACTGGGAATTTGGTATACTATGTTAGCAGATTGGGAAACTGGGAAACTGGGAAATTGGTAGATTGGGAAACCGATAGATTGGGAAACCGGTAGATTGGGAAACCGGTAGATTGGGAAACCGATAGATTGGGAAATTGGTAGATTGGGAAACCGGTAGATTGGTTCTCCTACCAACATACCAACCCCCAATATACCAGTATACCAACACCCAGTACACCAACACCCAACATACCAAACAAGGAGATTTTTTATGTCTAAGGTATTCGAATCCGAACATCCCCTGGTGGCGCACAAACTTTCACGATTGCGCGATAAGGAGACCAAGCCCAAAAAGTTCCGAGAATTAATTCGAGAGACCTCCGCTCTTATGGCCTATGAAGCCACAGCAGATTTGGCCATAGCACCCCGAGAGGTAGAAACGCCCCTCAAGAGGACAACGGGCGCGGAATTACGACAACCCATTGGCCTCATTCCCATTTTGCGCTCCGGGTTGGGCATGGTAGAAGGGATTTGGGGGCTAATGCCCTCCGCCGAGGTGTGGCACATTGGCCTATACCGGGATGAGCGCACGCTGCAGCCAGTGGAATATTATAATAAACTTCCCCTGGAGCCTACGGTCTCAGTTTGCCTGGTCTTAGACCCCATGCTGGCCACGGGCGGTTCAGCGGTAGCCACTGTTGATATCCTCAAAGAGTGGGGTGTGTCCAGGATCAAGTTCGTGGGAATCCTCGCCGCGCCCGAGGGTGTGAAAGCCATGCAAGACGCGCATCCTGATGTTCCCCTCCACCTGGCGGTGATTGACGACTGTCTAAACGATGACGGCTATATCATGCCCGGTCTGGGAGATGCGGGGGATCGCCAGTTCGGGACAGGCTGACTCCAGGCGCAGATATTAAGCCACCCTCAGTCCCGTCACCCGGGAGACCAACTTGGCCAGCCCCCAAACGGGGGGAAGGATGACCAGGTGCACACCCAGGCTGATGGCCAAAATCAGGGCCAAGCCCCGAAAAAGATCGTTCAGGCGTGGGAGAAGGTTGGCCTGCAGCCATGGCCCGGCTCCCACCAGGATAACCACCCCCACCAGGCCAGCCGTGATCCCCAAAACAGGAAGCCAGGCCTTGCGGTCCGTGGCGGAAGGTAACATGGTGCTGCTGACGGCAAAAATCAGATAAAACCATAACCAAAAATCAGGTTGTTGATAAAAATCAACCATAGCTTGTTTGAACAAGGACCAATCACTCCCGGTTAGTTTTTCCCACAAAAGCAAGACTTGCAAGCGCTGGAGCCCAAGATAGGCCACAATAGCCCCTCCAAGAATGAGAGGGGCTATTCCTATTAAGGCATCCCGAAAAAAATCCGTGCTCTCAGTTTCTACATAACCAAGCTGCAAGCGCCCATCTGCGGTGGCGCTGGGAATCAGGGAAAAACGTCCCGTCCGCACCTTCAGGAGCCACGCGCTCAGATAATGGCTGGTCTCATGCAAAAAAACGCCCGGCAAAAACAACAAAGAAAAAATAACAAGGGAGACTTTTTCCCGCCTGGTGAGCAGCAAAAAAAGTGCCTGGAGCTGGCGATGCAATGCTCGCTCAGTGAGAAGCAATAACGTTAAAGTGAGAAGCAGCCACCATAGGCCGTCTAATTGGCGGAGGAATTGCATTAATAGACCACCTATTTCTCAAAAATTTTGTCGATCTCGGATTTAAAAGTAAGAAAAACATGTTCAACGTTCGCTACCAATCGTTCCCTCTCTGGCATCTCATTCAGCAAGCGAATGATACTCTCGTATTCAGCTTCAACTTTATCCTTCAAGTTAGCCATATAATAAAGTTCCTTCTGAAACAATAAGGTTCTTAAAACGGCTCTCTCCGCTTAAATCTACTAGGTCAACGGGTTTAGACAAGCTGAAAATAAGCTCACTATAAAACTTAAAGAATTGAGCATCGGGAATACCCTCTACAGCTAAGTCTATATCATGGCTTTCAGTTGCAGAGAGACTTCCTGAGCCAAAAAGTATAACTTTTTTTGCCCTATATTTTTCTGCAATTCTAAGTATGTTTTTTTTATCACGCTCGGATATCATGGTAAATCCTATAGTGATGAGTGATGAGGTGTAGAAGAGTAGTGAGCCAAAACCCTGCATAATCGCTATTCGCATCCCGTATCTCGCACCACCTAACTCCTAACTCGCCGCTGCCTCAGCAATGGCTACAAAAGCATCCGCTTTCAGGCTGGCCCCGCCGACCAAGGCCCCATCAATATCGGGCTGCGCGAAGAATTCAGCCGCATTATGAGGTTTCACGGACCCACCATAGAGGACGCGAATCTCCTCAGCCATGCCAGCGCCAAATAAATCACCCAGCGCGGGGCGGATCACGTCGGCGATCACCGCGTTTGCGCCATCGGCGGTGGCGGCTTTGCCGGTGCCAATGGCCCAAATGGGTTCATAGGCAACCATGAGACCTTCCCCATCCTCCAACCCAACCCCGGCCAGGCCATCCTTGACCTGACGCGAAACGACAGAAGCGGTTTGGCCAGCTTCATTTTCTTCGAGCGTCTCACCCACACAAACAATGGGCGTTAGGCCATGCGCCAAGGCTACCTTGAGACGGCGGTTTACGGTTTCATCCGTTTCCCCAAAATACGCCCTCCGTTCCGAGTGCCCCAAGATCACATACTTGGCCAACTCCGCCAGCATCAAAGGGGAAACCTCTGCCGTAAAAGCCCCTTCCTCCTCCCAGAACATGTTTTGCCCGCCAACGCCAATCTTAGAATAAGCCAGCAAATCTGAAACGGGGGATAAAGCCGTAAAGGGAGGGCAAACTACAATCTCAACGTCCTCAACGGCCTCTAGGCCAGGGCGCATGGTCACTACCAATTCGCTGGCGCTGGCCACTGTTTTATGCATTTTCCAATTTCCTGCTACACAAGGTTTACGCACACATGCCTCCTAAAAACTAAAACGTGATGAGTGATGAGTAATGAGTAATGAGTAATGAGTTAAGTTTCTTCTTGGTCTATTTTTCTCCACAGGGCTTGGATTTGGAATTCTACCCATGCTGGCAGTTGGTCATTCCGCTCCAACTCCAGGAGAACCGTGCGGGCGGCCTCGAACTCTCCGCGTTCTCTTAATAGATCAGCCTCTAGTAAACGAGCTTCAAGCATACCAGGTTTCTCATCCAGAACAGAACGCAGCAACTCCTCCGCCCTATCGGGATTCCCGACCACCATCTCGTGCCGAACCTCTACTAAATTCAACAAAAGAGGATCAAGCGCCAATCTCGGATCACCCAATACCTCCACAGCCTCTTCATAGAAAGCCGCCAAGTAGACCGCCTTACTGATCAAATCATAGCTGCCGTCAACACTTCCTTCGCTATTCACGTCAGCCAAAAGGTAGGCAGGAGCGGCCAAGAGCCAAACTTCTTCTGCTGCGAACATATCTCCCATGATCTTATATTGGCGAGCGTTATCTCCTGCCAGGTCGAAAGCACCATAGGCCGTATCCTTAGCGTCTCCGGTTCGCCCTGCTTCCCAATAAGCAATTGCCAACTTTACTTTGGTAATGGGGTCATCAGGGTTTTCATCCACTGCTTGCATAGCTTCAGCAATACCCCTTTGATCGTCCACTTTTCTCGTACTCGTAGTTTCATCCGCGCGGATTTGACGAATCTCTTCTTGAATCCAGTCCGGCAAATTATCGCTTTTTTCCAATTCTTCCAAAACTCGCAAAGCAGCTACTTTCTCCCCTCTCTTCCTTAACAAATCTACTTCTAGCAAATGAGCCTCGGGCAAATCTGGTTGCTGCGCAAGAGCAGCGTTAAGGAAAGACTCCGTTTGAGCAAAATCTTCGTTCATCAGCGCAGCCCTACCCTCCACCACTTCAATCAATCCCGGCTCGAATTCCAACCCCGAAGACGATAAAACATCCGCAGCCATAGGATTAAAAGCGGCATAATACACCGCCTGATGAATCAAGTCATAAATCCCTTCTGGAGGATTGGGCATGTGCTGCTCGGCCAAGGCATAAGAAATAGCAGCATACACCCAAATACCATGCTCCGCTAGCATATCGCCAAACTCGCTATAAAGTTGAGGGTCTTCCTTGGCAAAATCGAAAGCTTTATTGGCTTCCGGCTTAGCCTCCGAAAACTGGCCTTCTTCCCAATAAGCAATCGCCAATTCCATGCGCAATTTGGGGTCATCCGGATTTTGGGCTACATCGGACTTCACCGCCGCCAGGTCTCTGTCTTCCCTTTCCACGCTTTCTACAATCGCTTCCGGCCCAGGAGCATCAGTCGCCCTCTTCAAGACAACTCCGCCTAAGCAAACTAAGATGAGCGCGGGCAACACCATCCACCACACCCAAGAGGGGATAAAGCGTTTCTTGGCGGCCTTGGGAGATGGCGCGGCAACTTTCTCTTCTTTTGTGGGAGATGGGGGAACAGCCTCCGCTGTGGACGTTAAAACTGATGGGGCCACCTCCGGGGAGGGGTCGGTTTCGGCCGGGGGCTGGCCGGATTCTGGTGCGGGACCGGGTGTCTGGTCCGGCGGGTAAGCGGATTCTGGTGGGGGAGAATCTTCCCCCAGAGGTTGAGCGGTTTGCGCTTCCCGAACACCGGGCGTGGGCGGCAAGGTCGGCTCTTCTTCCTCCTTGACCAATGAAACTCGCTTATCAATAACCTCATCGCCCTCGAACACCCGCTGGAAAACCTCCCTCATGGCCGCTATGTCCGGGTAACGGTCTTGGCGATCTTTGGCCAAGGCCTTCAACAAAACCCGCTCCACCGCGTTGGAGATTTCCGGATTGACCTCGCGTGGGAGGGGCAAAGGGCTATAAATATGATCGTGAATAATAGAAAATGGCGTGTCGGCGCTAAAGGGGACCCGCCCCACCAGCAGCTCATACATCATCACGCCCAAGGAATAAATATCCGAGCCCTGGTCGAGGTCGCTAACACCCTTGGCCTGTTCCGGCGAGATATACTGCGGCGTCCCCAACATCATATCCGTAGAAAGGGTAGATTCCCCAGCTTGGGCAATGCGGGCCAGGCCAAAATCGGCCAGGTAAATTCGTCCCTCTTCAGCTATTAGAACATTGGATGGTTTTACATCGCGGTGCAAAATTCCCTGCTCATGAGCATAAGCAAGTGCGGAACTAACGGCCTCGAAAATGTCTTGTATTTCCCGCTTCGAGAGGTCGTTCCGCAACAAACGCGCTTTAAGGGTCTCACCCTCCACATATTTGAGAACCAGGTAAGGCCGCCCGCCGTGTTCGGCAAAATCATAAATAGGGACAATGTTAGTGTGTTCCAGCTTGGCGACCACGCGAGCCTCACGCTGAAAACGAGCCTCGAAATTGGGATCCTGCATAAAAGCCGGATGCAGTGCCTTGAAAGCCACATAGCGATCTAAGCGAGCGTGATACGCTTTATAAACAGTGGCCATCCCGCCTTGTCCCAACTGCTCCATAAGGCGGTAAGGGCCCACATTTTCTCCAAGCATAAATGGCATAATTCTTTCTCCTCTTCAATTCCCCCTGATTATACCGTAATTTAGGAGATGTGCGGATTGGATGTTGGAGGTTGGATGTTGGAGGTTGGATGTTGGAGGTTGGATGTTGGATGTTGGAGATTGGATGTTGGAGGTTGGAGATTGGATGTTGGATGTTGGATGCGTTCCGCTGACTGAGATAGTGATGGTGTCCTCACCGAACGGGGACGTTATCTTCGGTCTCACCAAGACCATACGCGCCTGCCTTGAGGACTTTCAGGGAGAGCAAAGCACATTTAAGGCGCACGGGGCCTAACTCGATCCCCAACATATCCAGGATGTCTTGTTTCTCTAGAGCTTTAACCTCATCTAAACTCTTCCCAACGATCGAATCCAGGAGAAGGTCCGCCGAGGCAAGGGAGATGGCGCAGCCTTGCCCACTAAAAAGGGCTTCTACGACGCGGTCATCTTCATCAATGCGGATATCAATGCGAATGTGATCGCCACAAGAAGGGTTATCGTCCTCATAACTGAAGTCGTTCGGTTCCAACACTCCCTTGTGATGAGGAGTTTTATAGCGCTCGATGATCATTTCTCTATATAAATCTTGCATGGTGGTTTTCCTATCCAAAAGTTTCTTTAACACGGTAGATGCCATCTACTAAACGATCCACATCCTCAGGAGTGTTATAAAGATAAAAGCTAGCTCTCGTAGTGGACGGGATGTTAAATTTGTCGTGAAGGGGTTGGGCACAATGGTGCCCCGCCCGCACGGCCACGCCCTCGAAATCCAGGATTTGGGCCACATCGTGGGGATGGGCCTCCTCCATGGTAAAAGAAGCCACGCCACCTTTATGAGCGAGGTCTGGCCCAACTACACGCAGGCCCGGAATCTGGCTTAACCGCTCCATGGCGTAGGTAATAAGCTGGTGCTCATGTTCGGCGACAGCCTCCATGCCCAACGCTGATAAATAATCCACCGCCGCGCCCAGGCCCACGCCTTCGGCAATGGAGGGTGTCCCCGCTTCGAACTTGTGGGGAAGCTCATTGGGGCGGAACGAGCGCAAGGAGACGCTCTTGATCATGTCTCCCCCGCCCATATAAGGCGGCATAGCTTCCAGTAAGTCCCGCCGGCCATAGAGGACGCCGATCCCGGTCGGCCCGCACATTTTGTGGGCTGAAAAGGCGTAAAAATCCGCACCCAAGGCGGTGAGGTCTACGGGCATATGGGGCACGGCCTGGGCTCCATCCACCAAAGTGATTGCCCCCGCCTCGCGCGCCAATTGAATGATGGTTCGGGCGGGATTGATCGTTCCCAGAACATTGGACATGTGCGTAAAAGCCACCAGCTTAGGAGCGTGTTTCAAGAGCACCCGATAAGCGTCCAGGTCGAGAAGACCGTCGGGAGTGACCGGAATGAAGTCCAATTCTAGATTGTGTTCAGCGGCTAAGATTTGCCAAGGAACAAGGTTGGAATGGTGCTCCATCTCCGTGAGCAGGATTCTATCCCCGGCCTTCAACGTTACCCTTGCCCAACTTTGAGCGACAAGATTAATGGCCTCTGTCGTGTTGCGCGTGAAAATAATTTGCTCTGGCTGGGGGGCATTGATGAAAGCCGCTAGTTTAGCACGCGCCCCTTCATACAGGGCTGTCGCTTCTTCGGCTAAGGTGTGAATGCCACGATGGATGTTGGCATTATGCCGCCAGTAATAATCATCCATGGCCTTTATGACCGCTTCAGGCTTCTGACTGGTTGCAGCCGAGTCTAAATAGACCAGCGATCTACCCGGATGGACCTCTCGCCCCAGGATAAGAAAATCTTTTTTAATTTCTTCACTATCCAAAGCTGGCCTTTCTCGCTTATCAGTCACAGGTCATTTCCTTGTCTCGTTTCTACTTCGAAGGCCGGCGACGGCGACTCGGTCGGCGGATATTCTTGGACGTTATCGGGCACCATAGAACGCGATCCGGAATCATCCAACCATCCGTCAGGTATACGTTTCTATCAAACTGAACGGCTACTTTTTTCGGGCTTTTCTTGACAACTACGCCCTCTAACCAATCACGAATGCGGTCATCATTATGGTCATGATCACATAATACTTCAACGTGGTCGCCAATTTCAAATTCTTTCCCCATGCCGGGGGGTGATGTCAAAGGTATGCTTGCCAATTTTACCTCCTATTTTGCTTCAAGTATCAAGCCGGAACCGCGTTCCGGCGGGGTTTATGAGTATCCAGCGGAATCCGGTTCCGCTTCACTCCCAGTTTCTGTACTCTATTCTAAATGCAAACCCTTCTCGAACAGGGTAAATTTGCTCAATTCTGCCGCCCATCCCGGGTAGTAGCCCAATCATATTGGGCAGTTGGTGAAAAACGGCCAATGCGATTGGCCTGCTACCCTCAGGGCATAATCTTGGAGACTCTCAAAGTCAAGTCAATTTACGAAGTACGGCATTCGTAAGCCGCTCCCTAACGCTAGCCAGGGGGATGTTGTCTAAAACCTCATCAAAGAAGCCCTGCACAATAAGCCGTTCAGCCTCGGCGTGGGGGATGCCTCTAGCCTGCAAATAAAACATTTGCTCTGGGTCTACTTTGCCCACCGTGGCCCCATGACTACAGCGAACTTCGTCATTGAGAATCTCCAATCCGGGGATAGAGGTTGCCCGCGCACCCTCACTTAGTATCAAATTTCGGTTCGTCTGGTAGCCATCGGTGTGCCTGGCGCCTGGGGCAACATAAACCATGCCCCGCCAAACCGAACGTCCAGTTTCAGAGAGGGCACCTTTGAATAATAAATTACTATACGTGTTGGGGGCGAGATGGTTTTGCCGCGTATTATAAGAGAGATGTTGTTTCCCGTTCGCGAAGAACATCCCAGAGACTAAGCCCTCCGCCCCTTGGTCCAATAAATCTAGAGAAAGAAAATGCTTGCTGAGATGAGCGCCAACCGCGCCCACGACCCAGTCAAGCTTAGCATCCCGGCCTACTTGGGCCTTCTTGTGGCCAAAGCTCCATACATTTCGTCCCAAAGTTTGGAGTTCAATGAATTTTAGATTCGCGCCTTGGCCCACGTAAATCTCGAAATTCTCACCGCTGAGGTTCTGTTCTGTTGAGATGCCATTTCGACCTACATTAGGGCGATTTGGTAAATCGCTAGGCAAAAAATCATTTTGCACCGAGATGCCATTTCGACCTACAGTTGAGCTGGTCTCATGAATATAGGTAAGAGATGCGCCTTCCTCCAAGTAGATAAATAACTGCGAAAAATGAGCCAACCCGCCGCCGGGGGACAGGAACATACTATGCAAGGTTTGGTCCACGTCCACACCGCGCGGCACGTAGACGAAAATTCCGTTGGGAGCAAAGGCGCCAGTCAAAGCCGCAAATTTGCCTTCTTCAGGGTCTAGAATTTGGCCATAAATCTTTTTCAATAAGGCCGGGTGTTTCTCGGCCGCGGTGAGCAGGTCTGTGAACACGATCCCTTTTTCCGCCAACGAGGGAGCAAGGTCAACGGCAACCTTTTGCCCGCTGAGGAACGCCCTTCCCCCTGCCCGCCCTTCTGTGAGCGGGGTCAGGTATTGTTCCGGGGTGGAGGATGGTGCGCCGGCAGATTGGCCATCTCCAGCCAGCCGCAGGGTGTCCACCTCCAGGGAGCGGAGACTGGTGCGTCGCCAGGCCTCCTCCCGGGTGGTGGGGTACGGGAGATTCTGGTAAGCTTCCCACGCCTTCCGCCGGTGAGCGTCCACCAGAGCGGGCACGGCCTCCCCCACCGGAAGCATCTCGCGCGTAAATCCAAACTGCTTGCTCGGTTGCTTGCCTGCCATAATTATCCTTTCACCCAATAGACCCTTCCATCTGAAGCTGAATGAGACGGTTCATCTCGATTGCGTATTCCATGGGAAGTTCCTTGACCAAAGGCTCAATGAAGCCAGACACGACCAGGCTGGTGGCCTCTTCTTCGCTCAATCCCCGGCTCATGAGGTAAAAAAGTTGCTCTGTCTCCACCTTGGAAACGGAGGCTTCATGGCCAATGGTGACATCTTGCTCATCGACGTCAATATAGGGATAGGTGTCGGAACGGGAATCTGCGTCCAAAATGAGGGCATCACAAACCACGTTGGAGCGCACATTTTTCTTGCCCGGATTGACTTTTACCAGGCCGCGATAAGAAGCCCGTCCCCCATCTTTGGAAATTGATTTTGAAATGATCTTGCTCGATGTATTGGGCGCGAGATGAATCATTTTGCCACCCGTGTCGTGGTGTTGTCCCTGGCCCGAAAAGGCAATGGAAAGGATTTCTCCGTGTGCCCCTTCCCCCATCAAGATGCATGCAGGGTATTTCATGGTCACTTTCGAACCGAGATTGGCGTCTACCCATTCCATGGTCCCGCCTTCTTCCACACGAGAGCGCTGGGTGACCAGGTTGTAGACATTGTTCGACCAGTTTTGGATGGTGGAATACCTGACGCGGGCATTTTTCTTGACGATGATCTCAATCACACCGCTGTGAAAAGAGTCGGTCGTATATTGCGGCGCTGTGCATCCTTCTACATAGTGAACCTGCGAGCCTTCATCGGCAATGATCAGCGAACGCTCGAATTGGCCAATATTGGCGGCGTTGAGGCGAAAGTAGGCCTGGAGCGGGAGATCAACCTTCAAGCCTGGGGGGATATAAACAAAAGACCCGCCCGACCAGACCGCGCTGTTAAGGGCCGCAAAGGTGTTATCTGAATAGGGAACCACTTTGCCAAAATATTCGCGGAATAGATCGGGGTGTTCCCGTAAACCATCCTCGATGCTCTTGAATATAACGCCCTGCTCCGCAAGCTGCTCATGAATGCTGTGATAGACCATTTCAGACTCGTACTGCGCCCCAACCCCGGCCAGGAATTTTTGTTCCGCTTCGGGAATACCTAGGCGTTCGAAGGTGTGCTTGATGTCTTCGGGTATATCATCCCAAGAACGCACCTCGCCTTCAGTAGGCTTTACATAATAAAAGAGGTCGTCCAAATTCAGGGTCGATAAATCGCTCCCCCAGTCCGGTATGGGGCGCCCCTCAAAATGCTCAAGTGCCTTCAGGCGATAGGCAAGCATCCAGGCCGGCTCGCCCTTCATAGCCGAAATTTGTTTCACAACTTCCCGGTCAAGGCCTCTGCGACTTTTGAATACATGAGTCTCAGGGCTGCTAAAACCGTATTTATATTCTCCAAAGTCTTCTAATAACTTTTCGTCAGTGGTCATAAGGTAAATTCTTTGCTCGAATGCAATAGGTGGCGTTGAATAAACCTGGTTTATTTCCCTTGAGAAATCCAGTTCACCTTCTCATCACGCATCATGCTTGTTTCTAATCCACTCATAGCCCTCTTCTTCTAGGCGGAGCGCTAATTCCGGGCCGCTAGATTCCACGATGCGCCCATCTAGCATGACGTGCACATAATGTGGTTTGATATAATTCAGAATTCTCTGATAATGGGTGATGATCAAAATACCGCGCTCAGAACCCTGAATAGCGTTCACGCCATCAGCCACTATTTGGAGAGCGTCAATGTCCAGGCCTGAATCAGTCTCATCGAGAATAGCAAATTTGGGGTCTAGAGTGGCCATTTGCAGAATTTCGACCCTTTTCTTCTCCCCGCCAGAAAAGCCATCATTCAAATATCGTCCCGCAAAAGAGGGATCCATCTCTAATAATTGCATTCGTTCTCGAAGTAATTTTCGAAAATCAGGGATAGAAATTCCTTTATCTTCCGGGTTTTGGGCCTTGCGATGAGCGTTTAAGGCCGTGCGCAGAAAATTTGCCACCGAAACGCCGGGAACAGCCACTGGATATTGAAAAGCTAAAAATAAGCCCAGGTGAGAACGTGCATCTGCGTCCATCTCAAGCACATTCTTCTCGTCTAAATAAACCTCCCCACCGGTCACCTCATAAGAAGGATGCCCCATGAGCGCATAAGAGAGGGTCGATTTCCCCGTGCCATTAGGTCCCATGATAGCATGAACCTCACCGGACTTGATGGTGAGGTCAATCCCCTTCAGTATTTCCACACCTTCAACGCTAACAAAAAGATTTTTAATTACCAGCTCAGACATTTAATGAATTCTCCAATCCAGGGTTATCGTAAGTCAAGATTTTAGTGGTCATGATTTTAGCACAGAGACCCAATTAAGTCAATATTTAGGATAATTATCATATAAATTATTGACGTTCGCATCCAGAGGTGATATACTTATTCATGGAAGTCCAAAATATTGAGATCATTAAGCTTAAAAGAAAAACACTATGAGCATAAGTACGCAAGAGCGCGTCTTAAAAACCCTCCTTCTTCGGCAAGAATGTACAATCAACGAGCTTGCCGAATCAGTAGATATAAAACCTATCTCTGTGCGTCATCATGTCAACAAGTTAGAGGCCGAGGGTCTTATTGCCTCGACGGAAGAACGCCATGATGTTGGCCGTCCTCGTTTGGTGTATAGTCTAACCCAAAAAGGAATAGAACAATTCCCCAAACGCTACCTAAGCCTCACGTTGCGCCTCTTGAAACAGCTCAAAGAATCCCTCCCAGAAAAAATGGTCGGGGAACTCTTCCGCAAAATCGCCCAAGATATGGCAGGAGAGCTTACGGAAGACCTTGAAACTGGGAACCTGCCTCTCGAAGAACGCCTCAATATCCTCAAAGACCTCATGGCCACGGAGGGTTTCACGGTAGCCTGGAAAAAAGTAGGCGATACCTACCACATCATAGAGGCCAATTGCCCCTATCATCACGTGGGAGAAACACATCGAGAGATTTGTACTGTGAGCCAAGAGCTAATTGCCAACGTGACCGATGTCCCCCCCACGCAAGTTACCTGCATCCTGGATGGAGATGCCCACTGCAGGTACATCGTTCCCGCCCCGGAATAATTCCCGGCTAAGCGGGCGCTGCCCTAATCCTCCCCCAAAATACATGAAGAAAACAACTTGGGCTCTCGAAGAGACTCATCCGCACCTTGCCCAGCGCGTCGAGGAAGACCTAAGAAAGGTCATGGACCCGGAATTGGGCATGAGTGTCATTCAATTAGGCCTGATACGCGAGATCGAAATTGAAGACGCCCAAGCCCACGTGACCATGATCTTCACCACGCCCTTCTGCCCCTACGCGCCCCGCTTGCTGGCCGATTGCCGGGCCCAGGTGGAAGGAACGCTCAATATGCCTACCCGCATTTCCGTAGGCAAAGAGGTGTGGGATAGAACATTTATGGAAGAGGAAGCCGCAGATTGGGGTTTGTACTAACCTTACGCGCTCACGCCTCTCTAACAGCATTCACATACACTAAGCCCCAGTACGCGTTAGCTTATGAATGAAAGTATAAATATAGCTCAAATGCAAAACAGGATTCGCCAAAGAGAAATTCAATGGCGCCTTCACGCATTAGAGCAAATGATGAAAAGAGACATCTCTCGAAAAACGGTACGCAGTGTTTTGCTACACGGAGAGCGTATTGAAGATTATCCAGATGATTGGCCATTACCCAGTGCCTTATTTCTAGGCTGGGCTAAAGACCGCCCAATTCATGTGGTTGCTGCTTTTGACAAAATAGCTAAGATAGTTTATATTGTCACGGCATACGAACCAACACTGGATCAATTTGAATCTGATTTTCGGACAAGGATTAAATCATGAATAAGGTTAAAGAAACAATGTGCCCAATTTGTGGAGGAAACAAAAAAGAGGGAACAACAACCTTTGCCGTTGATTTGGGATTTGGCGTCATTGTAATTAGGAATGTTCCTGCGTTAGTTTGTTCCCAATGCGGAGCAGATTGGATCACCGATGACGTAGCGGGAGATTTAGAAAAAACCGTAGAGAACGCCAAGAGGACTCATCGCCAAGTAGAAGTAACATCATATGCATATCAAGTAGCCTAGTCCTGTTTCCAATCCAATGTGCGTATACCGCAACTTGTGCAGATGACATCTGAGGGATTACCTTTCTAGAGCATTTTAAGTAGTTGAGCAAAGCAACGAAAAAAGCCGCCCAACTTGCTGGGCGGCTTTTATAGAAGGGGGAATGGGATTATCGCTTAGTTTGTATCACCTCAATATTTCGGGGAAACCATCGAATATGATTCGAGGCTGGCTCGCGAAATCCACCTACGTGGATGAGAAGATACCTTAGTTTTTTATCAATTCCATTATTCGGTTTGGGGCATCCTGAAGGTAGTCTTGAATTTCCAGAAAGGTGGTAAGGTACTCTATTTCAGGGCTTCCGATGGGGTCGACAATGTCACGCTCTACGCCCTGAAGTTCGCTAAGGAGATAGATTTTTTTGGCATCTTCCGGGAATTCAATTTGCAAGGCTTCTTTATGGCTCCGTTCCATGACGAGGACAATATCGGCCGCGGCAAGCAGGCTCTCATCCACCTCCCGAGAACGGTGGCCATGCAGGTCAATGCCCATCTCCCCCAACAGTTCAAGGACGGTGGGGTGGGGTGGGTCGCCGCCCCGGGTCCAGGTTCCGGCCGAAGAGACTCTCCACACCCGGCCATGGCCGCCCTCCCCCACCTGGCGCCGAAAAAGGGCCTCCGCCATGGGGGAGCGGATTATGTTGGCGGTACAAACAAAGAGCACAGAAGGCATTGAATTTAGCTTTCCTAATGTTCTACCAGGACGATCAACGTTTGTCAGTTAAGTACCACTATTCTCCTCTCACAGGTATAATCAGCCACCGGTTAGCCGGGATTGTCTCCTCATCTCCCAAATTGTTATAGTAACGAATTTCGCTAACAAGAACCGAATATCTTTCGGCAAGATCAGAAATATATTCCGTATGGTCAACGTACAAGGGCATGAAGCCAATAACCTGAGAAGGATCACTTTGGTTAACAGGAATTACGAGCAAATCGTCCAACCAAATTTCTTCTCCAGGTTGAATGTTACTGCTGATTTGAATGGCCTCAATGCTCGTACCATAGGTGCGGGCTAATTCGCCCATGCTATCGCCCAAAGAAACGCGGTAGATTACATATTGTTCTTGAATGCCGAAAGGTGTCCCAATAGCAGGTCCTGGCGTCAGTGTTGCTGTGGGAACTACAGTAGGTGAAGGTGTTGTCGTGGGAGATGGGCTTAACGTAGGTGTAGGAGTAGGAACAGATAAACTACTTTTCTCATCCATTTGTGTAGGAGATGGAAGATAAGCCTCTTTGGTTGCTGTTGGAGAACTAGCAACTAAGGATAAAATGGCTGATGTTGATAATAAGTTACCAGGCCAAACAAGAAGGAAAGTTATCGCGACTACAATAATCGTTCCCATAACCCACAGCCAGGAAGATCTACCGCTTCGGCTGAGAGGCGGGCCCTGGCCACGAAGCTCAGATGGGAATGATATTTCTCCTTTGGCTTGATAAACAGGACATTGGGCATGTTTGGACGATAGACAGACCTTCTCTTGATGAGTATGAGAGACGGATTGACCTGGTTTAACATAATGACAATAGTTCTGCGAAGTGGGGTAGCTATAGCGGGTCTTTGAATCCGAAGCTAATCCAAGATAAGAGCATATCTCTTCACTATATTTGTTAAGCTTAATAATAGGATCGTGGGCTTCAACCATCATAGTTGTTTCTTAAAGCTTATCTGTTTATGTGAATACTCTCTAAAAATTATAGGGAATTCAATTTTCTAAACGCTTATTTACAAGACACACCATAATTCTTAGAGTCTTTACTGCCCATTCTTCTCCTTTCGTTTCGTTTTACGGCCCCCATAATATTCATCAGTGTAATAGGAATAATAGTATGAATAATAATGAGAACCATTTGCACCCACATTATTCAAAACTACGCCAATAAGATTTGCTCCCACACGCCTCATCTCTTCGACGACCTTTTGGGCTGTAGCAAGCTTGGTCTTCCCCGGCTCCACAACTAGGAGGACCCCATCGACATGTTTACTGAGAATAACAGGATCGGTGACAGCAATGGCAGGTGGAGAATCCAAAATAACGACATCAGATCTGGCATCTAATTCATTCAATATTTTGTACATGCGCTCAGAGCTCATCAATTCAGCAGGATTAGGCGGTAAATTTCCGGACGTGAGCAGATACAACCCAGATACATTTGCCGCTTTCATGACACCATCAAACTGAAAATTATCGCCAGCAAACAAAGATGTCAACCCTTGACGATTAGAAACCTGCATTTTTTTATGAACACGAGGTCGTCTTAAATCAGCATCAACGAGAGAAACTTTTTTGCCACCTTGGGCCATAACTACGCTTAGGTTTGTAGCCACAGTTGTTTTTCCATCCTTTGGCTGGGGGCTAGTTATCAAAATTTTGCTCAGGGGAAAATCCACACTTGAATACTGAATGTTTGTCCGCAAGGCACGAAAAGCTTCAGAAATAGGGGAACGAGGATGGGTGATGGTTATAAGTTCATCGTCTTTATCAACTTCATAAATCACGCCCAAAACCGGTAATTGAAGATGACGGGATATCTCTTCCGGGCCTCGAACGGTATCATCCAAGACCTCAATCAAAAACACAATGCCAACAGCCCCCATGAAACCTACCACTGCCCCTAAAAGTGTATTACTAGGAATATCCGGACGAATAGGTTTTTGAGGTGGCGTCGCTGGTTGCACTAGATCAACGCTAGTAGTATTTTGTACTTCTGCAAGCCGCACACTTTCGTAGCTTTGAACCAAATTGGCGTATGTTTGTTGGTATAAAACTAAATTAGACTCCAAACGATCGCGTTGGCTACCTGTTTCTGGGCTTGCTCCTATAGCTTCCAATTCAGCCGTAGTATCTTGAATACGGGAACTAATGGCTTCAAGTTGGGCAGATAACGATTCAGTATTTAGCTCATCATTTAATTCATCTAATTGTGCATTTTGCGCCTTGACACTGATATCCTCAAGGGCTAGATCTTGAACAAGGGTTTTGTAAAGGTTTTGATACGCATCTAGTTTTAACTGTAGCAAATCGTATGCAGGGTCATAAAATGAAACATTGTCCATTTCATCGGAAATAACATCAATCTCTTGTTTGATGATCTCTAGCCGTTCTTCAATATCGGGAGAAGTACCTGATAAGGCTTCAGCTGATATTGAATCAGTTTCCAATGCTTCGGTTTCAATAGATTTTCGCAATAAACTTTGGTATATATCTCGATAGATAGCAAGTTTTGTTTGCAACATATCCTCTTGGGGATTTACACTACCTCCCGTTATTTCCTCTAAAGCCTGGTTGGTACTATCAATTTGTTCATCCATACTGCTCATTTGGGCCTCAAGATTCTTTTTCATTTCTTCATATCGAGAAGCCTGTAATTCAGCATTTGTTTCCGCAAATACTGTACCGATTGTATTTGCAATTTGTGAAGCCCGGGTTGGGTCAGTATCCTCAATTTTCAATTCGAGTAGTTGTGTATCAGGTACAACGCTGACAGATATAGCTTTTTGTAATTGATTTACACCCAAATCCAATCCAAGCTGTTCAATAACCCCTTTTAATGTAGGTTGTTGGATTATTAGATTTGAGTAAGTTTTTGCAATTCGCTCATTCGCCAGAGAACTGGCATAATCGGTGGTAACTTGAGGGCGACTTATCAAAATAGTTGCCCCGGCCTGGTATATGTTTGGTTGGCGGCTACTAAAAATATAAGAACTTAGGCCACCTATTAACGCTCCTATGACGATCAGCCACCACCAATGCTTAAACAGTCCCAAGTAGCGACGAATATCCATTGAGAGGGGTTCTTGTGAGAATGATTCCTGATTTGTGAATTCCATTATTATCACCTTTTTGCAGTGGTGTTACGATAAGAATTGAGGACTTCTTCTATATTACCATAATTGAAGGGTAATGCCAGGGAATGGGAGGTTGTGAGAGGGGGTAGTAGACGTGTAGAAACGACAAGGAAAGGCCTGTTGGCGTGATTGTCCAATACTGGCCATTCCCTATCCGCGATGTTGCTCCGGTGTGGCTGGAACCTACGTGTTCAACCTGCAACTCGGATAACCCGCTGTGTGTTGTCACTTCAATCTCAACCCCGGTGAGGCCAAAGGTTTTGGTGCCGGTGCCACTCACTGACTGCGATTTTTGGATAGAGCCATTGTTATCTATGGTGGTAATAGATACATTGTCACCAGCCTGGGTTTCCACAAGGGTCGATCCGCTGGTGACGGCCAGCGTGTAAAAGGTAATTGGACTGGCAACGTTCAAATCTTGAGTCCCTGTGCCAGCGTCGAAAGTAATTGTGCCGCCATTGGCATCGAAGCTGCCAGAGGTGATATCGCTCCTGAAACCTCCGGCAATGGTGAAAGTGGCTCCCGACCCAGGAGCGGTAAAGTCGCTGTAGGTATTCTCGATGATGAAATCCCCATCAACATCGATTGTCCCCGTTGTACCACTGGCGTCAACTGTCCTGGTTATTAGATTTCCTTGTAAGTTACAAGGCGTATCACAATCGAGGGTTTTTCCACCCGACAACACCGGCCAAGGCGGTATTCATCAATACGCGAGGACGCACAGGATTTTCAGGAGGGGTCGCCAGCTCTACCTGAAGAACATTGGAAAGGGTTTCCGCTTCCGCCAGGCGA
>JAANWX010000048.1 GCA_018263575.1 Chloroflexota bacterium | reverse complement strand
TTCCGATCTATCATACTGGCCTAGCGGATAGCGGACAGGATTACGATCGCCCTATCCCGCCTAGAATTCGATCCCCCGTTGGGCCTTGATGCCCCGCGCATCTAATTTTAAGTCTCCATGCTGTCGGGAAGAATAAGGGGCACACCAGAATCAGGGTGCGGGATGGTCTGCACCTGTGTTTGGTAAGCGGCGGCAATATTCTGCGCTGTCAATACCTCTTCTAAGCTCCCTACGTTTTGTAACTCAGAATCCACCAATAAGGCTACCCGGTCGGCAAAAAAGGAGACCAGGTTGAGGTCGTGCATGGCCATCAACACGGTGAGGTTTTGCTCGCTCACCAATTTCCGAACCAGGCTGAGGATATTCATCTGGTGCTGCAAATCCAAATGGTTGGTGGGTTCATCGAGCAATAAAACGGGGGTATCTTGCGCCAGGGCACGGGCTAAAAGGACGCGCTGCTGCTCACCGCCAGAAATCTCCGCCAGACGCCGCTCCGATAGATTTTGGACCAAGGTTTTTTCCATGGCCCAATCCACTTTGGCTTCGTCATGGGGCGTGGCTTTTCCCATCAGGCCAAGGTGTGGGGTGCGGCCCAGCATCACGGTTTGGCGGACGGTGAAGGTTCCTCCCAGTTGGCGGGATTGGGGGACAACGGCCACATGCTGGGCACGGTGTTTGGGGGTGAAGGCGGTGATATTCTTCCCATCCAGCACCACCTCCCCCCCATGGAGGGGCAACACCCCGCTGAGGGCACGGATGAGGGTGGACTTGCCCGCTCCGTTGGGGCCGATGAGGGCCAGAATCTCCCCCGGGGAGACGGTTAAATCGACCGCTTGGAGAGCGGTAACATCTCCGTAATGGACTGTCAGGTCTCGGATTTTAAGCATGTTTACCAAAAAACCTCCCGTTTGGCGCGGCGCAAAATCCACAAGAAGAAGGGCGCGCCTGCCAGGGCGGTGACGATCCCCACGGGCAGGGTTTGGGGGGCTAGAAGGACGCGGGCCAGGACATCCGCTACAAGGAGGGCAATCCCCCCGCCCAAGATGGAGAAGGGGATCAGGCGGCGGTAATCTCCTCCCCAGAAAATGCGGGCCAGGTGCGGGACGATGAGTCCGATGAAACCGATCACGCCAGAAAAGGAGACGGCTGCCGCTGTGGTGAGGGAGGCGGCCAGGATGATGAAGATTTTAACTTTTTCGACCGGGAGGCCTAACTGGGCCGCTTGCTCCTCGCCAAATTGAAGGACGTTGAGGAAATGGCCGCTCATAATCAGCAGCCCGGTGCCAACTGCCATGTACGGGAGGGCGATTTTGACCGGATCCCAACCCGCGATGGGGGCGCCTCCCAGCATGAAGGCCAAAGCATGGTGGACACGCTCCTGGGAACGGATCATGAGAAAGGAAGTCAGGGCCGAGGTGAATGATCCCACGGCCACGCCCGCCAATATCAGGGTGGTGAGGGGCACCATCTTCCCAACCCGCGCCAGGCCATACACGACCAGCACGGTGAGAACAGCCCCCAAAAAAGCCCCCATGGGAATCAGGTAACGGCCCATCCACGGCAAGGCCATGAAGAAGACGGCGCCTAATCCCGCTCCGGAGGCGACACCGATGAGGTACGGATCAGCCAGGGGATTGCGAAACAGTCCCTGAAAGGCGGCCCCGCTGCCGGCCAAAGCCGCTCCGGTGAGGGTCACGAGGATGGCGTGGGGCAAGCGTATTTTGTGGATGATGGTCACAAAATGTTCGGGCCAATCGGGGTCTATTTGGAATATGCGCAGGGCGTTGATGCCTATGCGCAGAATAGTGCCGGGAGGGATGAAGACCGCACCCAGGGCAACGCTCAGCACAAAGGCGAGCGCCAGGGAAATTCCGAGGGTTAGATAGGGGCGTTTTCGCATGATGGGCTTCTTCTTACCACAAAGACACAAAGGGCACTAAGAATTTGTTTTAAGTACACAAAGAAATTCTCTGTGTACTTTAGAGAAAAACTTTGTGTTCTTCGTGCCTTTGTGGTGAAATAACAGTGCTTAATTATCAAATACTTCGGGGTGCAGGATTTCGGCTAGTTGCTCGAAGCCATCCACCAAGCGGGGGCCTGGCACGCTGAGGATGGGTTCGAAGGGGAAAACCTGTTCCTCTTCCACCGCTTTGATCCCATCCCAACCTGGTCGTTCGGCAACACCTTCAGGAGTTATCCCAAAGAGGGCATCCGCCAATATGATGATGTCAGGATTCTGGGTGATGATTTCCTCTGAACTCAATTGCACCCAGGCTCCATCCATAGCATCGCCGAGATTAAGACCTTCGGCTTTATTGATGATATAAGAAATGAAGGTTCCCGGGCCAGGTGTCCAGGGATTCACTGGGTCGGTAGCGTCCAACTCATAGTATACAAGCGGGGACTCTTCCACGTCAGCCAGTTTTTCTTCTACGGCCGTTACCCGGTCTTGAAGGGAGGTCACCAGTTCTTGAGCAGCCTCTTCTTTTCCAGTTAGTGTTGCCAAGTCCATTAGGTTATCATACAAGCCTTGGAAATCTTCCGGGTTGGCCTGCCAATAAACATTAAGATCTAAGTCCTTGAGTTCCTGTACTTGTTCAGGACTAACGATTTGGGCAACAATTACCAGATCAGGTTCCAGGGCGAGGATGGTTTCCGTGGGCAATCCCTCCCAGAGAGAACCTACACTTTCAATTTCTTGGGTTTCCTCAGGGTAATTGGATTTAGCGTCTCGGCCTACAATAAGATCGCCGGCCCCAATGTCAAAGAGACTCTCTGTAATGGAAGGGGAGAGAGAAACGATGCGCTGAGCGGGTTCGGCCAAAACAACCTCTTCGCCCAAGTCATCGGTGACGACAATAGGCTCAGGGGTGGGTTCAGGAAGATCTGTAGGCTCTTCCGTTGGCACCTCGGTGGGTTCTTCTTTCGGCTCTTCCGTTGGTTCCTCAACAGGAACTTCAGTTGCTTCTTCGACAACCTCGACCTCGGTCGTCGCAGGGCTAGCGCATGCGCCCAGTAAGAGGGTTGCACTCAATACTACTATGATTTGATAGGTTAGTTTTTTCATTTTTTCTCCTCAGTAATTACTTAAATCAGGTTCGATACCCTGTAAGTATCGTACATTTAAAACAAAAATCCCTGTCTCTGACAGGGGGATGCGGCTTGAATTTCGTAACTAGTACTCACATTTAAACTTCAAATGTTCACACCTCCTTTCCACGAGAGCTAATGAACGAATAATCAAGGCGGGCGGCCTGGCTTGTTAGTCGATTAGTCTTTAGTCTTTAGTCTTTAGTCTCTAGTCTTTAGTCTTGTAGTCCATTTAAGGACTACCGGACTACCAAGCCAAACGGTTTGTGTTTGGCCGACTACCGGACTACCGGACTACCAAGCCAAACGGTTTGTGTTTGGCCGACTACCAGACTATCAGACTACCAAGCCAAACGGTTTGTGTTTGGCCGATTATCTGACTATCTGACTAACATACAGTTGCGGGACAGCGTCTGACTTTAACAGACTTCGCCTTTCAGCCTTCCCTTCCGGGGGGCAAGGCCGTTCCAGAAAAATACGTTGGAACTACCAAGGCACCTTGGTTATAATTATCAATTGTTAAGTTTCCGCCGAAAATTGAACGTAGGCATTGTACAGTGAAATTTATTATCTGTCAATATTCGATTTGAGGCGAATAATCTCCTCCTTGGCAAAGATAGGCCCCACGGAAGGTTGCAATCCCATCCCTGCGTAAAGTTTGGGCGGCACGCTAATATCCGCCAAATACAACTCGCCGACATAATCCTCCGTGCCGGTTGCTCGCAGCCCATACTTAGGAAGTGCCAGCGTGAGGGTGGCCGTGGCGCGGATGGCCGGATCGTAAACCTTCCCGGAAGCCGTGTCAAGGCCCGAGGGGACATCCAAGCTCAGGATCGGCACCTTTTGACCGTTAGCCCAGAGGATCATTTGCTTAGCCTCACCACGCGGCGCACCAGATAAACTATAGCCTATAATGGCATCCACAATAAGATCTATCGGTGGTTTAAGCGTGGGAAAAGGCTCCTCCTGAGCCGAGAGTATGCTTAAGCTCATTTTGCGCAAGATGGCAAGTTGATGGGCGGGTACACCTCGATACTCATCATCTTTGTGGGTGGTCACCACGCGCACATCCGCACCCCAGGCCCGTAACCGCCGGGCACAGACCAAGCCCCCACCGCCATTCCCACCCCGGCCAGCCATAACGATCACCGTTCGCCCGCGCGGATCGCCATCAAGAAAGCGTGTGCGGGCCAAATGCGCCAAATTCCGGCCAGCATTTTCCATCATCTGGATCAATTCAATATGATAATCTTCGATCATGGCCCGGTCTACTTCGCGCATCTGCTCCGTGTTGAGATTTGGAATCTCGAAAGATTTAAGACTTTGTTCTTCCATGGGGATGTCCTCCGTTGAGCTAGTGGTAACCGTTCAGCCTCTGCCCTCACCCTAACCCTCGCTCTGCTCACGGTGTGCAGCCCCTAGGCTGTGCCCGCCGGGCATCCCACAGGAGAGGGGACAGCCTCCTCTCCCCCTGGGAGAGGATCGAGGTGAGGGATCACCTGGTATAATCTCTGCGCGAAATTGTTCAACATTATGACGTTAGACTCGTGGTGCAGCGCACCCAGAAGCAGGTGCAACGCACCACTTCAAAGGCAGGTAATCGTGTCACAAAAACGCATCATCGTTGTAGGCGGGGGAGCGTCGGGCCTCATAGCAGCGGGCCAAGCCGCCGAGGGGGGAGCGCGGGTTCTCCTCCTCGAAAAAAAATCTTCACCGGGCCGGAAGCTGCTCCTGACCGGCAAAAACCGTTGCAATCTCACCAACACCGACGACGTGCGGGAATTTCTGAGACACTTCAATCCCAAAGGGAAGTTCCTGACCCAGCTTTTTTACCATTTTTTCAACGCTGAACTACGAGCTTTCTTCGAAGAGTTGGGGGTGCCCACCGTGGAGCAACGCGGAGGACGAGTCTTCCCAGAAAGCGAACGCGCCCAAGATGTGGTTGACGCTCTCGTCAGGTGGGCCAGCGCCAAGGACGTGGAGATCAGGACACGTTCCCCAGTGACAGGTTTAATTTTTGAGGGAAATAGCATCAAAGGCGTGCGCACGGCCCATAAGGAGCATTACGCGGACGCCGTGGTCATCACCACTGGGGGCGCAGCCTACCCGGGAACAGGCTCCACCGGAGATGGTTATAAACTGGCAAAATCGGCCGGGCATACCATCGTTCCCATTAGGCCAGCCTTGGTTCCCCTGCTCACAAAAGGTGATACCGCGCCCCGTCTCCAGGGGTTAAGTTTAAGAAATGTGCAAGTTAATCTTTGGATCAACGGTGAAAAAGAAGATGATATTTTTGGGGAAATGCTTTTCACTCATTTCGGGCTTTCTGGGCCAATTATCCTCACCATGAGCGGGCAAATTGTTGATGAACTAAGGAGCGGCAACCGGGTAGAAATTTCCATTGACCTCAAACCCGCCCTCGACCACCCTACCCTGGACGCGCGTCTTTTGCGCGACATCGAAAAAATGCACCGCAAAGAATTCAAGACTCTTCTAGAAGGTTTGCTTCCTCGTAAATTGATTCCCGTGTGCATAGAAGAGACCAATATTCCCGCTAGAAAACACAATCATCAAATCACCGCCGAAGAGCGAAAACGTTTGCGACTGTGGTTAAAAGACTTTCGCCTCGAGGTAAGCGGGCATCGCACGCTCAATCACGCCATTATCACCGCTGGGGGGGTGGAGACCAGTGAGGTCGATCCGCATACGATGGAATCCAAATTGGTAAAGGGTTTATTTTTTGCGGGAGAAGTCTTGGACGTGCACGGAGACACAGGGGGATACAACCTACAAGCGGCCTTTTCTACTGGATGGGCGGCGGGGAGGGGGGCAAGGGGGCAGGGGAGCAGGGGAGGGGGAGCAAGGGGGCAGGGGAGCGGGGGAGAAAGGGAGCGGGGAGCAGAGGAGCGGGGGAGAAATGAGTAATCAGACCAATCAGACTAATAAGACTACTCGACCAACAGCAGGTGCAATGCACTTTGGAATGCAAGTGCAACGCACCTTCACCGACCAATCAGACGACCTTTTCCACAACTACCCAAGATATATAGCCGTTTTGTTCATGCACCACCCGAGAATCAAAGCCTTCAAAGAGGCTGGCTATTTCCGGGGGAGAAAGAAAGTGGCTGCGCATGAGGGCTAGTTTTTCGGCCCAGGCAACTAGTTTTACTGAAAATTTACGCACGTCCGGCTCTTCGATGATGAGTTTTCCGCCCGGTTTTAAGATTCGCCAAAGTTCATGCGCAGTATGGCTTTGGTCGCAGACATGGTGCAGGGAATCTATCATGATGACGCGCTCAAAATAAGCGTTTGGGAAGGGCAGTTTTTCTGTATGCGAGCAAACAGGGTCTAGGCCGTTTTTATTTTTTGCTTCGGAAAGCATGCGGCAAGAAAGGTCGGCGACCACGATCTGGGAGACTTGCCCGTGGAAAAATTGGGCTACCCTTCCTGTGCCGCCTCCGGCATCTAATAAGGGTCCTGTAGTAGGCAAATCAGCTAAACGGATAAGGTCTACAGGGTTTTTGGGCTTGATAAAGATTTCGTAGAATGGGGCCAGAAGGCCAAAATGGTCGAAAGGGGGCATAGGTTTCTACAAGGTACCTTCGTCGTCGAGGAATTCGTATTCGAAATATTCTTCGTCCCAGGTGAGGGAATCATCTGAAGAGGATTCTTCTTTGGATGGCAAGCTCTCATAGGGGGCATACGTGAGGCAGCCTTCTTTGGGGTCAAGCCGGATCGCTGAGGCACAACAAAGTTCGTCTTCGTTGTTTTCACAATCTTGGTAGGCGCAGTAGATTTGAGGCATTGTTATCTTCTCCGAGTTCAGAAGTTTAGGGGTGGGTGATGTTCCTGGACTGAGATTCGACTCTACTGGGAAAAATGGTAGCAGACGGGGAATGTTCGAGGCCAAAAGATGGGAAAAGGCGGGCGGTGTCCCGCTCCTCCCCCAAAAATGTTTATGCTGATTGCACACGCCGGGCATCGTAGATGTTGTTTAGGCGGACTAAAAGGTCAAGGATACGCCGAAGCTGTTTGACGTTTTTTACGCCGACGAGGATATCGAATACGGCTTCTCCCTTGGCTTCGTCAACATCGACGTGGAGGTCGGTCATGGGGACGTTGTTGTTTGCCAAGAGCGTGGCGATATCGCGGGTGAGGCCGGTCCGGTCGTAAGCGTGGACTTGGATGGGGACGGGGAAGGTGCGGTGTGGTGAGCCCCAGGTAACTTCGACCAGGCGTTCGGGGTCCGAGGTGTTGAGGATGTTGGCGCAGTCTTTACGGTGGATGGTTGCTCCTCGGCCGCGGGTGATGTAGCCAATGATTTCATCGCCTGGGGTGGGGTTGCAGCATCCGGCTAGGCGGTTTCTTAATCCTTGTAATCCTAAAACGGTGATGTCGCTGGAGGTCTCCCGGCTGATATCGGCATCCAGGTAGGCGGGGACGTCTATGGGGGTGCCATCAACAAAAGTGACCAGCCCATTCACGACGCGTCCAATGGAGATGTCTCCACAGCCAATAGCCACCAGGAGGTCTTCGGGCGTTTGGTAATTAAATATTTCGGCCAATTTCTCCAAATCCAGCTCGTGGTCTAAGCCCAGACGAGAAACTTCTTGTTTTAGGAGCGCTTCACCCGAGGCTTTGTTCTTATCCCGTTCTTGATGTTTGAACCAACGCCTAATTTTGGAACGGGCTCGTTGGGTTTTGACGAGTTCCAGGTTTTCGTTCAGCCAATCTCGGCTGGGGCCACCCCGCTTGGAGGTTAGAATTTCCACCTGTTCACCGGTTGAGAGTTTGTAATCGAGGGAAACCAACTTTCCATTAACTTTGGCTCCCCGGCAACGGTGACCAACCTCGGTGTGGATGTTGTAAGCGAAATCGATAGGCGTGCTCCCGACGGGAAGGTCAATGATATCGCCCTGGGGCGTGAAGGTATAGACACGGTCGCCAAAGACATCAATTTTGAGGCCATTTACATATTCCTGCGCTGTTTCGACTTCTTTTTGCCATTCAAGCATTTGACGCAGGTAGGTAACGCGGTGCTCGAAGTCTGTGTCGCGCTGTTCGCCTTCTTTGTATCGCCAGTGAGCGGCGATGCCGTACTCGGCGTTGCGATCCATTTCAGGGGTGCGGATCTGAACTTCGAGCGCTTTTCCATCCTTATAAACTACGCTGGAATGGATAGACTTGTATAAGTTGGGTTTGGGGGCAGCAATATAATCATCAAATTCCCCAGGCAAGGGCCGCCAATTAGAATGGATGATGCCGACTGTGGCATAGCAGTCCTCTTCGCTGGGGACGATAATGCGTACTCCCCGCAGGTCGTGAAGTTGCTTGATGGTAACCTTGTTGCGCCGCATCTTGCGGTAGATGGAGTAGATGTGTTTGGGCCGCCCCGATACCTCAGTGTCAATACTGGCTTGTCCCATGACGTCTTTTACATCGGTGATAATTTCTGTCATTTCGCGCTCACGCTCGGAACGACGCTCATCCAGTT
This sequence comes from Chloroflexota bacterium, assembly GCA_018263575.1. Lineage (GTDB taxonomy): Bacteria > Chloroflexota > Anaerolineae > Anaerolineales > UBA11858 > B10-G9. Next base: position 11,818 of record JAANWX010000048.1, on the reverse strand, counting down.
GATTTGTGATGTCTTTATACGTGTCTGGCTCAATATATTGGAAAGAAAGGTCTTCAAGAGCGGTTTGAATTTGGGAGATACCCAGCCGGCTAGCCAAGGGGGCAAAAAGATCCATCGTCTCCTGTGCAATGCGTTTTTGTTTTTCAGGGCGCAAATAATTTAGGGTACGCATGTTATGGAGACGGTCGGCCAATTTAATGAGAACAACACGGGGGTCATCGGCCATGGCTAAAAAGGTTTTTCTCAAATTCACCGAGGCAAGTTCGGCTCGCCAACTACTCCCCTGCCCGTCATTGTCCTCCTCGTTTTCTCCTTCACGGTAATGATTGCTGCGCGTAACACGTGGCAGGGTATCTAGTTTGGTAACCGCTTGTACTAACTCAGCTATCTCTTTGCCAAATTCTTTCTCTAAGTCTTCGAATGTGAGTTTGGTATCCTCAACCGTATCATGTAAAAGTCCCGCAGCGACAACTGCGGGAGGGGCGTTCATTTCGGTTAGGATGGAGGCGACAGCTTTACAATGAATCATATATGGCTCGCCGGAGGCTCGCTTTTGAGTCCCGTGAGCCTTCTCAGCAATAGCGTAGGCACGTTGAAATAATTCACGTTCGATTGGTAAATATTCTTTTGAGATAGAGGTGATGAAGTCATTGAGTTGCATAGGGGAAGTATAATCGCTAAGGGAGAGGAGGGCAAGGGAGGGAGAGGGTGGGCGAATTGCGAGTTGCGAGTTGCGAGTTGCATGTGGCAAGTGGCAAGTGGCATGTGGCATGTGGCAGAGATCGGGGGAGCGAGGGTGTGGAGAGGCTGGGGAGCGGGGGAGCATGGGTGCGGAGGGGTTGGGGANNGGGGGAGCATGGGTGCGGAGGGACTAGGGAGATGGGGAGGCCGGGTGGGGGCAATGATTGACCAACAACTTTTTAGCACTCCCCACCCCCCAACACCCATTCCCAAGACTCCCATCCCCAAGTATACTTAAGAGGTCTTATTTCATAAGGGAAACCATCGAATATAATTCGAGGCTGATTCGCTAAATCCACCTACGTGGATTGGGTGTAAAACCAACGCAGGAAAGTAATTTGTACCATTCGTTTATTCGTACATTCGTGATTAATTTCCTCATCGGGAGGAAAGGAGACTATTTCTATGGAAAAAACGCTTGTTTTAGTAAAACCGGACGCTGTCCAAAGAGGATTGATTGGCGAGGTCATCAGCCGCTTAGAGCGCCGAGGTCTGCAACTCGCGGCCGCTAAATTCATGCAGGTCAGCCTAGCGCTGGCTGAAAAGCATTACGGCATTCACAAAGGGAAACCATTCTATGAACCGCTGTTGGAGTACATCACCTCTTCGCCGGTGATGGCCATGGCTTGGGAAGGGCGCAATGCTGTGGCAGCCGTCCGCCAAACTATGGGGGCTACCAATCCCACCGAAGCCGCTCCCGGCACCGTCCGGCACGACTTTGGGCTAGAAATTGGCCGCAACCTGACTCACGCCTCAGACTCTCCCGAAAATGGCGAGAAAGAAGTCGCACTGTGGTTCAACAAAGAAGAACTGGTCGAGTGGGACCGGGCTATTGATCCCTGGGTTTTTGAATAAAGCGTGATGAGTGACGAGTAATGAGTAATAGAGTAACGAGTAATGAGTAATGAGTAACGAGTAATGAGTAACGAGTGATGAGTATCGAAAAACGACTCAATGCCATCCTCCCCACCGTACGCACGCCCGGACGCTACACCGGCGGTGAGCTAAATCAGGTTACCAAAAATTGGGATGAAGTCCAAACCAAAGTCGCGCTGGTCTTCCCCGAAATTTACGACCTGGCCATGTCCAATTTGGGCATCATGGTGCTCTATGACCTTCTCAACAAAAGACGGGATGCGCTGGCGGAGCGGGTTTTTCTCCCCTGGGTGGATATGGAAGAAGCCATGCGCCAGGCGGAGATTCCCCTCTATTCCCTGGAAAGCAAACACGCCCTGGCGGAATTCGACCTGGTGGGCGTCTCGCTCCCCTACGAATCTCTCTACACCAACCTGCTCAACGTTTTGGACTTGGGGAATATCCCACTTTTCAGCGCGGAAAGAGACCTCGATCACCCGATAGTGATCGCCGGGGGACAGGCGACCTACAACCCAGAACCAGTGGCGCCCTTCCTGGACGCTTTCGCCATCGGGGAAGGGGAAGAAGTCATCCATGAAATCGTGGATTGTGTTAAAGAATTCAAAGGCGCTCAAACCGCCACATCAACGCGCCAAGAACTATTAGAAAAGATGGCCCAAATCCCGGGCCTGTACGTCCCTGCGCTTTACAAGGCACACTATCAGGGGGATGGCACCTTTTCCCATCTGGAAGCCTTGGTGGATTCCGCACCCCGGACCATCACCAAGCGCGTTGTGGGGGAACTGCCGCCCCCACCCACCCGATTCATCGTTCCCTACGTGGACGTGGTCCACAACCGCGCCCCGGTGGAGATCATGCGCGGCTGCACGCGAGGTTGCCGGTTTTGCCACGCGGGAATGGTCAACCGTCCCGTGCGAGAACGTTCCCCAGAAGAGATTCTCTCCGCCATCGAAAACATCATCCCCCACACAGGCTACAGCGAGATTGGCCTGCTCTCCCTCTCATCTTCTGACTATACGAAAATCGTTGCTCTGGTGGAAGCCATCAACGCCCGCTTCGAGGGAGAAAACATTTCCGCCTCCCTCCCCTCCCTGCGCATTGACAGCGTTTCGGTGGATCTGATGGATGCCCTAGCCGGTCAGCGGCGCAGCGGATTCACGCTCGCTCCCGAAGCGGCCACAGAACGCATGCGCAAAATTATCAATAAACCTACCTCCGATGCCCAACTCCTGGAAACGGCGCGGGAAATCTATGCTCGGGGCTGGCACACGATCAAACTATACTTTATGATCGGGCATCCCTCTGAAACCCTGGAGGATGTGAGGGCCATCGCCCAGCTTTCTAAAGCCGTGCGAGATGAGGGCGCAAAAATCATCGGCGGACGCGCTCAAGTTCACGCCGGGGTGAGCACCTTCATCCCCAAACCTCACACGCCGTTCCAGTGGACAGCGTGCGATACCATGAAAGAGATTCAAGCCAAAATTGATATTTTGAAAAAGGAACTCCGGGGACGAGGCCTCAAATTGAACTGGAACGATCCTCGAGAATCGATCTACGAGGCCTGGCTCTCACGGGGTGACCGGCGCATGGCTCAGGTCATTTACCAGGCCTGGAAACGAGGTGCCAAATTCGATGCCTGGCGAGAGCATTTCGACTATGAGACCTGGATGAAAGCTTTTCAAGAAGTAGGCCTAGACCCAGATTTCTATACCCACCGCCAACGCCCAGAGGAGGAAGCTTTTCCCTGGGATCATATTAACGCTGGTGTGCGCAAAAAAATCCTCTTCCAAGATTATGTGTGGAGCCAAGCAGGAAAAACCCGCCCCGACTGCCGAGAGCAGTGTTATGCCTGTGGTATTTTACCGACCTTCAACGATTTGCGCCGCCAAGTCTCAAGTGAGGCCTGGTTCTGCCCTGTAGTTGAGTAGTTGGTTGGGAGACTGGTAAACTGGTGGATTAGTGGGTTGGTATATTGGTTCTCGTCGCACCTTCTAACCCCCACACTTTTTGGAAGCTGGTGCTAGATTTACCTGAGTTATAATCATACTTCCGCCAACAAGCCATCGCACTAGTACATGATGGCATAAATTCATTGGTAGTTAATATTTGTGCCCCAGGTGCAATGCACTCCAAAAACGGGAGTGCAACGCACCTTAGAACCGCATAAAAACTTGCGCCGAGCTGTACTAGGCAAAAATTGGCTGCCCTGATCCCTGATCCCTGATTCCTAGTTTCCCGATTCCTAGTTTCCCGATCCCAATTTCCCAATCCCCAATTTCCCGATCCCCAGTCTCCCGATCCCAATTTCCCAATCCCCAATTTCCCAACTCCCAACACCTTATGAAAAAACAACGTATTAGAATTACCTTCTCGAAAACAAAAGCTATGCGCTATACAGGCCACCTCGATTTGCGGCGCGCCTGGGAACGCATGATGCGCCGGGCCAATCTCCCGCTGGCTTATAGCGAAGGCTATACCCCGCACCCCCTCCTGAACCTGGCCTCCCCGCTCCCATTAGGATTTACCAGCACGCACGAGGTGGGGGATTTCTGGATGTCTGAGATTTGCGATCTGGAAGAAGTGACCGCGGCCCTCCAAGATGCTGCTCCTCCCGGCATTGAAGTCCACCATCTGGAAGAAGTTCCCGACCTCCACGGTGATAAGCTCCCCACCCTTATCCAATCTTCCCAATTCACCGTGACTCTCCCCCCGGAAACGCCAAACCTAGAAAGTCAAGTGGCCCAAATACTGGCGCAAAAGCATCTTCAGCGCACAAGGAAAAAAAAGGAATACGACCTCCGCCCGTTAATTGAGAAATTAGAGGTCATCGCCCCGAATTCTGAAGGTGAACCGCGCATCAAAATGCAATTATCTACCTTACCTGGGGCAACAGGCCGCCCGGACGAGGTCTTGCGCTCCCTGGGAGTTGACCCGCACCAGGCACTCATTTGCCGAACGGATGTGATTTTGGAGCGTGAAGAGTAAAACGTGATGAGTATTCCTCATTACCTCGTCACCTCATTACGCAACGCATCACTCATCGCCTCATCACCAAAAGGATTCTCTATGGGTTTTCTGGCATCATTGCTGGCCGGCATCTTTCCAATGTTGTTCTACGCATGGATTCTGTACTGGCTCGACCGCTATGAAAAAGAGCCGGCAGCTCTCTTAGGCGGTGTTTTTAGTTGGGGGGTCGCCATTGCCGCTGGAGGAGCGTTTTTCATCAACACAGTTCTGGGAGTCAGCGTTTACGCCTTAACACAGTCTCAAGCTTTTGCAGACCTAACAATGGGTTCTTTGGTGGCTCCCCTTGTGGAGGAAAGTCTCAAAGGGATGGCGGTTTTACTGGTGTTTTTGATCTTCCACAGCGAATTTGATTCCCTTCTAGATGGCATTATTTACGGGGGAATCACGGCCTTAGGTTTTGCGGCTGCTGAAAACACGTACTATATCTACACCTATGGATTCCTGGAAGACGGCTGGGGGGGATTAATGCAGTTGATTTTTATTCGAGTGATACTGGTGGGATGGCAACATCCCTTTTATACCGCTTTCATCGGCATGGGTGTGGCCGTGGCCCGCTTGAACAAAGGTCCGTTCTTCAAGGTGGGGATGCCTGTTGTGGGGTGGGCTGTGGCAGTTTTCACGCACTCCCTGCATAATACGGTGGCAGTTTTAATTCCGGGCGTGGCTGGCCTCATGATAGGCACCTTCTTGGATTGGAGCGGTTGGCTGGGGCTGTTTGTGGTAATACTCTGGGCCACACAACGCGAGAAAAAATGGATAAAGACTCACTTGTCCTCTGAGGTTGAGGCACAGATCATCACACCCGAGCAATACCACATCGCCTCCTCCGCGTGGAGACAGATGGCAACTCGCGCCCAGGCCATATTCAAGGCCAAGTACCGTCCCACAAATCGCTTTTATCAGCTTTGCGGGGAGTTAGCCCTTAAAAAGTACCAATTTAGAAAGTTTGGGGAAGAAAGAGGGAATTCCGAGACGATTACTAAATTGCAAAATGAGATGCAAGAATTGTCGGGGGAACTCAGGGCTGCCCTATGATGGTCTTGGGAGCGGAAAATATAATCGAGAATAAATAGCTAAGATCTCACTCATCACTCTCTCCTCTATCCAACCACAATTCCTTATATTCTCGGTGCCAATCTTCGGTGAAGAAGCGGATGGCTAAGACCCAGCCTGCTGCCACGGCTGCCCACAGGATGGTGCCGCGCAGGCCGAGAAGCCACAACACGGGGGGAATGGTCAGGCCGGTCACCGCGCTCCCCCGGGCCGAGTGACCGTAAAGCAGCACCAAGCTCACCAATACGCCCAGCCCCACCACCATCCCCAAAGGGTTGACAGCCAAGAAAGTGCCCCCAGTGGTCGCCAATCCCATCCCCCCACGGAACTTTGCCCACACGGGCCAACAATGCCCCACCACGGCCAAGGCCGCGGTTAAGGCAATCCCCCATGCAGGCAGGCCTTGTTTTACGGCCAGGTAGGTGGGGGCAAATCCCTTGGCCATATCGAGGAGGAGGACAAGGGCGGCCGCGCCCCATCCCGCATGACGCATGGTATTTGTGGTTGTGACGTGGCCCGATCCCCCTTCACGAATGTCGACGCCAGCAACTAGTCGAGAAATCCAGAGACCGAAGGGTAGAGAGCCGAGGAGATAGGAGGCAAGGAGAACGAGAGGGGCGAAGGAAGCAGAGAAGGCAGAGGAAGCAGGAGAAAGAGTCATGGGAAATTAGAAGCCCAGCACAGGAGACAATGCTTCTGCGAGCAAGCGGGTGAAGAGGCCCGCGGCGAGGGCGATGACGACAGTAAGGCCGGTGATGATCCACATCTTACGCGCGCCCAGCTCCTTGCGGAGAGCGCCTAGCGTTGCTACACAGGGGACATAGAAAACAACGAAAACCGTGAAGGTGAGCATCTGTTGCGGGCTAAGAGCGGCAGAAAAATCGGTCACATCCAGCGCCTGGCGAAGCATGATAAGTGATAATTCTTTTCGCAAGATCCCAAACACCAGAGGCATTCCTACAGGAGACGGCAACCCCAAAGCCCAGGTCAGGGGACGAAATAGAATATTGACCAGCTTCGAGAGACGGAGAATATTGGCAATCTCTAAAATCACACTACCAACAATCAAAAGAGGCCAAGCCTCCACGACGAATTCTCTAATTCTAAACCAGGCTTTTTGAACGACGGTTTTCAAAGTGGGAAGGCGGTAGGGCGGCACTTCTAGGATCAATCCGGGGCTGCCTTTTAAAACTCGCATGGATAGTATGCGGCCAACAATGGCGATCACCAAGATGTTGAGGACATAGATGGCCACCGCATAGACTGGGCCAAGGTAAAAGGCCACCAAGCCAAAGACAATGGATAAACGGGCCGCGCAGGGCACCATGGTGGCTAAAAGAGCCGATAAAAAGCGATCTTGGCGATCCCGCAAGGTACGCGTTGACATCACAGCGGGGACATTGCACCCATAGCCTAATATAAAGGGAACGATGGCCTTGCCATGCAGGCCCAAGCGGTGCATAAGGGCATCGGTCATGAACGCCAAACGCGGCAAATAGCCTACATCCTCTAGAAATCCCATGCCTAACAAAAAGGGGATCAAGTATGGGAGGACGATGGCCACACCCCCAGCGATACCTTGAATCCCTCCCACCAAGATCTTCGTCCAAAAGCTCTCTCCCCCTAGCAGGATTGGCAATTGCAAGGAGAAGCTATCAAAAAGCGTTAGCAAAGGGCCTTCTAACCAGCTTCCTACGGTGTAAACGCCCTGGAAAAATAACCATAATATCCCCAACATGACCAAATAGCCCCAAAAGGGATGGAGCAAAACATCATCCAGGCGTGTTTGCCAGGTGACCCGTTCTTCTCCCTTTATCACCGTTTTACTGGTCAGCTCTTGGGCTTGGGCATGACGCTCTGCCGCAAAAGCCCACTCCGGGTCATTTCCGTGGCCTTCAACAATTACTTTTTTCTGCTCCTGAATGCTAGCGCCAACCTGGGGAAGTTCTTTTTCGACATCCGCAAAAAGGCTTTCTCCATTTTCAAGGAGCCGGATAGCCAAGGCCTCTGACGCCCATCCTAAGGAATTATTTTCCAATTGCCCCGCTAAGGATTGAACGGCCTCTTCTAAGACCTTATTTTTATAAGGTATTCGTGAGGTGTCTTCTCCCGCCTGGGCCACCTGAAAGGCCTTAGTGAATAATCTTTGTATCCCTTGTCCCCGGTTGGCCACAAGTGGCAATACGGGGACGCCCAACAAGTTTTGTAATAACTCGCCATCAATGGTGAAGCCCAAACGAGCGGCCTCATCCATCATGTTCATGCCGACGACAACGGGATTCCCCAATTCAAGCAGCTCAAGGGTCAGGCTAAGGCCTTGGACCAAATGAGAGGCATCAACGAGGTTGATAATCGCATCCACTTTATGAGAAGCCAAATAGCGTATGGCTTCTTGCTCAGCCATACTGGCGGCCGAAAGAGAATAGGTGCCGGGTAAATCGACCAATTCAACAGCTTCCCCCAAAATTCGAACCGTGCTCTCCGTATAGGTAACGGTCGTGCCGGGAAAGTTCCCTGTTTCGGCCTTGTACCCTGCCACCTGATTGAAAAGGGTGCTTTTCCCGGCATTGGGCTGGCCGATGAGGGCTAATCGCATCCCAAGACCTCCTCCACCTGCACCTTGGCGGCAATCCCCCGCCCCAAGGCCACAGATCTGCCTTGCGACTCGATTAAGAGCGGCCCATGCAGGGGGGCTTTCTTGATGACTTGAACACAATCTCCGGGCATCAAACTTAGCTGCCGAAGCTTAGAAACGACTCCTTGGCCGCCTTGATAAGAAATAATACGTAGATCTTGCCCACATTGGGCATCGGTTAAAACCATTTTTTATAAACCTTCTTGTAGAACATAAATCGTATCAGCCAGGGACTTCGCCAAAACAACCTGCTGACCATTGACTCGAATTAGTGAATTCTCAGCCGTCGCAGCTTGGAGGAGGATGGTATTTCCAGGGTTAATGCCAAGCTCAAGTAGATATTCTTTCACGGAGAGATCGTCTTCCTCAATAGATAGAACCTGAAGTTCCTGCCCTGGGGATAATGTGGATAAAGCGAAACCCTTAACAGGTTCAAAATCCTCTTGGCCAGGAGGGATAGGCTCGCCCCGAGGGTTGACAACTGGATTCTCCAGAAAAGCGTCCAAACTATTAGCTAAGTTATTTGTTGTGGCATGTTCCAAGTGGCAAGCGGCTTCATGGGCGGCCTCATACTTGAAACCCAATTTTTCCACCAAAAAAACCTCCCATAAGCGATGGCGGCGTAAAATATAATTTGCCTTCTCTTCACCTTGTTGGGTGAGCACAACCCCCTTATAGGGTTGATAAATCAAATAACCCTGTTTTTCTAACTTACGGCACATCTCATTGACAGAAGAGGCAGAAATAGAAAACTCCTCTGCCAATGCAGACAGAGGAACAAAATGGTCATTATCACGCAAACGCGCAATAGCAACCAGGTACATTTGCACATTTTCGCTAAGGGTAGTAAATTCTCCAGTCATTTATCAGGCAGGCCTAAATTCTAACGATATTCCTCTTGAGGTTTGCCTAATTTTACTACACAGGAGAAGGTTATGGCAAGGGACGGGATTCTACTCATCAGGGTTATTTGAATAAAAAGCGCCAGGTGCAACGCACTGTAATGCGAAGTGCAATGCACCCGGCCTGCTCTTTGCAACCACCTGCTCTACTCACCAACCTCCACGAAATTCAACAAGATCAAGTTTTCCGCGCATGCCGCTTGCGTGTCAAGATACACTTTCTCAGTTAGCTGTTCGCCGGCCAAATCCATGACTTGAACCCAAACTGTCCCTTCCGTGGCCACGGGGGTGTTGGATAAAACAAATTCATAGCCTCCAGGGCCATAAGCAGTGGCCAGACCCGTCATTGTCAACATATCAACCGGCGTACCGTCTAAGGTTCCCTTAGCAATCACAACCAGGTCTTTCACGACATCCATATCACTTGTAAACACTTGTCCAGCTACGCCCAACCAGTTACAACCGGCATCGGGATGAGCATGATTCGGCATGGTAAGCGGTGTCCCTTCTTGAACAGCATAGGGATAAGCGCCCACTGGCGTATCAGTGGCCGTTTGCGTAAACGTGGGAGTCAAAGTGGGCGTGTCGGAAGGCTGAAGAGTAAAGGTGGGGGAAAGGGTAGGTGTATGGGTCGGTGGCGGGGGCGTGGTCGCGGTGGGAGTTAGCGGTGTGACCGTAGCAGCCTCCACCTCCGCGGGAGGAGCAGGGTAGGCTTCACCGCTCTCCTCCCCGGCCGGCTCCGGATAGGCAACCTCGGCAGAGGTAGCGCTGGGAGGTTGTTCGGTGACAGGGGGTGTCAACTCACAAGCCAATACGAAGAATAACAAGACGAATATGATGACGAGGGATATTTTTCGAGACATGGTTTCCTCACAAGGCTAAGTTGTCGTAAGCGTAGTACTAGTATACCTTAAAAATAAGAAAATATACTCACTCAATACCCTGGCACACTCCTTGCACAGTATTAAGCCTGAAAAAAGGAGTAAACCTATGCCAATAACAACTCATTTATTACCTATCATGGCCGCCAGCTTGTTCGTAATGGGACTCTTCACCCTTCTCACCGGTGTGATCATCCTTTTCATCCGCTCCATGGGACGGGAGACGCGCACCATTAGCAAACAAGTGACCCGCTTGGCGCAAAAGGGGTTAGCGGATGATGTCTCCGGCCTGGTGGGGAACGCCTCATCGCTCCTCACCGCCACCAGCGAACTCATCAAAACCACGCGGGGGATCGGCACCTTCCTAACCATTGTAGGCGCAATTCTCATGCTGCTAGGAACAGGGCTGGCCCTCTACCTCAACTCGCTTGGCCAATTACTATGACATCGTCGCAACAAACCCTTCTTGCAGAACTAGAAACACGCTTTCCAGAAAAGACTTGGAAATGGGTCATTCCCGCCCTGCGCCAGGACGTGGCGGTGTGGCACGAGCTTCTGGATGAAAGCTTCAGGATGGAAGTCGTTCGCAGCGTGGGGGATAATCCGGGAGCGTGGACGCCCGCCCGCCTGGGGATGGTGGCCCTCAACCGGGAGAATCCCACCCGCCTGACCTGGCCGCCCGCGCGACTCTCTCCCACCGTCCAGGAAAAGGCCGCTCACTGTTACCGGGACTTTGCCCAAAACCCAACCGGCCCCGTAGCCCTGGCCAAAGCCTTCCTGCTGGCCCTGGCTCTCCTCGAAACCTACCGCGAAACGCCCTCGTGGAAAGAAATATTAGCCGCCTGCCAGCCACTCACGGCTTGGAAATCTCCCCTGGCCTGCCTCTACAACCTCACCGACGCCCGCCAGGAATTATTGAACGCCCTCCCCGCTCCCTTGGGCGTTCGAACCCTGCTGGCAACGCCTTCTCCACCCGAGAAGGCACAAAATTACCTTTTCAATTTCTTGGAAATTCTCCCCCCGGAAAAACAAATGGCCTGGCTCCAAGCGCTTTCTCTTGCCAAGCCGGCATTAACCTCTCAGGTAGCCCATGCCCTGGCTGAAGTTAATATTTCCCCCACGCTTCACGCCCCAGAATTGAGCCAACGCGCAGAACTCTACCGGCTGGCCCAAAAACCACAGGAAGCGATGCGTGTCCTCCAACAAGCTGCCAAAGTACATCGGGACATCCAAACCCGGCTTTCCGCGCAATTGAACACCACTACGGCCCAAGTCCAAGAAAACCCGCTGACATCTCCCGCCTGGAAAGAGATCATCAGGGCGGCCCGCACTCCGCATGGGTTTGAAAAATATGCTAAGGAAATCATCGTTTTGTTGGCTACCTTAATAGAAAAAGATTTCACAACAGCGGCCGAAACGCTGGTAGAAAATATCGCTGCCCCGTACCCGGAAGACCCCGCACTTTTGACGGTTCTAGCAAGATTGGCGCTCATCCAAGGAGAACAGAGAAAGGCCAAAAACTTGGCACAAAAGGCCCTGGAAACGCTCACCAAAAATTCAAGCACTTCGCCCGGTCTGAGCAAAATTCTTTTCCAATTAGAGATGTACCCGGAAAGTATCACCTCCGCCCGGCACACCCTTGGCACGCTCCCCAGCCACGAGGAGACACTCATCACCTTGGCCAAGGCGCAAAACACCTTGGG
>JAANWX010000047.1 GCA_018263575.1 Chloroflexota bacterium | reverse complement strand
GCCACTCGCAACTCGCAACTCGCCACTCGCCACTCGCAACTCGCAACTCGCAACTTGCCACTCGCAACTCGCAACCCGCACCACCCTGCATCCGTCGAGGAGTATCCCGCGTGCTCCCCGACGTATTTGTACATAGTGACGTTGGTATAGGGTTTTCCGAGGATTCCATCGTGGATGGCCCAGGAGCGGAGGCGGATGCTGTGGGAGGCCTTTGGTGAGCGGAATGGGGTGCCGCCGTCGAGGCGGGGGAGGAGGCCACCGTGGGGGGAAAATCCCTCTTCGATGCTTTTCATAAGCCGCCGTCCACTTTGGTACGTGAACCCGTGGCGCTCGAAGATGACCGCGACGTGGTAATAGAGCGGTTCAGCAAAATAAATATCGTGTCCCAGATCACGTATGAAATCTTCGAATTGATGCATGGCTTCTGTGAACAGGCCGGGGCCAGGGTAGATTTGCCCGGGAGCAAGGCCAGCGCGAAGGGCGGCTTTTTCAGCTTCCAGGTTGCGGTGTTGGGTTCCAAATTGGGTTTTTCTCCCATCGGGAAGGCGGTCAACATTGAAGCGTTGGATGGTGGGATCGTTAAGGCCGTAAAGGAGAATGTGAATTTGTCCATTAACGGTGTCGGTGATGTGGCCGTAGAAGACGGGGTCGGGAGCGTCTTTGTAGTGGAAGAGTGACATCTCAGCGTCAGAGCTGCCGGCCGGGCATTCTAGGTTCAACAGGTCGTGTCCTTCGGCGTCATGGAAGCTGGGAGGAATGTGGAAGGCCTCTAGCAACTCCGGGGGAATAATTCGGGCGTAGAGGGCGCGCTTTTCAGCTTGTGGAAGGCGGTTGATACTGTTGATGGTAGAGGGCATATGTCTTAAAACCCAAACCTCCGCATCTCCCGCTCTGCCCGGCGGTTTGCGTCTTCTTCTGCAAGGTCTTGACGTTTATCGCCGTGGGTCTTCCCTTTGGCGAGGGCAATTTCTACCTTGGCTATGCCGCGTCTTAGATATACTTTGAGGGGAACAATGGTGTGCCCCTTGATGCGCACTCCGTCCCATAAATCGCGGATTTCCCGTTTGTGAAGGAGGAGTTTGCGGCGGCGTTTCGGGTCGTGGTTATAATGCTCTCCGCCCTGTGTGTAGGGGTGGATGTAGGCATCAACCAGCCAGGCCTGCTCGCCATTTGTGTGTACGTAGGCCTGCTGGATACTGATGTTCCGTGCCCGGATGGATTTTATTTCGCTGCCCTTGAGGACAATCCCGGCTTCGTAGGTATCTAGAATTTTGTAGTTGAAGCGGGCTTTTTTGTTTTGGGTAATTATTTTTATACTCATAGCCTATATTCTAGCATACATTTAACAGGAAAACTATGCTGCAAGGTTATCCGCAGCAATTCTAAATTTGAAGTATACGTAGTCGGGGTTTCTATACCCCGTGTGTCTCCCCTCACCCTAGCCCTCTCCCACGAGGAGAGGGGACAGCCTCCTCTCCCTGTGGGACGCTTTGCGTGCACACCGAAGGTGGGCCTGCGACCAGCAATGGCTAGGATGAGGGGAAAACCAAATTACCCCTCTAACTCGGGTTGTAAAAATGCATTAAGGCTGTTATAAATGGTAAGAGAATGTAGCCGAGATTTTCGCGTAGCATGCCCGGAGGGGTACTATATCTCGCTTCCACGGGATAACTTATACTTACCTGTATTCGTTTTTATATTGGAGGGAACGATGACGAAGAATCAACTGGGAATTGTGATAGTCCTGATCGGCATGGTGTGGGCGGGAGTGTGTTTGCTGGCTGATGTCTTTGGTTTAGGACCCTTAATTTTCGGGTTTAGCAAAGGTTCAGCAATTGGGCCCATCCAACTAGTGTTTATATTTATTGGGGTTTTCATCGCTCTTATCGGTGTAGCGGTGATGGTTTTGGTGGAGGATAAAAAGGAATAAGCCCCCTCACTCTCCCCCTAACGGTATATAAAGGGGTTTATCCTCTTCGCGTGTAATTTGGGAGGAGACAGCCCCGGCCTGGTTGGCAATTTTGGTCTCCCCGTTGCGGGTGAGCGTCCCATCCCGAGGCCCTTCCCCGGCGTGCGCTTGCCAGCCATCCAGCACAAAGGGAATGAGGCCATCGGCCGGGATCCAGACCCCATTATATTTACGAGCAATGTGCAAATGTGTGCCGGTTGCGATGCCGCCTTCACAGGAAGGGTGCCCGACCTTTTCCCCCTGGTGTACATATTCACCCGCCGGGAGACGATCCTCCTCACTGATGTGTAAATATAGTATCACCCACCCTGTTTGTTCCTTCCCATCTTCATCGACATCCTGAATAACGACCCCCAGCTCAGAGCGAATAATCAGCCCATGCGTTATGGCCAGCACCCACTCAGAAGTAGGAATACATCCTTGTTCATCCATAGGGGGAGCAAAATCAAGCGCGGCTCGCGGTCCGTTATTCTCGAAGGCCTTATGTGGCCCGCTTGTATAAGCCCAGGTTTTCCCTACTTCGAAAGGCAACGAGAGACTCGGTTGGGAAAGCTCTTCTGGAACAAGCTCTTCCCAATCCGCGGCAAGTTCCCACGGATCGCCGAACATTTCCTGGTAGAGGGCGGGGAAACCACTTTGCGGATTTAGCGCCTTCTCCCAGGCCTCTCTATCAGAAAGTTGAGCGAAAAAATATTGCAGGGCCACAGTTCCTGGGTTGGTATCCTCCGGGGGGTAAAAAGTTGACCCATCGGGGAATGGCACCCCCTCCAGGCTTCCCTCCCTCCATCCATAAAACCCTTCCGAAAGAACGTGCGCGGCCCATACCAATTGGCCGTAGAGGTCCTTGCGGAGCTGGCCATTGGCCCCCATGGCGGCTTCGAACTCTTCCGGCGCTGGTGGGCTAGCGAACACGCACCCGCTCTGATATTCCAAGAGAGCCAACAACAAACGTGGGTTGATAGAATTCTCCAACGCCACGCGCTCAATGACCTCAGCGGCCGGCGTCCAGCCCGTGATCATCAGGTATTGCTCGTAAGTGCTCAAAAAGCTGTGTGTTTTTTCCAGATAGGTGGAGGTGTCAAAATCGAGCGCGGTGGGAGAATAGACCACTTCGGCATCTGGCAGAAGAAGGTGAGCGGGCCGCGCTGTGGAGCGTGGCGTTTTTGTGGGGGGAGTCATCGCCGTGGACGTGGGCGAGACCAGGGGTTGGCCAGTGGCAGGCGCGGTGGGGGGGGGGGGGGGGGGGGGGGGGGGGGGATAGGCGGTTTGGGTAATCCCTTGATGGGTCGGGTCCGCACCTTCCCCCGTTTCTGAGATTGCTCCCGCCTGCGAGGTACAAGCGCTCAACAAGGTTAAAAATAAGAAGGGAATAGACCTGAGGAATTTACTCATGATGGGTTTTGGGAAGATGCTGTGTCTTCGTATAGCCAAAAAGTGGCCTTATCAGGACAATCTTTGTAGTGGGTCAGGCGCGTGCTGTTAACGAACAACAATCTTCGTCCCGCGCCCTTCCACGGCCCAGTCACAGTGATCGCGGTAGGGAGGGTCATAAACGGGCGTGGTCCAATGGTAGATCCACTTGGCGTCTTGGTTGCGCATATTGATGCAGCCGTGGCTCATTCTATGCCCAAAATTATTATGCCAGTAGGTACCGTGGATCGCTACGCCAGTTTCGTAAATAAAGAAGGTGACCCAGGGGACGCCGGTGTAGATATCTCCTTGCGGGTAGGTATCAAGGTCAACATAGCCCATGTGTTTAGAAGGCAATTTCGAGGTCACGTTAAAGTTACCGGTTGGGGTGCGGGTTCCTTCTGGGGGTTCTTGTTTACTCCCTAGGCCAGAAGAGATAGGGGCGTGGAGAATTAGCTCGTCGTACTCGAAAGCGGTTAGAGTCTGCTCCGCCAGAGAAATTTCTATGCGTTTTTCATGGGCTGGCACGTGCAGGGAGTGGGGCGCTAACTCAGCGTTCGTGATGGGGCGGAGACCTTCTCTTGGGACATAATAAATTAACGTTTCAGATAATTCTGAGGTGATCTGGTACCAGGGCAAGCCATCTGGCCCACCTTGGATCCCCGTTATCCAATGGTTGGAGGCATAATACAGGTGGTAGGATTTTTTCCAGCCTTCATAGGGTGTGTAGGTATAAGCCTGGGTGTAGGGGACGGTCACCTCAGCCAGTTGGCCACAATCAGGGATTCTGTTGAGGGGCGTATTGAGTTTGTAATAGGTTTTCTGTACATAAGGGCTGTGCAAATATCCGCCCCATACCCGGTACCAAAGGCTGATTTGATCCCCAGTTTCAACCTGCAATTCCTTGTAAATATGGATCAACTCGTCAAAGGATGTTTCTCGAACAACCTCACTCTCTAAGCTGGGGCGGCGGTAAATGGGGGCCCTTTTTTCATCGGTCGTTATGCGCCCAATCAAACCAGGATTAGAGAAGGCTCTATCCCTAAAAGGGGGGCGGGGGGAAAACCCTGCTCCAAGAAAACCCAGAAGGCTTAATTTTAGAAAATCACGTCGAGAAATATCCTGTGCCATAAAATACGGCCCTTCTTTACGTCTTTTATCGATATCATCTATTCTACGAGATGCTATTCTAACCAAGGGAGAAGTAGAAAGCAAGGCATAAACAAACCTCACGCCGCAAATGATGATAAAATAGAATCAGTTCCCTGCAAACTGATTACTGATTACTGTTCACTGTCATGCCCCCAACTTACCTCACATTACTAGAAAATGGAGAACTCGAACAACGCCTGCGCCAAGCCAAGCGCAGCCTTTCCCCTTGCCGTGTCTGCCCCCATCATTGTGAAGTAGATCGTCTGCATGGTGAGCTTGGCATTTGCCAAACTGGGGAACTGGCACGTGTCAGCAGCTATGGACCTCACCTGGGAGAAGAAGATCCCCTGCGAGGGTGGCGCGGCTCAGGGACAATATTTTTTAGCCGCTGCAATTTGCATTGCCAATATTGCCAAAACGCGGATATTAGCCAGCGCAGTGTCGGCGAACGTGTTACCCCCTCCCGCTTGGCGGCCATCATGCTTGACCTTCAAGAACGCGGTTGCCACAACATCAATTTTGTCTCCCCCACGCACGTTGCGCCCCAGATTCTGGAGGGAGTTCTGGTTGCCGCCCGAAAAGGATTGCGACTTCCCCTGGTTTATAACACCGGCGGCTACGATTCCCTTTCTACCCTGCAAATCCTTTCAGGCGTCATCGATATTTACATGCCAGATATGAAATACGCGGACGCGCAACTAGCCGAACGTTACTCGAAAATTCCTGATTACCCGCGAGTCAATCAGGACGCGGTCAAAGAAATGCACCGTCAAGTGGGAGACCTTCGCCTTGATGCCAAGGGACTTGCCGAACGGGGGCTGCTGGTTCGGCATCTGGTTTTGCCCAATGGCCTGGCGGGAACGGATCAGATTCTCCGTTTTTTGGCGCGAGAAATTTCTACGAACACCTACCTGAATCTCATGGATCAATACCGCCCCGCTTACCGTGCCTCCCACTATCCTCCCCTCACACGGCGCATCACCCCCGCCGAGTTTCAAGAAGCGGTGGATTTAGCTGCTGAAGAGGGCTTGGATCGCCTGGATGAGCGGGAACGCCTTTTGTGGAGATTGTTGTGAAGGAAGTCCGGTGGGGCCGGGTCTGGCGGTTGGGGCTGGTCGCTCTCCTGGGGGTGGCCCTTGTGGGGGATGTGGTTTTGGCCTGGGTTTATGTTTCCGCCCTTATTGACCCTGGTTGCCCTCCCCAACGTCCCAACCCCGCGCTCCCCGTTCCCCAGGTGGAAACCCTCTCCGCAGCGGATGGCGTCACCCTCCCGGCCTGGTATTACCCCTCCCACAACGGGGCAGCCGTCATCGCCCTAGGAGGGCAGGGTGGGGCATTGGGGGAAAATCTCCCTCCCATAGATGTGCTGCTAGACAATGGCTACGGCGTGCTTCAGATTGGCTCCCGGGCCTGCGCCGCATCTCCCGCGCCCATCACCTTGGGCGGGGACGAAATCTTCGACGCGGAGGCGGGTTTGAACTTCCTCCTCACCCGCCCGGAGGTTGATGCGGAGAAAATAGGCCTGTTTGGTTTTTCTATGGGTGGTGTTGGTGCGATTCGAGCCGCGGCCCGGAATGAAGATTTTGCGGCCGTGAGCGCTGAGGGTGGTTTTTATAATTTAGGCGCGGACATTGTTGAAGCGGAGGCGAAGAAATCCATCCCCCGCAGCGTTTTTCTTTATACAATTGCTGGCGTGTATTGGGCGCGGACAGGTCATAATCCTTGGAAATTAAGTCCCATTGATGACTTGCCTACCATCTCCCCCCGGGAAGTTTTTTTGATTTACGGTGAAAACGAAATCGACAGCGGACGGGGACGGGAGCAGTATGAGGCGGCCCGGGAGCCGAAGTCTTTGTGGGTTGTCTCCCAGGGGGCGCATGGGCAGAATCATGTGGTCGCCCCACAGGAATACCGCCAGCGAGTGCTAGATTTCTTTGATAGAGCCTTGGAGATAGAGCGTTAAATAAAGACCTTATTTTCTACGAAAGCCATTTTCGACCCAATCGGCAACAAGAAGGAAAAATTGCTCCCCTTGCCTTCCACGCTTTGGGCCCAAATTTCCCCTTTGTGCAGCTCAACCAAGGTCTTTGCTACTGAAAGACCTAAGCCTATTCCCTCGTGTTTACGTGTCATGGGGTTTTCAACCTGAAAGAAGCGATCAAAGACCCGAGGCAGGTCTTTGGCAGGAATGCCAATTCCATTATCGATAATGGAACATTTCATATATCCTGAGATTTTTTCTGTGCTTATCAGCACACGTCCCCCTTTGGGCGTGAAGGCGATGGCGTTGTCTATAATATTGGTCAAAATGGTTGTGATTTTCTTTTCATCCCCTGTGATAATCAAATCTTTATCCTGGATTTCAGTCTTGATAGAAATTTCCTTTGCGGCGGCTTTCTTATTTAGCTCTGAAATTGTCTTTTGGATAAGAGCAGCTATTCTCACGCTCCCTCTATGGACTTGGGCTTGGCCGCGTTCTGATCTATCCATCTGATCTAAATCTTCGACAACGCGTTTGAGGCGGAGGGCGCTTTTATGGATTACGTCTATTTTACTTCGTATGTCTTTATCAGTGGCTGTTTCCTTGAGCACTGAAGAATACCCTAACACCAAGCCGATAGGGGTACGCAACTCGTGCGAGGCAATGGAGATGAAATTGGATTTGAGGTGATCTAATTGTTCTAGTTCTGCGTAAGCAAGTTGGACTTCTTCCAGGAGGCGCGTGTTCTGAATGGCAGTGGCAGCGTGAGAAGCCAGGGTTTCTAAGATATGGATGTCGTCGGCGGTAAAGGGGTCACCGCCTTCTTTGTTGATGACCTCAATGACTCCAATGGGATCGTCTCTAAAAAGAAGCGGGGCTGCAAGCAGGTCTCGGGTTTCGAAGGTAAGTTTTTTATCAACCTTGCGGAAAATATCTGGTGTGCTTTTCCCATCTTGAATAATGACTGGTTGACACTCCCTATACACGCGACCCGCTACACTGTTTTTCAAGGGGACAAGCATGTTTTTTAGCTCTTCTTTTTGCGAAATGGGGGCAGCCACAAATTTTAGGGCTTGGGCATCCTCATCGTATAGTAAAATGGAACTAGCTTCACATTGGATTAATTCTTGCGCCGCTTCGACAATAGAGGTCAGAAGGGTGTCCAAATCTTGGGTTGAGTTAAGCTTGCGGCTTATTTCTAGCAAGCGTTCTAGGTCTTGGGTGCGTGGCTTTTTGTGTGATGGTGTCATAGAATGCCTATAAAATACATCTTGAAGTTTGCAGATTATAGCATACTTTGATGAATTATGGAGAATTGAGTATGCGCGCCATGTTATTTTCAGAACCAAAACCGATAACCCAAAAACCATATCTCCAACCTCCCAAGCCGAGGTGCAATGCACCCAAAAGCAGGTGCAACGCACCTCGCTCCAACTTCCAACATCCAACATCTAGCCTTAGGTATCACGCCAATAAATGTTATAATAAGCGGCACAAATCATTAGTAAGAGGAGAAAGGTAATGGCAGGACATTCGAAATGGGCGAACATCAAACACAAAAAAGCCAAGGAAGATGCTAGGCGTGGCAAAATCTTTACGAAACTGGCCCGCGAAATCGAGGTCGCGGCTCGAGAAGGGGGAGGTGATCCAGAAATCAATTTTAGCTTGCGTTTGGCAATGGATAACGCCAAAGACGCTAATATGCCTAACGATAATATTGAAAGGGCAATTAAGCGTGGAACAGGTGAAGACAAAGACGCCGCGAAGATGGAGCAAATCTACTACGAAGGATACGCTCCTCATGGGGTGGCCCTTATGCTCAAGTGTATTACCGATAATCGGAACCGGACTGTGGCCGATGTCAGGCATATTCTTAGCAAGTCTGGCGGCAATATGGGCGATAGTGGCTCTGTGGCCTGGCAATTCAGGAGAATCTCTTTTTTTGATATACCCGCCCATAAAAATGACTACGATACGATTTTCGAGCTGGCTTTGGAGACGGGGGCCGAAGATGTCATAGACGATGAAGATTTCATCGAGATCATAGGCCCTGTGGAAGCATTCAAAACCATTCACGATCGTTTAGAAAAAGAAGGCATAGAGACAGAAAATTCCGGCCTGCGTTTTCAGCCTACGCAAGAAATTTCCCTTGACTTGGAGAAAACATTACAGGTTATGGACGTGATTGAAAAATTAGAAGACCTATTCGATGTTCAGGATGTGTCCTCGAATTTGGAAATCAGCGATGAGGCCCTAGAAAAACTAACCGAGGATGAATAGCGACCTATGCTAGTGATGGGTATTGATCCCGGAACAGCGACCACGGGCTATGGGCTGGTACGGGAAGATGAGCGTGGTAATTTGGCGGCGGTAGCCTATGGCGTGGTCACCACCCCCAGCAAGTGGGAGATGCCGCACCGCCTGTTGCACGTTTATGAGAAATTAAAAGAAATAGCCCAAGAACATCAACCGGACAGCAGCGCAGTCGAGAAATTATTTTTTCAGCGTAATGTGCGCACAGCAATAAGCGTTGGCCAAGGACGAGGAGCGGCCCTGATCGCGCTCGCTTCCTGTGAAATTCCCCTTGGCGAATATACGCCTTTAGAAATAAAACAAGCCGTGGTAGGATATGGAAATGCTGACAAGAACCAAGTCCAGCAGATGGTTAAGCTTTTGCTTAACATGGAAGAATTACCCCGCCCTGATGATGCTGCAGACGCCCTCGCTGTAGCCATTTGCCACATCCACACTACGGCGCGCGATAGACTTACCGAGATATAAAATGCCAGACTACGATTTATTTTTACGTTTTGGAGCCGCATTACTAATTGGGGTCCTGATTGGCCTGCAACGTGAGCATGCCGATTCAAGTGAGGATCACAAATTATTTGCCGGCATCAGAACATTTGCGTTAATATCCCTCCTCGGGGCCACAGGGGCCTTGGTGGCTGATTTGCTGGATGCGACAAGTGCCTTTATGGGGTTGATAGTAGTCTTGGGGTTGTTGGTCGGAATAGCGTACGCTATTCAGGCACATAAATACGATTCCTATGGGCAGACAACCGAAGTGGCAGCCTTACTTACCGCTTTAGTGGGTGCTGTAAGTTATATTCACTCCGTTGAACTTGCGACCGCTTTGGGGGTAGCCGTCACAGTCTTGTTAGCTGTCAAGTGGGAAATGCGTAGCCTGGTTGAAATCATTACCAAAGAGGACATTTACGCGACTTTACAATTTGCGGTTATCACTGCCATCGTCTTGCCAATTTTGCCCAATCAAACCTATGGCCCCCCTCCCCTGGATGTCTTGAATCCTCACAAGGTTTGGCGCATGGTGGTCTTTATCTCGGGCATCAATTTTTTGGGTTATGTGCTTGTCAAAGTAGTTGGCCCGCAAAGAGGTATTGGCCTGAGCGGTTTGTTGGGTGGTTTAGCTTCTAGCACGGCCAATACCCTTAGTTTTTCACAACGCAGCAAAGACGAACCAGATTTGGCAAAACCCTTCGCCACGGCAATTATCATCGGATGGGCCGTTATGTTTGTCCGCGTGCTTTTTGAAGTAGCCGTGATCAATGCAGAACTTCTATACACGCTCTGGCCACCAATTGTGGTAATGGGGGTGTTAGGGGTTGTATATGCCATTTATTTATATTTTTCTCAATCAGCTTTGGACGAGGAGGAGTTTGAGATTTCTAATCCCTTCGAACTTGCTCCAGCCATCAAGTTTGGCCTTTTATATGCCATTATCCTCCTCGTTTCCAAAGCCGCTCAGACCTATTTGGGCGTGGGTGGATTTTATTTATCTAGTTTCTTAGCGGGCTTGGCCGATGTGGATGCCATTACCCTTTCCGTAGCTGATCTTACCCTTAAGCCAGCCACAATTACCCTGGAAATGGCGGAGCGTGCTATTGTATTGGCCGTTATTTCCAACACTCTGGTAAAAGGGGGTATGGTATTATCACTTGGTTCTCATGTATTACGGCGCATTGTGTGGCCAGTTTTCGTTTTGATGTTAGGAACTGGCTTGCTCGTTACCTTCTTGCTATAACATTCAAAATTTATGATCGCTAGTATACAAGGCAAAGTAACCCTGAGCGCGGAAGACCATCTCATCCTGGAAGTGGGCGGGATTGGCTACCAGATATTTGTGCCCCGCCCGTTTCCGGAACAGATTCGGCGCGGCGAGATCGTTTCCCTGCGGACGCACCTGGTCGTTCGGGAGGATTCGCTGACCCTTTACGGCTTCCCCACACCGGAAGAAGTGGAAATTTTCAGCCAATTGCTGGGCGTCAACGGCGTTGGCCCTCGCTTGGCAATGGAAATTCTCTCCACCCATCCCCCGGAGACCATTCGCCGGGCCGTCATCCACGAGCAGGGAGAAATATTCCAACAAGTTTCTGGAATTGGCAAAAAGACCGCTCAAAAAATAATTCTTTACCTGGAAGGGCGAGTCACCGTTGAGGAAGGACTTGAAAGCTTTACGCCCCCGAGTGATGTTAACACCGAAGTACAGGAAGCCCTGGTCGCTTTAGGTTACAGCGTTTTGGAGGCCCAAGCAGCTCTCCAAACAATCCCCAGCGATGCTCCTGAAGACGTCGAAACCAGATTGACAATCGCTTTGCGGTATTTTAGTTGATGACTAACATCAACTGGACAATATAGAACATTTCCAGTATCATTTGTGCATTGCATTAATAAACATTTTAGGGAAGAAGCCTGGTTTCTTCCCCAGAGTATTGAGATGACACCATTTTAGGAATATTTTTTTTGGAGGCCAGATGACTGACCTGATTAATCAGATTACTGCTGACTTAGAGCAGAAAATTGGAGCGTTCGAGCCAGAGGTGGAAGTTCTTGAAATTGGAACTGTGCTCGAAGCAGGCGATGGAATTGCACGTGCGACAGGTTTGTCGGATGTGCTTTCACAAGAGCTAGTCCAATTTGAAAACGGCGTCCTAGGGACAGCCTTTAACTTGGAACGAGATAGCGTTGGCATCATCATCATGGGAGACTATGAAGGTATTACCGAAGGGATGCAGGTGCGAGCTACGGGACGCATCACCTCAGTCCCTGTTGGGGACGGTCTGGTAGGCCGTGTGGTCAACGCTTTGGGTGAGCCCATTGACGGTAAAGGCCCAATTCAATTCGATCACTACCGACCCGTGGAAAGGATTGCTCCTGGTGTTGTAGAGCGAAAAGATGTGGATGCGCCCATTCAAACTGGCGTGAAAGCCATTGACTCAATGATCCCCATTGGACGCGGACAGCGTGAGTTGATCATCGGAGACCGGCAGACGGGCAAGACGGCCATTGCCGTGGATACGATCATCAATCAAAAGGGGAAAGATGTCATTTGTATTTATGTTGCCATAGGGCAAAAGAAAGCCGGGATTGCGCGCACGGTATCCATCCTGGAAGAGTATGGGGCCATGGAACACACCATTGTTGTTGCGGCATCTGCAAACGAACCTTCCGCTCTGCAGTACATTGCTCCCTACGCGGGCTGTGCTATGGGCGAAGAATTCATGGAAACTGGCCGTGATGCACTCATCATTTACGATGATCTTTCCAAACATGCTTGGGCTTATCGTGAGGTGTCGCTTTTGCTGCGCCGTCCCCCCGGCCGCGAGGCTTACCCTGGCGATTTATTCTACCTGCACTCTCGCTTACTGGAGCGCGCCGCTCGGTTGGCGGATCATTTTGTGATCGTGCCCAAAGACTTCTCACAAGAAGCAACCCCAGAAGACGCGGTCAACGGAAAAGTTTACGACGGGCCTATTGCTTCTGAATACGCTGAGTCGGCTCTCGAAGAGCTTGAAAATGCTGAAGACTATAAGATTGTTAAAGTAGCTGGCACGGGCGGTTCACTCACCGCTTTGCCGATCATTGAAACCCTGTTGGGGGATGTTTCAGCCTATGTGCCTACCAACGTAATTTCTATTACCGATGGCCAAATCTACCTGGAGAATGACCTCTTTTACTCTGGGGTACGACCAGCTATCAATGCTGGCATTTCCGTATCCCGAGTTGGCGGTGATGCCCAAACCAAAGCCATGAAGGATGTGGCCGGTCGCCTGCGTTTGGACATGGCCGCATTCCGGGAATTGGCCGCTTTTGCTCAATTCGGCTCTGATTTAGACAAAGCTACCCAAGCCCGATTGGAGCGGGGACGGCGGTTGCGAGAAGTATTAAAACAATCTCAATATGAGCCGGTCCCTCTTGATGACCAGGTCATGATCATTTATGCCGCCACCCATGGTTTTGCTGATGAGGTAGAACTTTCTGATATGAAAGAATGGGAAGCCGCCTTGAGGCGCTTTATGAAAGTTTCCTATCCTGGAATTGGCGAGGCCATTCTTGAAGTTGGAGAGATTACTGAAGAGATTGATAACCGACTCCAAGAGGCGTTGAGCGAGTTTATGGATACCTTTGTGAGTGCATAAAATTTCGATGAGTTATATGGCGATGATATATGGCAAATGCTAGAGAAGTAGAACAGCGTATAAAAAGTGTTAAGAATATTGCTCAGGTAACCCGGGCCTTGCAAGCGGTAAGCGCGAGCAAGGCTAAAAAATCAATCCAGGTTTTGGAGAAAACGCGCCCCTATTCAACAAAGGCTTGGCAAGTTTTACTCCATATTGCTGGGCTGACCCAAGATGAAAGTTCACATCCCCTTTTAGTGACCCCTTCAACGGTCGAGAATATTATTGTAGTAGTGATCAGTGGTGATCGCGGATTAGCCGGAGCCTATTATTCAAATCTCATGCGTTTTTTGGAAAAGAAATTTGATGGGTGTGCGGCTAGTATCCGTTATATCACCGTGGGAAGCAAAGGGCGCGATATCTTGCAGCGGCAAGGAAAAGACATCCTGGGTGAATTTAGTGACTTGCCGGCTGCTCCCACCTTTATCGATGTGGGTCCCATTGGGCGCTTGGCAGTAGATGAATTTCTATGCGGCAATAGTGATGAAGTGTATCTCGTATATACTGACTTCAAAAACATGATAACCCAAACACCAACTTCTAAAAAATTGCTTCCCCTGAAAACGGAGGAAGAAGAACGGGTTAGCGAATTTGAAACGGAAAGCATTTCTGCTGCTGAGTACATTTATGAGCCTGGACAAGAGGAAATTTTAAATACTATTGTTCCTCGCTTTACTGCTATACAAGTCTTCCACGCTGTTCTCGAGGCCCTGGCGAGTGAACATGCGGCCCGCATGGTGGCCATGAAGAATGCTACGGATAATGCGACAGACTTGGCAAGCTCGCTACAACTTGAATATAACAAAGCCCGCCAACAGGCTATTACCAATGAGCTTTTGGATATCGCCGGTGGAGCCGAGGCCTTGGAACAAAGCGTATAGATAAGAAACTTTAGAAATAATACTTGTACATGTTATACGGAGGAAAAAGATGAAAACGGCAAATGGCCGAATAACGCAAATTTTAGGCGGAGTTGTGGATGTGGAATTTCCGATTGAGGAACTCCCCGATATTTATGAAGCGCTTGAGATTCACCGCCCAAGCGGAGAACGCACAGTCTTGGAAGTCCAAAAACACCTTGGAAAGGCTGAAGTCCGGTGTGTGGGCATGGATACCACACATGGTTTAAGGAGAGGAATGCCGGTAGAAGCTACTGGCTCCCCCATCAAGGTGCCAGTGGGTGAAAAGGCTTTGGGGCGCATCTTCAATGTTTTGGGTGAACCCATAGATGGAGAACCTGCCCCCGACGCGGATGTCCTATACCCCATCCATCGCCCTGCTCCTGATTTCGAAGACCAAGCCACGAGTGTAGAGGTGTTCGAAACCGGTATCAAGGCCATTGACCTAGTTGCCCCTTTCACGAAAGGCGGCAAGACGGGCGTTTTTGGTGGGGCTGGGGTAGGGAAAACCGTCATCATCATGGAGCTTATCCGTTCTGTGGCTGCTGAACATGAAGGGAACTCGGTCTTTGCTGGCGTTGGCGAACGCACCCGAGAAGGAACCATGCTTTACCGTGAGATGTTAGAAGCTGGCGTTATGGATGATACCGTAATGGTCTATGGCCAGATGAACGAACCCCCCGGCGTCCGCCTCCGCGTAGCCCTTGCTGGCCTGGCCATATCGGAAAAATTCCGCGATGAGGGGCGAGACGTACTCCTATTCATCGATAATATTTTCCGTTTCAGCTTGGCCGGAGCGGAGGTATCTGCTTTGCTGGGTCGTATGCCGTCTGCTGTTGGTTACCAGCCTACGCTGGCCACAGAGATGGGAACGCTCCAGGAGCGCATCACCAGTACGAAGACAGCCTCCATTACTTCTATGCAAGCTATTTACGTCCCTGCGGATGATTACTCTGACCCCGCTCCCGTAGCTACCTTCACGCACTTGGATGCGACCATTGCCCTTGAGCGTTCCATTGCTGAGAAAGGTATTTATCCCGCCATTGACCCGCTGGCCTCTACTTCGCGCATCCTAGAAGCTGATGTCGTCGGACAAGAACACTATGAAACCACCCGCCAGGTACAGGAGGTATTGCAGCGTTATAAAGACCTTCAGGATATTATCGCCATCCTCGGCATGGAAGAGCTAAGCCCGGAGGACAAGCTCATTGTCTCTCGCGCCCGTAAGATCGAACGTTTCTTCTCCCAACCTATGTTTGTGGCTGAACAGTTCACGGGCCTACCGGGAACCTATGTTTCCCGCCAAGAGACCGTGCGAGGTTTCAAGGAGATATTATCCGGTAAGCATGATGCTCTTCCGGAAGAAGCATTTATGCTGGTTGGAACCATTGATGATGCGGTTGAAAAAGCTGCCAAAAGCTTATAGACAAGTTCGGGAGGCTTTTTATGCCTATTCGTTGTGAAATTGTTTCTCAAGATCGTGTAGTATATGAAGGGGATGTGGACATGGTCATTGCCCCCTGCACTTTAGGTCAAGTTGGAATCTTGCCCAACCATGCCCCCATGCTTTCCACGTTAGAGTTAGGCAGTCTCAGAGTCCGTCGTGGTGAGGAAGAAGAGGTCTTTTCTGTGACTGGTGGGGTTATTGAAGTTCTTCCCCATCAGGTTACCGTCTTGGCGGATGCTGCTGAAAATGTAGCCGAAATTAACATCGAACGTGCTCGAGAAGCTCGCCGACGGGCTGAGAAGATTCTGGAAGAAGGCCCTCCACCTGATTCTGATGTTTATCTGAAAATGGAGGCCGCCTTACGACGATCCAATTTGCGTTTGAAGCTAGCGGATCGATATCGTAGGCGTGGACAGCGAGCCAGACCGCCGGGAATGGGCTCTTAGGGTATAGGATATAGCATGGCACTTTTTTCCCAAGACATTGGCATAGATATAGGAACCTTCCATACCATGATAGCGGAAGGCGGGGCGCTCCTGATTCGAGAACCTACCGTTGTGGCCATAGCCATAGACGAACAAAAAATTGTCGAACTTGGCCAAGCCGCAAAGGATATGTATGGCCGAGTTCCAGAATCCCTTGAGATCGCTAGCCCCCTTCGCGATGGCGTTATCGCTGACTATGAGATTGCTGAAAAACTTCTTGAATATATGATCAAGAAGGTCACCGGGCCCATTCGCTTCTTTCATCCCCGGGCCATGGTTTCTATCCCCCACGGAGTCACCAGTGTCGAGAGCCGCGCCGTGCACGAAGCTGTTTTGGAGGCTGGTGTACGGGAAGTATTTTTAATCGAACAACCGCTGGCCGCTGCTTTGGGCGTAGACTTGCCCATCAATACGCCCACAGGAAATATGATCATTTGCTTGGGAGGGGGCGCCAGCCAAGCGGCCGTGATCGCCATGTATGGTGTTGTGGCCGCCTCTACCCTGCGGGCCGGAGGTGTCGATCTGGACGAAGCCCTCATTACCTATGTGCGCAGGAAATATGGCTTAATGATCGCCCAACCCACCGCGGAGCGAATAAAGCTCGAAATTGGCGCCGCCACCCCTCCTGAGGAAGAAAAAAGCATCAGCCTTCAAGGTCAAGACCAGGTTTCGGGGTTGCCGCAACCTTTTTCTCTTACCTCCGGAGAAGTTATCGAGGCTTATCAGGACCCACTGAAACACATCGTTGAAAATTCTCGCAAAGTGCTGGAGAAAACTCCCCCAGAATTGGTCTCAGATATCATTGACCGGGGCATAGCCCTGTGCGGTGGGGGAGCCTTGTTACCTGGGATTGATAAACTCCTGACCAAAGAACTTGGCGTCCCTACCTATTTGGTTGATAACCCCACGACCTGCGTTGTGGAAGGCGCTTCATTGGGCTTGTCCGCCGCAATATTCCCAAAAATCAAACGAAATTTAAAAACCTAGCGCAAAAACACAGGGATTGTCAAACTATTTATCCCAAATAATAACTAAGCTTTTGAAGGTGGACAGCGGGGTCAATGTGTTCAACATGGACACCTTCGGGCACCTTGAGCTCAATGGGGGCATAATTCAAAATAGCCTTGATTCCAGCTTTTACTAATTGATCGGCGACTTCTTGAGCGCTTTTCGCAGGCGTGGTGAGGAGGGCAATTTCAATCTCCTTTTCGATAATGACTCTGGTCATCTCAGCGCTGTTTTGCACTACAATTCCTGACATCTTTGTTCCTATCTTCTCTTCGTCATTATCGAAAATCGTGGTGACTTGGAAACCGCAGTGAATAAAGTTTTTGTACTTAGCCAGCGCTTCTCCAACATCCCCGGCGCCGACAATTGCCATATCATGGGTTCTTTCCAGGTTTAGAATCTGGTGTAATTTGTTAATCAAGAACTTGATTTGGTATCCTTGTCCCCTTGTTCCTAGCTCGCCAAATTGAGAGAGATCCTTGCGAATTTGCGCTGGGGAAAGATTCAAAACTTCTCCCAATTCTTTCGACGATGTGTACCCTTGCCCCGTCATCTTTAGGCGTTTTAATGCCCGCAGGTATAGGGGTAAACGGCCAATAATAATTTCTGGAATTTCTTGGGACATAGTGTCTGTTTTCCTTTGCGACTAGCTTTTAACCATAAGTACTCAGCCCCCTGTCATTTCGATAACTTTTAACTGTGCCGAAATGACACCTGAGTAATTGATTCTGACTTTGTTAGTAAATATTATGAAAGTAAGGACAATTCTACCATACTTTTTTGACCCAGATGGTATAATTTTCCTCACAATTCATTAATACGCTCCCACAGATCACGATTCACGCCCTTACGCCTCACGCATAACTTCTCACCCACTTATGTTTATAGACGAAATAAAAATTCATGTAAAAGCCGGCAAAGGTGGCGACGGCATCGTTCACTTCCGCCGCGAAAAATACGTTCCCCGGGGCGGCCCTGATGGGGGGGATGGCGGCCATGGAGGTGATGTGATTCTCCAGGTAAGCACTCACGTCAATACCCTCTCAGATTATCGCCACCAAAAAAACTTCCAAGCTGAAAGTGGCAAAAGAGGAGGGGGCAATAACCAAACCGGCCGCTCCGGCGAGGACTTAATCCTCAAGGTGCCACCCGGAACCATTGTTTATGATGACCAAAGCGGTGCGGTGATAGGCGATTTGGTCGAAGACGGCCAGACTCTGGTGGTTGCCAAAGGCGGTCGAGGGGGACGAGGTAATACCCGCTTCAAGAGTTCCCGCAACAAGGCCCCCCGCCTGGCCGAAAAAGGTGAACCTCCCCAAGAGCGTGACCTCCGCCTGGAGCTAAAATTGATAGCCGATGTGGGAATCATTGGCGTCCCCAATGCCGGAAAATCTACCTTGCTCTCCGTGGTTACCAATGCCAAACCCAAAATTGGCGCATACCCTTTTACCACGCTCCAACCCAACTTGGGCATCGCCGAGCTAGATTTCGAAACCCGTCTCGTCCTGGCCGACATCCCCGGTCTCATCGAAGGCGCGCACACCGGTTTGGGATTAGGACACGCCTTCCTGCGCCACGTCCAACGCACGCGCGTCCTCATTCATCTCCTCGATGGGCTGTCCGCTGAGCCTGTTATGGATTTCGCCCAAATCAACACTGAGCTGGCCCTCTTTGACCCCCAACTCGCAAAAAAACCTCAGGTGATTGCCCTCAACAAAATGGATCTCCCCAGCGTTCAGGAGCGGTGGCCGCAAATTGAAGAAGAACTCCAAAGCCGGGGATACGAAGACCTTTACGCCATTTCCGCGGCCACCAACACAGAAATCCGCCCCGTCCTTTATAAAGCTTCCCAACTTTTGGCCGAGACAGCCGATATTACCGAAAAAGTCGAGACGGAATCTGGCCAGATGCCCGTTTATCGCTTGGACGAAGACCCCAACGCCTTCACCATCGATCACACCCCCCTGGGGTGGCGCATCAACAGCCCCTCCCTGGAACGGGCGGCCGCCATGACCTATTGGGAATACTACCAATCTGTGCGGCGCTTTCAGAGCATCATGGAAGCCATGGGAATCGACGAGGCCATGCGAAAAGCGGGGGTAGAGGTGGGGGATACCGTTCTCATCGGCGACCATGAACTGGTCTGGGAAGAATGACCTATGCGTATAGGCATCTTTGGCGGCACGTTTGACCCCCCTCATATTGGCCATCAGGTTCTGGCCATCGAAACCTATCACCAATTGGCCCTAAATAAATTGTTATGGGTACTCACCCCCTCGCCTCCCCACAAACCAAATCGAACCATAACCCCCCTCGAATACCGGGTAAAAATGGTTCAAGCCACAGTGGGAGATGAGCCTGGCTTCGAGTTCTCTAGGGTGGAGATTGACCGCCCCCCACCTCATTTCGCCGTTGATACCGTCGAGAATCTGAGGGAACAATTTCCCGCTGGTCACCTTGTTTACTTGCTAGGGGAAGATTCCTTGCGTGACCTTCCCCTGTGGCGGGAGGCCCGCAAATTTGTGACCATGACCGATACCTTGGCCGTCATGCCCCGCCCCGCCGCCTCGCCCGACTTGGCCGTTCTAGAACGTGACCTGCCGGGCCTGCGTGAAAAGCTCCACTTCATCGACGCCCCCCTCCTGCAAATCTCCTCCACAGACATTCGTCACCGCGCTAAAGAAGGCCGCCCTTACCGGTACCTCCTTCCCCCGGCGGTGTATGCCATCATTCGGAGGTATGGGCTTTATGGGTTGAGGGGTGGAGATTAGATATTGGATATTGGATGTTGGAGCGAGGTGCGCTGCACCTGCAGTTGGGTGCATTGCACCTCGGTTTGGGAGATTGGGGGTTAGAGCAAGGTGCGTTGCACCTGCAGTTGGGTGCATTGCACCTCGGGTTAAGAAGTTGGATATTAGATTTTGGGTATCGGAGGGTGGAAATTGGATGATGGAAGTTGGTCGTTGGACGATGTGCGCAGGTCTCCCCAATTTACGATGTGCGCAGGTCTCCCGACCGCGCACCTGGAGCGACCGTAGGTCTCCCCTCCTTGCTCCTTGGTGGTTCCGAGGTGCAGTGCACTCCAAAAAGCAGGAGTGCAACGCACCTTCGGAGAACTTGCCACTCAATGTCATTTAGTTAAGGTTTTTGGCCCAGACCTGACAGGTTTTAGAGCACACTTTTAGACAGAAATATGCTCTTGGTTGCACCGAATCGAGTTAAAAATGTCGCGTCGGGAAA
>JAANWX010000046.1 GCA_018263575.1 Chloroflexota bacterium | reverse complement strand
AGACCTGACAGGTTTCCCGACGCGACATTTTTAACTCGATTCGGTGCAACCAAGAGCATATTTCTGTCTAAAAGTGTGCTCTAAAACCTGTCAGGTCTGGGCCAAAAACCTTAACTAAATGACATTGAGTCCCCAGCACCCCCGTAAACACAAGCGACAGTGCCGGGGACTTCTGGATCTAATATCAATCGCTCGACCCAGCGGGGAAATTGGTTTGTAGGCAATGCGTCATAGCAGCCAGGCCGTCTTTTAATTCTCCTCTGAATACGCCTAAAATTGGTTGTTCCAAGTTTTCTTGTTGGACCCCACCTGGTGCCGCTTGGAGGGGGATTTTTTTGACGCCTGTGACAGGGAAGCTGCTAGGAAGATAACCTATGGCGGCCGGATTTTCTTGAACAACTTCTAACACGGCAGACGGTGAGGGAGCTAGTAGCGCATAGGGAGAAAGACGGCTTTGGGGTGTGATGATGTTGTCGAAAACGGAGCGAAGCGGGTGAGTGGCCGGGTAAGCCAAGGTTTGGATTTCCCCCAGCTCGTTGCTTTCAGAGATTTCATCCCAGCCCCGAATGTGAGCGGTGTAAATCTCCTTGACTTGTTTTGCGTTGAGAGCGTTAATGGGGTTCGCTTGATGGACAATGAGGGAGACCGACTCCGCCCCCATGGTGACCGCGGTCACATCCGGTTCACTCAGGGCTGGATATTCGTTCGGGATTCCCCACCACAGGGTCAAATCTGCGTCCGATGGGTCCGGAAAAAGAGCGACCGTCTCTTTGGTTTGGAGCACAATTTGGGGCAGACCCCAGGCACAGGTGCGAAGAATTTGCCTCCCAGATTCTCCCACCACAGGGGATATGGCCACGAAGATCGCGTCAGGCGTGGGCGAGGGCGCTGCGGTGGGCGTGGGGGGGGACGCGTAGGATGATACAAAGATCATCCCCAAAGCCGTTGTTCCCAGCAGGGCGCAATAGATGGCAAAAACGTAAAGGGAGCGGCTGGAAAGGTAGCGCAGAAGCCAACGAATGGAAAGGTATCCCACCACAGCGGCGGTGAGGAATCCGGCCATGTAAATTGGGAAGTTGGCAAGGAGGTCAGGTGCTTGGAATAGGTCAAGGATAGCGAGAAGACCGGCGGCAAGCATGATGGGCACGGACATGAGGAACGAGAAACGAGCCGCAGCCCGCCGCGTGAATTTGCGCGTCATCCCCCCAGTGATGGTCGCTCCGGAGCGGGAAATGCCGGGGAAGAGGGCCAATACCTGAAAGAGGCCCGTCCACAGGGCATCTAGCCAGGTGATTTTTTCTAAGGCGCGAGCCCGGTTTTGGAATTGTTCGGCGATGACCAGCAATAGGGCGGTTCCCAGCAAGAAGAAGGCGGCCCATTTGGGATTGCTGAAAGCCTCCTCGAAAGTATCTTTGAAGAGCAGGGCTGCGATACCGGCCGGGATGGTGGACAGCACGAGATACCATCCCAGGCGGGAATTGTGTTCGCGGAATGGCTTCCGGTTCCATAGCCCAACCACGGTGGCCCTGGCTATGCTCATCAGATCCTCCCAGAAATAGGCAAAGACAGCGATGAGGGTGGCTACTTGAACAAGAACGTTGAAGACAAAGGCTTCTTGGGATGGAATCTCCCAACCCAGGAAGTAGGGGAGTAGAACAAGGTGGCCGGAACTGGAGACGGGAATGAATTCAGTAGCGCCTTGGATGATGCCGAGGAGAATGGATTGGAGGAGGGTCATGGTCTTATTGGCCTTAAGTAGTCTAATTGGTCTGATTAGTCTTATTGGTCTGATTGGTCTGATTAGTCTTATTGGTCTGATTTGTCTGATTTGTCTGATCTCCCAGTCTCCCAGTCTCCCAGTTTCCCAGTCTCCCAGTCTCCCAATCTCCCAGTCCACCAATCTACCAGTCTCCCAATCTCCCAACATACTGTCCCACCCTACCATCAATAATAGCCTCTCGCAGGTCACGGGCGAGTTGGAGAAGGGTGTGGAGGTTATGGATGGAGAGCAGGGTTCCGTACAGGGATTCGTTTTGGTTGATGAGGTGCCTTATGTAGGCGCGGGAAAAGTTTTGGCAAGTATAGCAGGCACAACCCTCTACAATGGGATTGGGATCATCGGCGTAAACCGCTTTAGCGACGTTCATGCGCCCGGAGGGGGTGAAGGCGGCTTTGTGGCGCGCCAGCCGGGTGGGATGCACGCAATCGAAAATGTCTACTCCGCGCAAAATGCCGCTGATGATATCCTCCGGAGTCCCCACGCCCATCAGGTAGCGAGGTTTGTTGGCTGGCAAGATAGCGTTGACCACGTTTAGCATTTCCTTCATCTCACCTTTTGTTTCACCAACGGATAGGCCACCGATGGCGTTGCCCGGGAAATCTAACGAGGCGATGAATTCGGCGGATTGGGCGCGAAGGTCGGGGAAAATCCCCCCCTGGACGATGCCAAAGAGGGCCTGGTCGGGGCGGGTTTGGGCTGCTTGGCAGCGTTTTGCCCAGGCGTGAGTGCGCCCCATAGCTTTCTCGTTATAAGCCCGGTCATAAGGTTCGGCGCATTCGTCGAAGGCCATGATAATGTCTGCACCCAGGTTTTCTTGGATTTGGATAGCTCGTTCCGGCGTGAAGCGGTGGCTGGAACCGTCAATGTGGCTTTGAAAGGTGACCCCGTCATCATCGATGGTGTTGATCTCACCCAGCGAGAAAACCTGAAAGCCGCCCGAATCGGTCAGGATGGGTTTCTCCCAATTCATGAACGTGTGCAGCCCGCCCATTTTGGCGATCAACTCGTCGCCGGGACGAAGATAAAGGTGATAGGTATTAGCGAGGATGAGTTGGCTTTCCAGGTCGTGGAGCTGGGCCGGGGTGAGGCCCTTGACATTGGCCTTTGTTCCCACGGGGGCGAAGATGGGGGTGGGGATATCGCCATGCGGGGTGTGAAAGACACCAGCCCGGGCCTGGCCGTCTTGGGCTAAGAGTTCGAAGTTAAAGTGATTTGGCATGTGAGGGATTATACCGCAGGAACATGATATAATCTCCCCCAATTCGCTAATTTATCAGCATTAACTTTACTATGCCAAAAACCCCTCACATTCTAGTCACCAACGACGACGGCGTCACTGCGCCCGGATTATTAGCCCTTGTTAAATCTCTCCGCGATTTAGGTAAGATAACTGTCCTGGCCCCGGACCGCAACTGGTCGGCTTCGGGCCACGTGAAAACTCTCCACCGTCCTTTGCGGGCCAGGGAAGTGGAATTGGAGGATGGTACACCCGCTTTAGCCAGCGACGGGGCCCCTTCTGATTGTGTGGCCCTGGCAGTTTTGGGCCTGATCAAAGAGGAGATTGATATCGTCGTTTCGGGCATCAACCCTAACGCTAATCTGGGGCACGATGTCACCTATTCCGGGACGGTCACGGCCGCCATGGAAGCCGTCATCTGGGGTATTCCCGGATTGGCTGTCTCCTTGGATTCACCTGAGAACCATCTGGGCCAGTTAGAATATGCGCCCGCTGCGCGTTTGGCCCGCCGCGTGGCTGAACGGGTCTTGGAGGGTGGAATTTCTTCGGAGGTAGTGCTGAATCTCAACGTCCCCGGCACGCCAGAAGAGGAGATCAACGGCCTGCAAGTCACCCGTCAAGGGCTTCGCGTTTACCACGATGAGCTTGTTATTCGTCAGGACCCCCGTGGCACGCCTTATTATTGGATTGGCGGTGACCCACCCACAGGCGTCCCCGATACTGGGACAGACATTGGCGCGTTGGCCGCCGGCTATGCTTCCCTGACGCCCCTCAGGCTGGATTTGACCTCACACCGTTCGCTTGATGAGATACGCTGTTTATTTACCTAAGAAAATTGGAGATGAAAGGATAGATCGGTGTATTACCCGCCGCTTATTAACTTCGCCCCCGTTCCCTATGACTAAGAAAACTAACACCGACCTACCCCCTCACCATCGCTGGAATTTTGTCGCCTTCATGACGGACGCGGTCTGCTTTGGGATCGCCTTTGCATTTTTTGATCCCAGCAATGTCTTGCCAGCTTTTGTACGCCAGTTCACACATTCATCCCTCGTTGTGGGGTTAGTGGGAACCGTTTTCAATGGCTTTTGGCTTTTGCCCCAACTTGTGACGGGGCGCTTAATAACGGGCAAATCTCGCAAAAAGCCTTACATGGTGGGCGGCATGTGGGGACGGGCTTTGTTTTTTGGGCTGGGGCTGGCCTTGTGGGCTGGATTGGGCAACTATCCTGCGCTCATGTTGATATTCTTTTTTCTTGTTATAGGACTCTTTGCCCTTAGCGATAGCATTACCGCCGTGGCCTGGTTCGACATTCTAGCCAAAGCTATCCCTATGAAACAGAGGGGGCGTTTGCTGGGCACGGCCCAACTTATTAGCGGCGTGGCTGGACTTGGTGTAGGGGCAATAATAGCCTCCATTTTGGGGAACCCCCACATCGCATTTCCGAATAATTACGCCCTGATTTTCACCTTGGCTGGCCTGGTTTTCATCCCCTCCGTTGTGGCTTTGGGATCAATTCGGGAACCTATTCTCCCCGAACCTGATAAAACAGAAGCTATCCAGTCTAAAAACAATGGTTGGTTGGCCCCTTTTCGGGAAGATGCCCGTTTTAGGCGTTGGACCGTAGCGCGTATCTTTGTGGGAATGATAAGTTTATCAACTCCCTTTTACGTGGGACATGCCTTAGATAAATTAAGTCTTCCGCTGTCTGTTGTGGGGGGATTTGTGGCCGCGCAGACTTTGGCGAAGGCCTTGGGAGGCGTCGTCTTTGGCGTGGTCAGTGACCGGTGGGGGCCGCGTTTCGTCATCTGGGCGGGAGGAATACTCGCCGCGATAGGGCCGCTTTTCGCGGTTGTCGTTCAACTGGTGGATGGCGGCGGATTGGCATGGGCCTATCCCCTTGTCTATGTGATGCTGGGCTTTGTGCAAGCTTCATGGATGTTAGGCTTTTTCAATTATCTCCTGGAAATTGCCCCCATTGACCGCCGTCCCCTGTACATTGGCCTCAGCAACACCGTGATGGGCGTGATAACCTTAGCCCCCATTTTGGGCGGTTGGCTCTTGGAGTCGACTTCCTATCCTGTGCTTTTTGGGACAACAGTGGCTTTTGTGATTGTGGGCGTACTCCTTACCCTGACGCTAGACAATTCGGGAGAAGCACGGACAATACACCTAAGGAGCTAACGATGCCTAACCAGGAAGGCCTAAATCAACTATCCACCGCTTATGGCGGCGAAAATTGGTCCCCGCGCACAAAGACTCACCAGCAGGAAATTGGTACGCTGTGGGGGAAGTGTGGGATGGATACCGAGTATGCCCCACTCAAGGCTGTTCTTCTTCACAACCCTGGCCCGGAGTGGGAGGATATCCCCGATCCCGACCTTTTGCAAATGGTGGATCGCCC
Organism: Chloroflexota bacterium; assembly: GCA_018263575.1. GTDB lineage: Bacteria > Chloroflexota > Anaerolineae > Anaerolineales > UBA11858 > B10-G9. The sequence goes on along the minus strand of JAANWX010000046.1, from coordinate 23,533 downwards.
CGACCTGACTCTGGCGCGTGAGCAACATGCCGCCATCGCCCAGGCCTACCGCGCTGCGGGAGTGACCGTCCACTACGTGGAGCCAGATCCGGTTCCACCCCCGAACTTAATCTTCTGTGCAGATTTGTTTTTCATGACCCCTGAGGGAGCGGTTTTGGCCCGTCCGGCCTCCACCGTGCGGGCAGGCGAGGAACGGTGGATTGCCCGTCGTTTGGCCGCTTTGGGAGTTCCCATTCTGCGCACGCTGCGGGGTGGGGCAACTTTCGAGGGGGCTGACGGGCAATGGCTCAACCCGCAGACCGTGCTGCTAGGGCGGGGGCTGCGTACCAACGAGGAAGGGATTGCTCAGGTCTCGGAGACGCTGCAGGCGATGGGCGTGCACGTCATCCCCGTAGATTTACCCATCGGCTCTATGCACCTGATGGGCATGCTCCGTTTTCTCGACCGGGATTTGGCCGTTGCCTGGCCGGGACGGCTTTCGTTTGTGGCTGTTGAGGCGCTGCGTGACCATGGCTACCGGGTGATTTTCATCCCCGCCGAATCTGAAGCGAAAGATCATGCCCTAAACTTTGTTACTCTGGGACCGAAGGAAATTCTTATGTCTGCTGGAAGACCCGTTACGCAGAAATTCTATGAGGCTTATGGGGTCACCTGCCACACAGTAGAGACCGATCAGTTAAACAAAGCTGCGGGAGGGATTGGGTGTTTGACGGGGGTTATAAGGCGAGAGAGTTGTTCTGGTTAGTCTGATTGGTCCAATTGGTCTGAATGTTCTGATTAGTCCGATTGGTCAAATTAGTCTACTATCCTAACTATTCTATAATCTCGTATACCTCGACAGAATGGGTGCGGCCTTTGAGTTTAATAGGGTGTAATTTCCGGGCCTGGTATTTTTCTTTTATTGCCTGGTAGGTGTTATTGCCTATGAAAAGCCGATTTGGGCGGGCATGGAGTTGGAGACCGTGAGCAGTGTTGACTACATCGCCGAGGACTGTGAACTCCAGACGTTGTTGGGGACCTACGTAACCAACCATGGCTTCTCCAGTATTTACACCGCAGCCAAAGAGGATGGGAGTTTGGAAATTTTCTTGTAGGGAAGAGATATCTTCTAATATCTTGAAGCCTGTTTTGACAGCGCGATTTTCGTGATTAGCACTTTCTTCTGTCATGCCGAATACTGCCAATATGCCATCTCCAATATACCTGACCACTCCTTTGTTCTGGAATATGATATCGGTGGCGATGATGTAGTAATGGTTCAGCAGGTCTCCGAATCTTTGCGGGCCTAGATCTTCTGCCAAACCAGTGGAATCAGCTATATCTATAAAAAGGATTGAGATGTATTTTTGAGTTAGAGCGGGAGGGGAACCATCTTTTCTATACTCGTCCATGAAAAAATCTACTTCGTGAGGGGAAATGAAGCGTTGAAAGACCTGGCGAAGTTTTTGTTCATCGTGGAATTGGTTGATCAAGTTTACTCGTTGGATGGTTAAGGCCGCTTGATGGCTGATTGCGGTGGTAAGTTCTAAGTCGGTTTTGGTAAAAGGTTGGGAAGAAGGGTCAGTTTTGTACATGTAGATGAGAGCTATCACATCCTCATTTGTCAATACGGGAACGCATAGTGCCGTTTGTGCTTTTCGTATCCTTCAGGAGCACAGTGTTTTCAGCCTGGTTGTGATCAAGGTGGGCGTGTTGGCGGGAAACAGATGGCCTGTTTAACCTGATGTCCATGCTCTCATCTCTACCAATGGTGTTTTTTCCAGGTTTTAAAGAGTATTCCCATGATTTTTTACCTGGGATGTGTATCTTAAGTGCCCACATATAATTTTTCTAGTTTCCTTGATTTGTGCTATTGATTCAGTACCAAACCCACAGTGTAAGGGAAACGCAGGCGTTGGGTGACGATCCCCACCAGGGAGGCTACCAGGAGGAGGCCGATGGCGATTTCCACGATGATAAGAACATTTCCGCCTTCTTGATGTTTTGAGGTCATAGACAGGGTTATTTCAATACGATTTGCAAATTTGGAAAAGTTTTTCTACCCCTTGTTTGTCCTTTCCAAAGCGGCAGGGGGATTCTTGTTTATGTTCGAAATATTTGCCAGTGACTTTTCCGCCCAGATGAGAAGTGGCCACCCAAACCGGCGTTGCTGCTCCTTGAGCGGGGCTTTGGTGTCCTCCAAAGCCGAGGTTATTGCTTAGCGTGGAGTTGACATCACCGGGGTGGCAAGCGTTGACGGTTATGTCGCAAGATTTATACCGTTCAGCGAAAGCTATGGTCAACATGCGGTTGGCCTGTTTCGATTGGCGGTAGGCGGTTCCATTTTGGTAGGGGCGGTGTTTAAATTCCAGGTCGTCAAGATCAAGGTCGCCAGCCCAGTAACTGGCCACGTTCACGATCCGAGCCGGGGCGGATCGTTTCAGTATCCCGCTAAATGCTTCCATCATCCAGAAGTAGCCTAGCACGTTGGTGGCAAATTGAAGCTCTATGCCTTCTGGAGTCTCTTTTCGCGTTCGAGGGGTAATGGCGGCGTTGTTTATTAAAACATGGAGCTGACCTTGCCAAGTGCTGGCGAGGTCTTGAATAGCACTCTTACGAGATACGTCGACGATACGAAAGCTGATATGCTGATTTCCAGTTTTGTGGATGATGCGTTGGACTGCACGCGCTGCTTTGGCTTCATTCCGGCAAAGGAGAATTACTTTGTAATCCTTGGCAGCCAATTGATGGGCTATGGCCTCCCCAATTTCCCCCGTGGCCCCGGTCACAGCAGCTATGCGCCCTGAATTGTCATTTTGCACTACGTTCTCCATTGTGGTGTAGAATGAATGTAGGTCGAATAGGTCGTTTGGCAGTCGAAATGCCGTTTTGTGCTACATGTTACGGACGGCAATGTAGGCCGAATTGGTAATTCGGCAGTCGAAATGCCATTTCGACCTACATTATCCTTTGTACAAGTGTCAGCGTAAAAGGTCTTCTGCTTTGGAATAAGCATCTAAGGCTTCTTGGAGCTTGTCCACTTGCATGTAGGCATCTCCCAGAGTTTTGAGGATGGATACGTTCATGGGATATTTATAGGTGGCTTCGGAAAGATCGGCGATGACTTCTTCAAGGAGTTCCTTCTCTTCGATCAATTTTTCGTGATGTTTTAAGGCGTCTTCTATTTCGCCAGATGCTAAAGCCCCCCTAGCTCCGAAGAGCGCGGCTTGATATTCATCTTCCGGTTCAGGTAAAGGCTCCGGGAGGGGAGCTTTGTCTTCTTCAGCTTTGGGGGGAGAAATGACCTCGATTTGTTCTTTGAGCGTTTCCAGGGTGTCTGCGTCAACCTCAGCCACATCTAAAATGTTTTCAATGCTTTCGAAATGGCCATGTTCCTCGCGGTGTGAGACAATACCTTCAGCGACTCTGAAGCCTATATCGTTCAAATCTTCAATTTTAGAAAGAGAAGCTGTGTTGAGGTCGATTTTCTCTTTTTCAGCGGGAGTCTCACTTGTTGAAGGTATCCAAGCATATTCCTCATCTTCTTCCTCTTCGGTGGGTGTGGCTTTTTCTGAGGCCAAGGCGGGTGGTTTAATCTCCTCTTCTTGGGGTTGGGTTGGTGCTGTTGGTTTTTCTGGAAGGAGGTCTTGTTTGTGTGCCATGTCTTTTAGCCAAGCCATGGTTGGATCTTCTTCCATCATATCTGGTTTGGCTGGCGGGGCGTCTTTTTCGGTTTTGTCTTCTGTAGTAGCTTCAGCAGAATCTTTTTTCTGATAATCCGACAACCAGCCGATGATTGTTTCTTGCGGCTCTTCCTCTTCCTCTACATCATCCAACCAAGCGGGCATTTCTTCCTCTTCTTCAGGAGCCTCGGTTTCTTCTTCTGCGGTGGGGAATACTGCTTCCTTTGGCTCTTCTACTACCTCTGGTTCTTCACGCTCCTCTTCCTTCTCAACCCGGGGCGCTTTGGCCCGGGAACGTTCTTCCGCGTCAGTGACCAATTCTTCGTCGGGGACGCCTCGTTTCTCGGCCAAGCTTTCTAACCAGGCCATGGCGGCATCCTCGTCGTCCAAATCTAGCATTCCAGGGGCTTCTGGTTCCTCGGTCAGTTCTGGCTCTTCTAAGGCGGTGGCAGGCTCAGCTTCTGATATAGGTGGAACTGCTTCCTCTGCTTCTTCTCCCAACTCATCCAGCCAAGCGGGCATTTCTTCCTCTTCTTCAGGAGCCTCGGTTTCTTCTTCTGCGGTGGGAAATACTGCTTCCTTTGGTTCTTCTGCCACCTCTGGCTCTTCACCTTCCTCCTCCTCAACCAGAGGCGCTTTGGCCCGGGAACGGTCTTCTATGCTAGTAACTAATTCCTCATCGGGGACACCCTGTTTCGCGGCCAGACTTTCCAACCAGGCCATGGTGGCATCCTCGTCGTCCAAATCTGGCATTCCAGGGGCTTCTGGCTCCTCAGTCATTTCTGGCTCTTCTAAAGCGGCGGCGGGCTCAGCTTCTGGCATAGGAGGAATTGCTTCCTCTGGCTCTTCTATTTCCTCTGATTCTTTTGGTTCTTCATCAAGATCTGCCAACCAAGTCATGGCCGTCTCTTGTGTGTCTTCCTCAGCTTCCTCAAAATCATCCATCCACGCAGGTAGATCTTCCTCAGATTCTGCGGCGGGGACAGGTTCAGCTTCGACTGTAGGGGGCATTACCTCTTCTGGCTCTTCTGTCACCTCTGGCTCTTCTATTTCCTCTTCTCCCAACTCATCTAGCCAAGCGGGGAAGCCCTCCTCCCTTTCTGTGGCGGGGACAGGTTCGTCTTCGACTGTAGGGGGCATTACTTCCTCTGGTTCTTCTGTCACCTCTGGCTCTTCTATTTCCTCTTCTCCCAACCCATCTAGCCAAGCGGGGAGGTCCTCTTCCCTTTCTGTGGCGGGGACAGATTCGTCTTCGACTATAGGAGGCATTACCTTTTCTGGCTCTTCTGCCACTTCTGCCTCCTCTGTCTCCTCTTTTAACCAATCTGGAAGTTCTTCCTCTTTTGCGGTTGGAGGTTCCTGTGCTTCATCCATCTCATTCATCCAATCAGGAATTTCATCTGGTTCGGTATCTTCCATCGCTTCAGCTAATTCGGGAAGTTCTTTGTCTTCTTCCTCAAGCTCGTTGAGCCATGCAGTATCTTTTTCAATTAATTCTTCATCCATATCTACATCCTCCTCAATTTCATTAACTTGAGAAGGGGCTTGTTCCTTGAGCCAGTCGGGAATATCGGCGGGAGCTAGCTCATCTTTTTCCGCTTCATAACTATCCCAGTCCACTTCGGATTCATGAGCTTCACCAGTTGATGCTTCCCAACCAGCTTCTTGCATCCAACTTGGAATAAATTCTTCGTCTTCTTGTTCGGCCTCATCTTCTGAAGGTGGGAATGATTCTTCCTCGGTTATGGCTTCCTCTTCGCCAGTCTCAGAAAGCCAGTCTGGGAGAGCCTCTTCTTCGTCTTCGCTTTCAAGTTCCACCCCTAGTGATGCTGCCCAATCTGCCTGTGTTTCTTTGGGTGTTTCGTCAAGTTCTTCTCGGGTTGCGACCCAATCTAATTGTTCAAGGGTTACGGCTCGGTCTGGAACATCCTCGAGGGAGGTCGCGTGTTCTGAGATGTACATTTCACAAGGAGAAAGGTTATAAAGTCGCCGCCGGCAGGCTTTCATCACCTTCGGGTGCTCGTCATCTGAAAGCATTTCGGCCAAAATACGGTTAGCAGTCAGATTGTGTGGAAAATCAGTTAGAATTGTGCTGGCAACTTCTAAGGCCTTTGTCTTTTGACCTGTTTCAGCGTAAGCTTGGGTTAAAAGGCTTTGGAGATCAACGCGGGTAGGTTCTTTGGCGAGTGCTGAACGCAGCTCTGATATGCCTTGTTTCGTCAAGTTTCCTTTTAGGTACATGCGTGCCAACGCGCCTTGGGTGAGGCGCACCTTAGGCGGCTCCATCCCGTCTCGTTTGCCGTACAAGCGACGAAGTTCATCTTGAATGGCGGAGTTATACGGCTGTTTTTCAAAAGCTCTTTCCATATGAAGGGTTGCACCTTCAATGTCCCCTTCATCTTCACGGATGAGGCTCATGCCAATTAGGGAGACGAAGTCGTCGGGATTGGCTGAAAGGACACGCTGAAAGATATCCGATGCGTTGGTATATTGGTTACTCTCAAGAAAAGCTTTTCCCAAGAGGCGATAAGTTTCAACGTGTTTTGGGTATAATTTTAAGATGTGCCGGCAGTGAGCAATTGCTTCTTGCATTTGCCCCTCGTTAATCATAGTTTCTATTTCACGATTATAGGCACGAAGTGAGATTTTAGCCATAAGAAAAAGCTCCCCAGTACTTGAGAATGGTTTTGTTTAGTTTGGAAACTATTGTTACCTTATGATGCATTCTTGTATCAGGTACTATTATTATAGCAGAAGATGGGGATAATTGGGATGCGTCTTTACCTCGTCATCTCATTACCGAAGAACTGACTCTAACCAGGCAGAGACTTCATCCATAGAGGGAGATGTTCCATATTTGTATTTTGTTTTACTGTAAAACCATTCTGAAGATTCGCATTTTGCGGGCATGGAGCCGGTAAAAATTTTAGAGGTATAAACTCCTCCGGTGACCGTGCTGCGGACGAGTACGGTCCAGGACTCTTGTTGACGAATTAAAGAATGGCCTTGTTCATACGGGCAGGTTTGGACGGTCTTATAACCTTGACTGAGGGTAACTACATAACCGCACCCAGCGCTTTAAGTAGAGATATCCAAGGCCCAGGCCGCTCAGATTAAGCAAGCCTATGGCCATGGGGAATGTTTTCGAGGAATATCGCTGACTCATGATAGTCTCCTAGGGGCTAAGTAAGTTAGTGTTCTCTAATAGAAGTTCGACGTATCCTCTCGATATAACGGGGCGATGTAGGTCGAAATGGTATTTCGACTGACGAGTTATCAATTGGTTCCCTGGTCCCTGATACCTGGTTTCCTGGTCCCTGGTTTCCTGATTCCCTGCTTCCTACCACCCTTCCAAAAACCGTTGCACTTCCAGCAAATAGCCGTTGGGGTCGCGCAGAAAGAAATGGTAGATGCCGTACTCCGGGTTTTCGGCGGGCGGGGTTTCTATCTCCACGCCCTGTTCTATGAGATGTTCGTACCAGGAATCGACTTCGGGGGTGACAAAGGTGAAGATGACCACCCGCTCTCCCGGCGGTTGGGCGTTGGGGCGTTGGCAAACGCCCAGGTAAGCGTTCTCCGTGACGGTGTAGATGCGGCAGCCGCCCTGGTCGAGTTTGAGGGGGAAGCCCATCACCTCTTCGTAGAAGCGAGCGGATTTGTCGAGGTCGGTGGTATAGAGGAAGGTGATTTGTTCGTGGATGGGGGGAGGTAGTTTCATAGTCTGGTAGTCTTTAGTCTGGTAGTCGTTGGTCTGGTAGTCTTTAGTCGGATAGTCGTTGATTGGGTAATCAGTATTTTCACCCTATTTCCCTCGACAAAATCACCCAAAATTCCTCTCCCACTTCTTTGAACTCCACATTGCGATTGTTTTTCGTGGCTTCGCGGTAGACCATGGGCAGTCCCCGTCCCAGCCGGTCGATGTAGCGCAAATTCTCCATGAATTTGACCAGGATGGGATTGACAGCATAAGAGACGCCCACCTTTAGTTTTTCGATGGTGATTGTGTTTGGCAGCCGGCCTGGGCTTTTAAACTCCAATCTATCATCGAACATAAAAACCCTGATTTGCGAACCTTGGATGGCGTAATTACGGTGCACGCAAGCGTTCGTTAATAGCTCCCTGAAGATTTTGTCGGCGTAGATGAAAGTGGTCTCAGTACGCTTGGTTCCGAGGATGGTTGAGGGACGTTGCCAATTATTTTTGATAGCGGCCACACAAGTATCAATTTGGTAGTCTAAGGTTCCACTTATGTTTTGCTTATCAATCAATTCTCCATTGATTTCAGTGCCCGCAAAGTGGGCAAAGGCGATCCCGGCTTGAGGCAAGTGGCGGGTGGGTGCTAATCCGAAAATAAGCATACCGCCTACTGTCACTTCCCCTTCTCCCATTGTTAAAATATCGCTGTTTTTCAGCAAGAGGATTTTTTCTTCTTCGGTTTCCTGGCTGAATTCAATCCTGTAGCGATTGAAATAACTGTCGATTTTAGAAAGGTTGAGGTCCTTGATTGAAGTTCCTTTAACAGAGATGGCGTCAAAGTGAAAAGCCCCAGCCGCTTGAAAGAGCCGTAATAATTCCGCCTGCGACGCAGCTCGATTGGTGCTGCCTACCCGCACCAAATACTTAGCATCTAGCGTTTGATAAGGCTTATCCTTCCCACGGGGAATATTTACCGCCGCGATAATTCTGTTTCCCAGATTGTACTCCTGGTATCCCACTTGAATAGCTGGAGTAACATTATTGCGGGCGATATTCATGATCCATTCTTCATAGTTCTTGTCAGGAGATAGGCCAACTGGCATTCCGTCATCACCTACGCCAATTAGAATGATTCCCCCTTGTGTGTTGGCGAAAGCAACCATTTCTCTCGCAATGGACTCGGGGCGTACTTCCCCGGTTTTAAACTCAACGGCATTGTTTTCACCAGTGTCCAGAATGCTTTGGATATCACTTATGGTATAAGTCATGGCTTTTTCCTTCCCAAACTGAAATCGTGTTTAATGGCATTATACCTTATCACCTGCTCTACTCCCTCATCACCTCATCACCTGCTCCCTGGTTTCCTGATTCCTAGTTCGCCACTAACCTCCTCAACGCCCCCACCTGGTACCCCGACTCCTCCTTAGCCTCATCAACCTCCGCTATCAATGTTTGACAAGCGGATTTGCTGGCTTTGCGTTCCTTCTCCGTCAGTTCCGTATCATTCTCAATCATAGTCAGAGCAACTGCTTCTATGACGAATAAGAGTTTTTCGAAGGCTTCTTTCTGGAACCAGGTGATGCCATCGTGGGTGTTGATGTCCAGGAAATGGCGCACTTCTTGGTCGGTGAGCCAGGTTTCCAGGATTTGGCTGGGGGTGAGGTCTGGGGCTTGGAACCAGTTTTGATGCCGGAGCATGATCTTGATGGCCAGATAGTTATGGTGAATTTCTTCCTCGCTCAACTCCCAGGCGGATTCGAGCGCGCTGGTTATGAGCATCTGATTAAAATCATCGCCTAGTCCGAATTTTTCATCTATGCCGTAGATGACTCGCCACAGGAAGATGAGGTAATATTGAACTTGTATTTCAGGAGTTATCGTTTTTGACTTAGGCTTTCTAAACCCCACTTTTGCAAGCGTAGTGATAGTTTTGACATTGCCCAGCGTTACAAGCTTGGCGGCTTTTTCGATATCCTCGATAGCATCCTCTACAAAGGTAGTAATAAGAGTCCTGAAAAAGGCGTTCGCTGTCGTGTTGAAGCCCAGCATTCGTCTCATCATATTTGTTTCGATGCTTGCCAAGGGAGTTTCGAATAACTCGCCTTTCTCTTTGAATTTTAGGGTCGGAAATAGGAAGTAGAAGTTTTCAAGTTTTGTGTAGTCCTGGAAAGCCTTCCGAACCGGCCCTAGTTTTTGCTCCCACAAGGCCTCTTTAATCGAGATTACGCCATTTCCATTGAGGTGCTGATTGAGCTGGGCATAGTCTTCTCCTTCCACTTGGTGGAAATCGAAGAGGACGTGAGTTTTATAAGCCCCTAATTCGAAGTAGAGGCCTCGTTGGAAGATTTCTTCCGTGGGGCGGATGTATTCCAGGTCGGTGACGGCGTCGCGGAAGACGGTGAACGTCCCGGGGTCGTCCCGCAGGGCGAGAGCGTGGCCCACCGCCTGGATATGGCCGTCCACCGCTGCGGAGTCACGCACCCAGCCCCGCACATCCCCCCACTTGTTGTGGTAAACGACCAATCCCTGCTCTGAACCGACCCGGTTGGAGTAGGCAAAAACGTCCCGGCACGGGCCATCCCCCGTGGTGAACTCGTAGAGCACAAAATGATCCACCTCTGCAAAGAGATAGCGATTGTGGAGGAGGGGGAAGATCTCCCGCTCGTGGCGGGCAATGAGGCCCTGGTTCGGCGTTTCATCGTAGTAGGCGCGTTTATACTCCATGCCGTACTTCTCGGTGAAACCCTCCACCTGACCATGGCCGAACATGGGCAGGCCGGGGAGGGTGGCCATCAGGGTGCAAATCCCAAAATATTTGTCGTCGGCGCCAAACTGGGAGATGGCGGTGTCCTCGTCGGGATTGTTCATGAAATTGACGTAACGCTTGAGGATTTGGGGGTCGAACTCGAGCGTTTTGAGAATCATATCCTGGTATTTGGCGTTGTCCTCGTCGCGAAGCATGTTCATAAAGGCGGAGTTGTAAACGCGGTGCATGCCCAGAGTGCGGACGAAGTAGCCCTCCATCATCCAAAAAGCCTCGGCCAGGAGGAGGGTGTTGGGCGCTTCCGCCGCGACACGGTCGACCACCTCGCGCCAAAACTCGTGGGGGATGGCTTGGTCGAACTCGGTGGGGGATAGGCCTTGCTCGGCCCGGGTGGGGATGGCCCCACCAGTACCGGGGGCGGGGAACCACAGCCGCTGGTAGTGCTTCTTGGACAGGGTCATGGCCGCGTCGAAGCGGATGATGGGCGCACGCCGGGCCACGTGGAGGATGGTTTGGATGACGGCCTCCCGGACGTGGGGGTTGCGGTAGTCGAGTTGGGCGGTATCGTTCCAGGGCATGGCTGTGCCGTCGTTGCCGTGGTAGATGTATTTGACATCCCCCGTGTGGCGATCGACGCGCTTGAAGACCACGGCGGCGTCCGTTTTGTCGTAGTAGCCGTCTTCCAGGTAAATGCCCACGCGCTCGTCTTCGGAGAGGTTGGCGCCGTTGAAGGAGTAGGCGGGGTAAGGTTTTTCGTTAAGGGAGAGGAACCAGTCGGGATGCTCGATGACCCACTTGGAGTAAATGCCGACGTGATTGGGCACCATGTCGGCCGCCATTTGGACGCCATGCTGCCCGGCGCGGTGGCGGAGGTTGTTGTAGGCACTTTCTCCGCCCAGGTCGTTGGCGATGGTGTAGTCGTAGAGGGAATAGGCGGAGGAGACGGCGTCGGGGTTGCCGCACATTTGCTTGATGCGCTGGGAGGCGGAACTCCGTTCCCATAGGCCGATCAGCCACAGGGCGGTGAATCCCCACCGGGAGAGTTTGGCCAGCTCCTCGTCGGGAATTTGATCCAGGCGGGCGATCTCCCGCTGGTATTGTTTGGAGAGCTGGTCGAGCCAGACGTAGGCGTTTTTAGCGATCAGGACGGCCTTGGGCATCCAATTGGAGTCCGGGCTGAAGCGGCGTTCTTCGGGCGCAAGGGCAAGGTCATTAAAATCGGGCGTTCGAGCTGGTCCCGGCCCTGTTAGTCCGAATTTTTCTTCTTCACGAATCACGTCCAGGTTGCGAAGGAGGAGGGTGAGGAATTCTTCTCCGATGATGTAATGCCAATGTTTGCGGATATACTCCAGTTGGCCGACCAGGGAGTTGGGGTTGGCCTTGAAGGGGGCACGCAGCATTTCGAGGAAAGTTTGGTTGTGCGGGCCAAAGGTGGGTTGGGTTTGGAAAAAGTCATTAAGGTGAGATATTATTTTTGGGAAAGGGGTCTTTTCTCTTATCTCCGGGTCACGGACGAGGGTTTCAAGAGAGTCAATGGCCGAATTCTCAACCGCCAACAAAAGGAGGAGCAGGGAGGGGTAGAGCTGGTGGGGGACATTTTCTCCGCTGGGGGAGGTTTGAAGGTATTCTCCTGCTGAAAGGGCCTGCTGGAAGACTTCTTCCGGGGGGAAGTGTTCAAGCGTAAAGAGGAAGGTGGTCTCGACAGCCTTTTCTCCGGTTTTTGCGTATAGCCATTCTTCAAGCAGTGGGAGAAGGCGGAGATTTCTTTGTTCTTGGTAGTTTTGGATAACGCGCAGGTAGATTTTTCCTAGTAAACCTAGCGCGGATATTTCTCCACCTGTCAGGGTCTGTTTTTTGTGGTAGTTGATGGCGTAGGCTAACCGGCGGGCGATGGCGATGTCGGCCAGTTCCGATTTTGGCGAGATGGGATATTGGTCAAGGGCATGGCGGGTGATGGGGAAGGAGGAGTGGGGCATAGTTGGTTGTTGGTTAGTTAGTTGGTTGGTTAGTTTGGTGGTTAGTGGTTCGGTAGTTTAGTGTTTGGGTGGATACCTGTTATCCTGATTCCTGTTATCCTGATTCCTGATTTCCTGGTTTCCTGGTTTCCTGGTTTCCTGATTTCCTGATTCACAGATTAGCGGATTCATTCGATGAACTCTAATTTGGCGAATTCTTTTTCTTTGTATTCATCCCAGTCGTCGCTTAGCTCAAGGTTTATATCTTCGAAGAGCGCATCTTGGCGCACTTCTACGTATCTGCGTTTGATGAGTTCTAAAACTGCGAGAAAGGAAACTACGACTTCGGCTCGGTTGTACGTTTGGCCTAAAATTTCCGTAAAGGTGATTCTTTTTTTCGTTTTCAGGACGGCGGTGATATTCAATAGTTTTTCACGGATCGTTATCTTGGGGCGCGTGACAACTGTGTCGAGGGCGGGTAATTCTTGGGCTTGGCCTAAGGCGCGTTGGGCGACATTCACAAGGTCATCAAGCGTGAAGTCGCCAAAATCCGCTTTTTCTTTGATGAGGGGGGGAGGCGCTAACCGCGAATAGGATTGCAAGCCTTCCGATGAGCGTTCGGCGAGCAATTCGGCGATCTCTTTATAGCGTTTATAAGACAAGAGCTGACGTGCTAACTCATCTCCCAGGTCTTCTTCCTCAGAGTCCCTTTTGGGAGGGCGGGGGAGCAAGGCCTCCGATTTTATCTGAAGCAATTTGGCGGCAATGACCAAAAAGGCCGAAACTTCTTCCGCGGCATATTGCTCCAAATCCCGCATGTGTTCCAAATATTGATCTGTGACTTGCGCCAGAGCTAGGCTGGTGATGTCTAGCTCAGCATTTTCGATAAGTTGCAGCAGAAGATCTAGAGGACCTTCGTAGACTGGGGTATGTACTTGATAATCGCTGACCTGATGAGTGGCGAATTTGAGTTTCATGGGATGGTTTGTTGGTGTATTGGCAGATTGGGGATTGGTACATTGGTATAGTGGTAAATTGGTAGGCTGGGAAAATCAGTATACCAGTTCCCCAGTTTCCCAATCCCCAATATACTAATCTTCCCCTAATGCTTCTCGAATCCGTGCCAGGTCTTTCTGCGTTTTGGCGGCGTAGTCCGAATTGAGCATCTGGAAGAGAGCTTGGGCTTCCGTCATGGATTGGTGGGCGTCTTCTAGTTCGGTGAGGGCTTCGAGGGCGAGGGCTTTGTTTGCTGAGGCAATTGCCTGCCGGTGCGGGTCACCAATATCAATGGCTAGTTCAATTGCTTTTTGATGGTAATTTATCGCTGTACGGAGGTCTTTTTGGCGTGAGTAAATTGTGCCCAGTAAGTCCAAAAGCATTGCTAGCGAGGTCTTGGCGTTAAACTCTTGGGCTAGATCATGGGCTACGAGCGCGAATCCAAGGGCCTGTTGAGGGCGTTTATCTTGGAGATAAGCGTCGGCAAGGTTGATTTGCGCCTGGAGCTGCATATGCTTGTCTTCGGAGTCGAGGCTGGCTTCCATGACTTTTTTGTGGAATTTGACGGCTTTGACAAAATCACCTAAAGCTGCGTGTCCCAACCCTAGATTACCACAAACGGCGAGTTGAAGGTTTTCAGCTTCCAAGGACTGGGCCATGTTTTGCGCGGTTTTTAAATCTTCTATCGCCTCCCGGGGGCGTTGTGTCATGATTTTTATAATAGCGAGGTTATTTAGAGCCAAAGCGTGTTGTTTTTTTCGTCCTAATTCCGAAAAAAGGGTGATAGCCTGACGGTAATGGTGGTAGGCTTCACGGTAAGCGTTGTCGCCAAGAAAGATTTTACCTAGATCAGCATGGATGTGGGCCTGGGTGGGAGCGTCCCCAAGTTCTTGGGCTTGTGTGAGTTGCTGGGAGAGGCTGTGAATTTGTGTGGTGGTCATGGGGTAGTAGTCTGATTGGTCGGAGGTGCGCTGCACCTTGGAGGTCAATATAAGCTCTATTTTAACACTTGAGCGGAGAAGGGCAAGTAGGATTGACTCGGGTGGGTGCGCACAAATGTTGTTGGCGAATCTTCGGCTCTGAAACCTCGGAGGTCTCCGAGACCTCCGAGGTTTCAGAGCCAGAGGACTTGTGAGTTTTGGCCGGGCGAAATGACAACAACAGTTTAGTTTACACTGGCTCAACAGAGTACTTGGGGTCGAGAATGCTAAAGGGACAGCAGCTCTTTACAAAAATGTCAGCAATTCTAAATATGAAGTATACGTAGTCGGGGTTTCTACGCCAAGGGCGCACACCGTGACCCAGCAATTGCGAGATGGTACCCCTTTGGGTACACCAAATGGGTGCACACCGTGTGGCTTCGCGAAAATCTCGACTACATTTTTCACCAGTAGGATCAAATTTAGAATTCTTACAAAAATGTAAGGTTTCTTGACGTGGGTATCTCCTTATGCTATCCTATTTAAGAGTTAATAGAAAAGATTTAGGGTATAATTGGAACAGAAATAAATACTCCGTCAGAATGTTCGATTATAAAAATGGAGGGATGAGAATTTGGCTAAGTCACGTTCCCAACTTATGGTAGAACGCTTGCGAGATTTGCAAGCATCATCGCCTGATATTGAGGCCTCAGCAATTGTAAGTGTAGACGGTTTGACAATTGCTTCCGCGTTGCCCCAGGGGTAGAAGAAGACCGTGTGTCTGCTATGTCGGCCGCCATGCTCTCTTTGGGTGAGCGTATAGCGGTTGAATTAGGCCGTGGTGATCTGGATCAGGTGTACATCAAGGGTAGCAATGGGTATGTAATGCTAATGTCTATTGCGGAGGAGGCTGTACTAACTGCTCTAGCTCGTGAGGAAGCAAAGTTAGGTTTAATTTTCCTTGATATGCATCGCGCTACAGAAGATTTGGCACAATATATTTAGGTGGTGAAAGAAGATGGAAATTATTCCCGAAAGTGGTTATTATTACCCAAATAAATTTGCTTTGATTACCTTAGAAGCTCTTGAAGAAATTATGGGAGCTAATGGGTTAAATGCGATCTTAAACTTGGGGGGCCTTTCACATATAATAGGAAATTATCCTGAAGATAACCTAAAAAAAGAAATTGATTTTTCCCAATTCTCTATGATTATTATAGGATTAGAGGAGATGTATGGTCCACGGGGTGGAAGAGGACTAGCCTTAAGAGCTGGACGAGTTACATTTTCTGATGCCCTCAGCGATTTTGGAGCCTTAGCTGGAACTGGGGATTTAGCTTTTAAAGTTTTACCTCTCAATGCGAAATTACGGATTGGTTTGCCAGCTATGGCTAAAATATTTTCAGAAAAGAGTGACCAGAAAAGCACAGTGGAAGAAAAAGATAATGAATATGTTTTTACTATTCACCGTTGTCCTGTTTGTTGGGGTAGAAGTGGAGAAGAGAGACCTGTTTGTTTTTTGTTTTTAGGATTGCTTCAAGAGGGTCTTAAATGGGTATCTGGGGGTGAAGAATTCCGTGTTAACGAATCTAAATGTGTTGCTATGGGATACGATATCTGCGAATTCGTTATAAAAAAAAACTTATTGGATAGAGAAAATTCATTTACTGAGAATAAAGAACAGATAAATAAAATGAAAATGACAATACAGGATGTTAAACGCGATGGTAAATCATAATATCTCTAGCAAATTGGCAAAATAAACTCAAACAAAGATCAGTTCTATTAGTTGTGCGGGAGGAACTTCTGATGTAGAAGACCTAAGGGCAGAACAAGTAGAACAAAGGATGTACAAGTAGAGTTTGAAAATAAAAGTTGTTATTCCCACTTACAATGAAGCGGAGAATTTGCCTAAAATGGCCTCCGCTTTATTTTCTTTATACCCTTCTGCGTTAAGCCTGCTTGTTGTGGATGATAATAGTCCAGATGGAACAGGTGAGATCGCAGAAAAATTAGCTCAAGAATACCCAGGTCGCGTTTCTGTGCTGCATCGTTTGGGGAAACAAGGTTTGGGTACAGCGTATTTGGAAGGATTTGCACAGGCTTTAGAAGAAGGGGCCGAGGTCATTGTGCAGATGGATGCAGACTTTTCCCATAACCCTGAACGGATCGTGGATTTACAAGAGAGATTGCAGGAAAGTGATATGGTCTTGGGGTCTCGCTATGTTGAAGGTGGTAAACTTGACGATGTTTGGCCCCTTTGGCGTAGAGCGCTCTCAAGCTTTGGGAATTTATATGCCAGGACAATTTTAGGGCTTCCTATTCGAGATGTCACCGGTGGATTCCGTGCCTGGCGGCGGGAAACATTGCTGGGGATGCCACTGGAAAAAATTCGTTCCAATGGATATGCTTTTCAAGTAGAAATGGTCTATTTAGCGCACCGATGTGGTTATCGTGTTAAGGAAGTGCCAATTTATTTTGCTGATCGTCAATGGGGGGAATCGAAAATGTCTTTTGCTATTCAACTTGAAGCCATTTTACGAATTTTGGCCATCCGCTTTTCGTATAGGGGTGTGAAAGTTTGCCGTTAGGGGGAGAAGCTAGGGGGTCGAGTACTAGCCTTGGGATGACCTGACAAGCAATTTTGTGGTAAAGGCAAATGAGTGTCTCTTATCGGCAGGATGGCGTTTGCTGTGCTGCTCTGTCCAGTTGTTGAAGTTAATTCGGGGAAAGAAAACATCCGCTTCCGTTTGGGCGTGGACAAGGGTCAGGTAGAGGCGGTGGGCCATGGGCAGGCTTTGCCGGTAAAGGTTAGCTCCCCCTGTGATAAAAACTTCCCGCTCCCCCTGATGTTGCGCACGGGCTAAGGCCTCCCCCAGAGAATGCTCCACGACCACTCCTTTGCCCCCGGCTGTGAAGGCGGGATTCCGGGTAAGGATGATGTTAATCCGACCTGGAAGTGGTTGTTGGTTTAGGCTCTCGAATGTTTTCCGCCCCATGAGAATGTGGTGGCCCATGGTTGTCTTTTTAAAATGTTGTAGGTCGTCTGGTAGATGCCACGGGAGTTGGTTGCCTATGCCAATCCCCCTTTTTTCATCCATAGCGACAATGATGGAAATCAGCATAATTAGACCGAGATTTCTGCTTTGATGCGGGGGTGTGAGCGGTAGTTTAATAGCTCGAAATCACCATATTTAAAATTGAAGAGGTCTTGTACTTCAGGGTTGAGTCGCATTTCTGGGCGGGGGTATGTTGCGCGTTTTCTTTGGCGTTGCGCTTGTTCTATGTGATTCAGGTAAAGGTGAGCGTCCCCCAGAGTGTGGACGAAATCACCAGGCTCCAAATGGACGACTTGGGCAACCATGCGGATGAGCAAAGCGTAGGAGGCGATATTGAAGGGAACGCCGAGGAAGACATCCGCAGAGCGTTGGTAGAGCTGGCAGGATAATTTCCCCTGGGCGACATAGAACTGAAATAATAAATGACAAGGCGGGAGGGCCATTTTATCAAGTTCGCTCACGTTCCAGGCGCTGACAATATGACGCCGGGAATGCGGGTTGGTTCGAAGGGTGTGAAGAAGTTGGGCAATTTGGTCTATGTTTTGGCCGTCTTTTGTGGGCCAAGAGCGCCATTGGGCGCCGTATACAGGCCCCAGTTCTCCCTTTTCATCGGCCCACTCATCCCAAATACTGACACCGTGATCTTGTAAATAACCAACGTTGGTTTCACCCTGTAGAAACCAAAGAAGTTCATGGATGATTGATTTCAGGTGGAGTTTTTTGGTTGTGAGGAGGGGAAAGCCTTTGCTGAGATCAAAGCGCATCTGATACCCAAAAACTGAGAGTGTACCAGTCCCGGTACGGTCTGGTTTTTTAACGCCATGATCGAGAATGTGCTGAAGTAGGTCTAGGTATTGTTTCATTTAGAAGATAATAAATAATGACTCATTACATGGTTGGATGAAATTATTATTATTTTTGACATCAAGACTTCTAAATCTAGTGGAATAGACAAGATACGAATAGATAAATTGTAGATGCCTCCATCTCCTTCATGAGTTAACGAAACCTTGATCGGTTTTAATTGGAGACAAAGGATCGATTTCTTAACTTAGAATTCTCCGGATTCCATTTTTTCTAGAATGTTATATAAAAGCTCTAACAAGGCAGTCTTTACGGACTCTTTGTCTGTGGCGACACATGGCAAGAGTTTTATCTCAGGTGAAGGGCGGAGTGCTATCCGCATATCTTCTACTTCCCAGGCATCAGGAAGGTCCTGTTTGTTGGCAGTGACAACATAAGGGGTTGGCGCATAGGCCCGGAAAGTCTCGAGTATTCTCCGTGCCTCCCGGAATGTTTCTGGGCGAGCGCTATCAACCATGACGATAAAACCCAACATTCCTTCAGATAAAATTTCCCACATGAAGTCAAAGTGTTTTTGGCCTGGGGTTCCAAAGAGGTAAAGAACAAGCTCATCATCAACTGTAATGCGTCCGAAATCCATGGCGACTGTGGTTGAATCTTTTATTCTTTCTGCTTCTGATGTTATTTTGCGTTCGGTTGCAACAACGTCAATCTCACTAACTGATTGGATGAATTCGGTTTTCCCTGAGCTAAAAGGCCCAGTAATAACCATTTTGACGGTTTGCATAAAGAAATTCCTTTTGATGATGATTAATATTGGATCAGTGAGTTATAATGATTGTATTCGTTTAATCAAACGGTTGACAAGCGTCTTTTGTTCTTTTTTACCACCGACTGGCAGAGAAGGTTTTTGATATGTGCTTGGTTTTTCACTGAAAGGTCGAACTAATTGCGCTAATCCGGCTTGGAGCAATCCGTAAACGATCCGGGGGATTTCCAAATCGTTCATTTTTGTGGCTTTAGCAATTTGCTTAATAGTATTTTTAGGGTTGATATAAGAAACTACTCTCCACTCTTCGACGCTTAAATTTACATTACGAAGATCTATGCTCGGATTGTCAGTAAATTTTAAAGCCATATCCAAGCTCGGAATTTCATCTTGAAGCTGTTCCCATTCCCGCAGGCGACGGGAACCTTCCATGATTATATTTTCAAGGTTGATCCGAAATGTGATCTTTCCATTACTTGGGTGGGCATTGTTCTGAAACTCAAAAATTCCTTCTACCCAAGTAAAAAGGTTATTGATATTACCTACGTATTCATCTTTGAGGCAAATCAAGATTTCTTCTTGAGTGACATAATTTGCATTTATCAATAATAGGCCTAATTCTTTATCTTGGATATCCCCAGCCCGCGATTGAATTAATCTCAGTTGTCTTTTGGTAATATTTTCGTTTCTGTATAAAGTTGCTGCTAAACTGCTGTCACGTTTATCGCTATAAGCGTAGGCCAATTTCCCTTCCTGGAAGAAAATCCACACTGTCTGACCTGGCCCTTTCACTTCTAGAACACCAGTCTTTTGAGCTAGGCTAATCAGGTTTAGTAGTTGTGTAATTGTAAAATCTCTAAGATTACCTTTTAATGCCATTCCAACCTCATTGGTTTAACAATAGCGTATTGAGATTATACATCTAAGCTTGAAATGCGTCAAATATAGTGGGTGCTATTGCCCTGGCCCCAGGTCATTTCTGTCTTGACACAGCTACCCTGTGCGCTTATAATTCTGCTCGCAATTTGACAATCCCCGGTAGCTCAATGGTAGAGCGGTCGGCTGTTAACCGATAGGTTGTAGGTTCGAATCCTACCCGGGGAGCTACTGGAACACCTCTTGAAACTGGGAGGTGTTTTTTTGTTTAATGTTTGCCTTAAATTAGTGCCGTGAAACATCCAGTCTAGCCCTTTGCAAAGCTTCAAGATTGATGCTTATCCCTAACCCAGGTGAAGTGGGCACATCGATGGTGCTGTCAGCGTTGAGCGTGAACTCCTCATGGGTGATGTCTTGGGTGTAGTAGCGGTCGGTTGCGGAGATGTCGCCGGGGAGGGTGAAGTTGGGCAGCGAGGCGATGGCTAAGTTAGCCGCTCGTCCCACGCCGGTTTCCAACATCCCCCCACACCAGACGGGTACATTTTTCGCATGGCAAAAATCATGAATTTTCACGCCCTGACTGAGGCCGCCCACTCGTCCAGGTTTGATATTGATGATTTGGCGGGCGTTCATTTCCAGGGCCTGGCGTGCATGGCGGGGCGAGGTGATGCTTTCATCCAGGCAAAGCGGGGTTTTGAATATTTTCTGTAATTTGCTGTGATCCCAAAGATCATCTTCCGCGAGGGGTTGCTCGATGAGCAATAAGCCTAATTCATCAAGGGGTAATAAGGCGGCAGCGGTTTCTAGGGTATAGGCTGAATTTGCGTCTACTTGGAGGCGCAAGTTAGGGAAAGCCCGGCGAACAACCCGGGCATCTCCCACATCGCGCCCAGGTTTGATCTTGATCTTCACGCGGCTGTACCCCTTTGTAAGATATCGTTCTACTGTATGTGTCAGGGCGGAGGGGGATTCCTGTAATCCCACCGAGACGCCCACCGCCACTCGCCGGCGTGATCCCCCTAACAGTTCCCGCACTGGCTTGGCTTTAATCTTCCCCTGCAAATCCCACAACGCCATCTCTATCCCGGCTTTGGCCATCAAGTGACCGCGAATATGACCTACGCGTTCTTGAAAGTCGTGGGCATCCTTTACTTTTTGCCCTAGGATAGCGGGGATGAGAAAGTTTTCCAGAATGTACCAAGCTGTGCCGCTAATTTCATGGGAGTAACCGGGGTAGAAGTCAGCCACACATTCCCCCCAACCAGTCAACCCTTCGGCTTTGATTTCAACGAGAATGCAATCGCGGCTTTGGATGCACCCAAACGAGGTCTCGAAAGGGGATTGTAACTCCATGCGCAGGTGATGGAGGGTTACGCCTTCAATTTTCATAATGCTATTTATTCCTTATGCCGGGTAGGCGGTCAAATGGTAGCACCACACTTTAGTGTGGTTAACCAATCGGTTGTGTGCGAATTTTATCTAAGACATAAAAACTGCGTGCCTGAGGAGAAGAGGTATAAATAAAATCGGTTATCGCATAGCCAAGCTTGAAGGCTTCTTCGAAAATAACGCGCGTGTGTGAACGCCAATCTTTTGCCAACTCTATATTAGCTGCTTTGAGAGCTAAAAAATCGGGGGGGATTTCGACCAGAATGCGCGGGTTACCATTATCTAGCTGGGATAGATTTCTTGGGGATGGCCAGCCTTGCGGGGTAGAACGGGCGGGATTGACGACCGGTGACCCAGACGCTTGAACCTTGGCAAAACTTAATCCTGGGCGTGGTGATGGACTGAGACGCTTCTCCACGCGGGGAGAGTTTAACCACCAATCAACTTGAAAGCGGTCCGTGTCTAAGCCCACATTTAAACTATCGCGGATTAGGCCATAAATATTCCGTTTATAGGTTTTGCAAATGCCCCCCAATTTGTAGATGTTCAGATAGGCATTGCGGCTTAAGAGTGGATCATAAGTCCAAGTGATATGCTGGTAGTCCTGGTCGAGGGCCGTTTGGCGCTGAGCGCATTTGAGGGCAAAGCCAATTCCTTGTCCTTGGTAATCTGGATGGACGCCCATTTGATGGGAACAGAATTTGAGCGCCTTGTCATCTGGCGACTCCTCCCACCCCGGAAAACCATAAATGAATCCCAGTAGATAATCTTCGTTGGTGGTGTTTTCTGGATCGTAGGCTCCAAGCACCGGGCTACCGTTCTGTTCCAATGTTATCAATAGATGGGTTGGGACAATATCCGTCTCGCTATCTGCCCAGATCAGCCGTTGCAGCCCGACAACGGCCCTCATCTCTTGGGGACTTTTTAAGGTGCGAACTTGAAACAGACAGGAATTCATTCCGTACCTCACTCCTCACCTTCCAGCGATAAATCTCGCGCATACGTTTTTTGGAGAGCTGGCCGGCTCCTGTACCACAGCCATCCTGCCTGGACTATCATTCCCAGCGAAAAGCCAGCTACGCCAATGTATAACCCCGGCGTTTTGCCCCAGGCAATTCCGATTCCAAAGGTGGTCATCGTTACCACCAAAAAAATGGCCACCGCTTCTGGGATTCCTCTTGTTTTTTTCGATTGTAAAATAGCGCCCTGATACCAGCTTTGGAGCGCGTTTGCGCCGGGGATGAACACTCCAAACCACAGGGCGGTTTTGGCCAAAGCCGTTAATTCAGGCGTGAGGGCGGACACGTCCTGAAGCCACAACTTCGAGAGCGGGGTCGTGGTTATGAGGATGACGATGGCCGATGTCATTGTGGTGAGGAGGGCCGCAAAGCGGCTGAGATTACGTGTGGAACGGGGTTTATCCAGCAAGGCTACCACCACCTCGTTATAGGCTACCCCAGGACTGCGGATGCTGAACAACAACCCAGAGAGTACGGGCCACACGGCTAGCGAGTCTAGCGCGCGGGGCATGCGGCTTAAGGCCGAGCTCACCAAAGGTTGTGTGAGGAGGGTCATCAGGGAGGTTAGCGCTAAGGGGATGTAAAATATCCAGAAATCGCGCCAGGTGAGGGCTGGCTCAACGGAAGGGGCCGGCTTGAGTTGTTTCTTGAGGACGGGCCTGACCCGGAAACCCACGTAGATGGCTTCGCAGGTCACGCCCGCTGCTACCGCGCTGGTCGCCACGACAATACCAGGAATGCTTCCCCGCTGCAGGTAGCCGAACCCCAGGACGAGGGCGTCCGCTCCCAGACGGATCATGGTCCCCACGCCTACGCTTCGAGAATATCCAAAGCGAATCAGCACACCTTGGTTGAAGCGCCGGTAGGCAATGGCCCACGTCCATGGGAGCATGATCATCAACCCGACCCGGGCCGGTTCCACAATCTCTGCGGGGGCGCCTATTATCTTTTCAACTACAAAAAAATATAAGGGCGTAAAGGCGATGGCTGCATGGAGCGCGCTGAGGATGCCGCTGGTGATCATCATGAATTTGCGCAATTTTAAGTATGACTTCCAGTCTTTGCTGAGGGCGGTAGAGGCCGCCAGGAGCATGATGATGGGCGCTTCAATGATGAGCGCGAGTGGAAACACGATCCCGCCATAAGCGGCTAAATTGATTTTGGGATTCGCCAAACGGGCCGTTACCGCGCTCAGGGCCGGCAATTCCAGGGCCATCAACAGCCAACTAGCCGCCAACGGCCACCAGGTTCGGAAGATTTTGTTCATGGGAAGAGGGTGAGAAGACTTTTTATTTACCATAGCTGAGACTATACCGCACTTGAGAGTTTGAAACAAGTGGTAAGTGGTCTGATTGGTCTTAGTAGTCTGATTGGTCTAAATAGTCGGAATGGTCTCAATGGTCGGATACTCACACACCCGCCACTAAGTAAGTCTTTGAAAGTTCCTTTATAACTTTCAGGCTACGTCACTTTACTTCGATGTGCGCAGCGTCTCCCGACCACGCACCTGAAGTGACCGAAGGTCTTCGCGAAGCATACCCTCCAGGGTGCCCCTCTTGGGAAAAAATGTGGCTCAATTACCTGGAGACCTGCGGTCAGGACTAGATGGCTGGTCAGGATGCCG
>JAANWX010000045.1 GCA_018263575.1 Chloroflexota bacterium | reverse complement strand
CTGACAGGTTTCCCGACGCGACATTTTTAACTCGATTCGGTGCAACCAAGAGCATATTTCTGTCTAAAAGTGTGCTCTAAAACCTGTTAGGTCTGGGCCAAAAACCTTAACTAAATGACATTGACTGATTACTCTCTTCTCAAATGTAGGTCGAAATGGTATTTCGGTGCAAAGTTGCACTTTGCCTTACGGTGTACAGCCCATAGGCTAGTGGCGATTTACCAAATCGCCCTACAGAGAGGAGTGAAAAGCTACGCTTATTATTCTTCTGAAAGGGTGAAGCTCCATTTTTGGACGCCGCTGGGGTCATAGCCAAGTAACAAGTTTTCTTGTTCGGTGGGAGCTACGAGCACTAAGTCTCCAGTTGCGACGGGGCTGGAATAGAGCTTTCCTTCGAGGGTATTATTTTGTTGGATTGTACCATCTCGTCCGGCAATGATGAACGCGCCATCAGAGGTGCCAAAATAAATTTTTTCGTCGAGGACAAGTGGGGGCGAGACAATTTCTCCGCCGGGTTGGATCTGCCACAACTGCTCTCCGTTGGTGGCGTCTAAGGCGTAAAAATTGCCAGCGATGTCGCTCACGTAAAGTTGGTCACCATCCAGGACAGGGCTGGCCCAGGCCCAATCTTTGGTCTCGAAGCGCCAGGTTATGGATTGTGTATCTGTATCAATGGCGATGATCTCCTGATCGAAAGTGCTCGCATAAAGGGCGCTATCAGAGACACTTGGGGCACTGACGATGGAGCCGCCCAAGCCTTCTGTTTTCCACAACAGGGTTCCCTTTTGGGGATCAATGGCATAGATGCGGTGATCCATGGAGGCTACGTAAATGCACTCACAATCTTCTGCCGAGATGGGTTCTGCCCAAATTGGCTCTTCGGTGGGGAAAGGTTCCCATAGTTCCTGGCCTTGGAAGTTGATGGCATAGAGATTGCCATCAGCGGAGGGGGCAAAAATTCCCTCGGGAGTGACCAGGGGGCGGCCAATGTAGCGGCCTTGGGCCTCTTCGTAGGTCCAATTTAGATTGCCGTTGGCTGGGTCTAAGCTGTACAGGACGTTGTCATACCCGCCCACAATGAGCTGGCCATCATCCGTTAGGACTGGCGCGGCATAGAAACTAATTTTGGGGTCAATTTCAGGGGGATATTGCCATTTGAGGCTGCCGTTGTTGAGGTTGACGGCATAAACCTGAGGCCCGGCTGCCAGGTAAGCTGTATCCTGGTCAGTTGTCAATTCGGCCCAGCTAGAAGTTGCTACACGCCTGCCAGAGCCACATGCGCTAAGTGAAAGGGTAATAATTATTAGGGTAAGGGTTAGTACTAGAATTTTTTTCATAGTTTCGTGTTCAACCATTCAGGGGACAGGATCTATTCCCCCTGCGTTAAAAGGGTTGCAGCGTAAAACGCGCCAGATAGCCAAGAAGCCGCCCTTGATGAGCCCGTATTTATAAATGGCACGGTAGCCGTAATGGGAACAAGAGGGGTAAAAACGACAAACGTTTTCAGGCAAAGCGCGAGAAAGTGTTTTTTGGTAGAGGTGGATCACAGCCAAAAAAGGGATGCGCGGTAGATTGAGAATGTTTAACTTGATGTCTCGCAATCTCGGCTCTACGCTGTGATCGTGTTCTACTTTATTTTCAATATATAAATCAGTTGACATGTGTAATTTGTGACGTTTCAATATTTAGAGAATATGTAGGTCGAAATGGCATTTCGACTGCTGAATTACCAATTCAGCCTACATCTTTTTTTCCCTGTTTTTTGAGATGACACTGCTCATTTAAGAAATCTGGCTTTTGCAAAGAGGGATTCTAAAGCCTTTTGGGTTTTCTGGCAATTTGCGCTTGTTAATGGTCGACGGGCTAAGATCACAAAATCCCATCCGTCTTTGATGCTTGGTAAAAGATTTCGGAGGGCGGCGCGGATGAGGCGTTTGGCGCGGTTGCGTTCTACTGCGTTACCTACGGAGCGCCCTGCCGAGACCGCAAATCGTGAATGCTCTGCGTTGTTTGGGAGACCAATCAACACAACAAGCGGGTGGGCAAAAGATTCTCCGAATCGCCGCACCCGCTTGATATCCATTGAACTTCTAAGGCGAAATTTTCGTTCCACGTTTCAATTTGCTACCCTAGCTTTTCCAATTTGTTTTCTTGACGTGATTATTGGCTTTGTGGGCCAAATTGTGGCGGCCCTTTGCCCGGCGACGTTTTAAAACTTTGCGGCCGCCTTTTGTCTTCATCCGTGCTCGAAAACCATGTTTTCGTGCTCTGCGTCGTTTCTTAGGTTGATACGTTCGTTTTGGCATAATAATATACTCCTTCGTATACACTATATCTTAGTTAATCACCGAGGCATTATACCGTGAGCTTCGGTTTTGGTCAAACCGGATTTTTGTATTGGGAGTGCTAAAATGTTGTTATTATAAAATTAGCAAATCCTCTAGCCCTGAAACCTGGGTGGTCTCCGAGACCTCCCAGGTTTCAGGGCCGAAGATCCGCCAACATTTGCACGCATACTTTGTATTATAATGGATGCCTAAGAAGGAAAAAGTCCTCCACACTATAGAAACACACCATATGATGAAATTATACAATGAAATCTTAGCCAATCTTCCCGATGGAAAAATCATCACCGCCAAGATTGGCCTGCGTTGGACGATTGTCGTGGCGGAAACCGAACATGGTCCAAGTTGCGGGCTGGCGTCTACACTCGATTCCAAACATGACCACAAAGCCAAGCCAACCATCCCCTTAGCCGGAAACTTAGCATCCCTTTCCGGCTTGGAGATGGCGCGCTGGATAAAATCCGAGACCCCCACGCAGCGCAGCTTGGGATGCGCGGCCATCAACGCCCTTTTGCCGAAACATCCCGCCCAATGGGTGACCGAAAATGCGGTCCACCTCATCCTTCGACGCGGAAAGGGCAAAAAGGTCGTCCTCATCGGCCGCTTCCCCTTCGTCCCCTATCTGCGGGAGGAGCTTGAGGATTTTCACGTTATCGACCAACACCCCCTCGAGGAGGATCTTCCCCCCGAGGCGACCCCAAAAATCATCCCTTCTGCCCAGGTGGTGGCCATCACCGGCATGACCTTTATCAACCACACCCTGAGCGATATCTTGGCCCTCTGCTCCCCAAACGCTTTCGTGATTATTCTGGGGCCTACTACGCCCCTGAGCCAAACTTTATACAGTCATGGCGTGGATGTGTTGGCGGGCGCGGTGGTGGACGATATCCCGGCTGTGATCCGTACGGCGGGGGAGGGGGGCAACTTTAGCCAGGTTCACCGCGCTGGGGTGCGGTTAATACTCCAGACTCCCACTACGAAGAGGTGGGAGAGCCCAGCATCCGGAAAGCAATTCCCCCTAAAATGAAAGGCACCCAAAATGTGAATCCTCGGTAGGCGAGTGTGACCACCAGGGCATCATTCCCAGCCATAAACATGGAGCGCAAGGCTAAGGTTAGCATCCCTTCTACTACCCCCACGCCAGAAGGGGTAGGGGAGACAATTCGGAAGAGATAGGCCAAGCTAACGCCAGCCACCACGGTGCCAATTGAAACCGGAATTCCAAAAGCCTTAAACATTAGGAAGAAGATCAGCAATAACAGTCCCTTGTTGACGACTGAAAAAAGGAGCGGGAAGAGTAAATCCTTGGGGTCCCTTCGAAGTTGCCCAATGCCTTCTACAGCGTCATGCGCAAACCCCCTAGCTTTTTCAATTGAGAATTTTTCGGACCAAATAAAGGAGGGCAATAACCTGTTTCCGGTTCTGGCGAGCCATTCCAAGGCGTCGGCTAATTTTTCTTCTGACCGGTTGCCCAAATACAGCAGGAAGGACATGCCCGCGCAGATCAACAGGAGAATAAAAGAGGCTGTGATCTGGGTGATGTTTAGGTTGTCACGCCGGATGAGGACGATGATCCCCATCCCCAGCAGAAAGAAGAAACCCAGATAATTATAGATCACATAGAGCGCGCCCGCCACCATGGCCCGTGCTCCCGTGTTCCCATTCTGGCGGGATTCTGCGATGAAGACCGTCATTCCCCCTATCCCGGCTGAAGGGGCGATGGTGTTGATGAAGGTTGCCGCGGACGAGATAATAGTCAAGCGGCTTAAGCTTTCGTTGGTTCCCAGGTTCTGAAAGATGGCTTTATAGAAACCGGCGATATTTAACCGCCACAACAATAATAAGAAGAAAGCCATCAGAAAATAGCGCCAATCGCCCTTTTTCAGGGTGTTGATGATTGATTCTACTTCTGAGAAGCGTCCTACAACGAAGACAACACCCAGTAAAATGACAATAGCTACTATTAATTTACGCATGGCGGGTATTATAGCAAAATTCCTGATTTTGCCAAATGGGAAGAGAATTTGTTATTTCTTTGCATACCTTGATTTGCCCAAAATTGATTATCGTCGCCGGCGTCCCCCTCTGCCCGAGACGACTGAGACCCAATAGAGAAGTTGCATGACGGCTGTGAACAAGGAGGCCACATAGGTTAGGGCAGCCGCGTTGAGCACGCTGTTGACGCCGCGTTGTTCTTTCTCTCCCTGGACGATGCCCGAATCACGGAGAAGTTTTTTGGCCCGCGCGGAGGCGTTCAACTCCACGGGAAGGGTGGCCAGGGCAAAAACGGCGCCCCCGGAAAAGGCAAATACGCCCAACCAGGCCAGGCCGATCATGTCGATGAAAAGCCCAACGGCGATCAGGATCCATCCCAATGTGGAGCCGATGTTGACCGCCGGCACCAACGTAGACCGCAGGCGGAGGGGAAAATAGCCTTCTTTGTCCTGCATGGCGTGCCCCAGTTCGTGAGCGGCTATGGCTACCGCGGCCACCGAATTACCCCGGTATACGTTCGAGGAAAGTTTGAGGACTTTTTTCCGGGGATCGTAATGGTCGCTTAGCTCTCCGCTCACCTGTTGGAGGTCAACATCGGAGAGACCGCCCCGCATTTTCAAGCGTTGGGCCGCTTCTGCTCCGCTTAGGCGGGCACGGGTAGGGACGCGTCCCCACTTTTTATAATTCGATTTGACGTACCATTGCGCCAAGAGCATAAGCAAAAAGGCTGGCGCCATATAGAGTAGATATTGGGGGTTCAAGTAGAACATGTTTGGACTCCTGCTATTGATTAAAGTGAATTGTGGGCAGTACCGTTCGGTGCAGCCCAGGGCCGTGCTACGCGAAGGACACCTTCACTATCCCGTCAAAATGGATTCGTCGCCTTCACGCTTCACTCATTACTCATTACTCATTACTCTTCACTCTTTACTCATCACCTATCACTTCCAGCATGACTTCAAGCGCTTTATCTAGCTGGGGGTCAACCTCGTTTTCATAATCTTCTTCTGTGAACTCGACAACGTAATCTGGTTCTAAACCTGTTTCGTGGATTTGGCGTTTGTCGGGCGTGAGCCAACGGGCGATGGTCACGCGCAGGGCGCCTTGCTCGTTGCTGAGTTCAACCCAGTTTTGTACGGAACCTTTCCCGAAAGTGGTCACGCCCACCAGCGGTGCGCGTTCGTGATCTTGAATAGCGCCGGCCACAATCTCCGAAGCGGAGGCTGAGCCTTCGTTGACGAGAAAGACGAGGGGGATGTCGGTGGCTTTTCCGCCACGGCGGGCGGTAAATTCTTTCAACCCTTCATCGTCGCCATAGTCTTCGTAGAGGATAACGCCTTCGCCAATGAACTCGGAAGCCACTTCCACCGCGCTTCTGAGGTAACCGCCGCCGTTGTAGCGCAGGTCGATAATAATGCCATCCACGTTTTGTGATTTGACTTCTTTGATGGCATCGCGCAGTTCGCCGCGTGTCTCTTGTGCGAAGGATATGATTTGGATATAGCCAATATTCTCATGTTCTTCTACAATGCGGTACTCGATGCTGGGGATGGTGATTTTGGCGCGGGTGACGGTGACGTCGAATAATTCGGCTTCACCCTCCCGGCGGATGGTGAGGACTACTTCTGTTCCGGCGGGTCCGAGCACGCGCCGGATGACCAGATTCCCGTCAATGCCGGTCATGTCTTCCCCATCGACGGCCACAATCTCATCCCCTGGCTTTAGTCCTGCTTCTTCGGCTGGGGAATCGGGCATGGGGCTGACGATGGTCAGGTACTCCGCGTTCGGGTCCACCCAGGCGCCAATGCCTTCGTATTCCCCGTCCATGGGAATGTTGGCTTGTATGAACTGATCGGGGTCCATGTATGAGGTGTGCTGGTCTCCCAGAGATTCCAGCATGCCTGAGATTGCTCCGCGCATCATGGCAACATCATCCACGGGTTGGTCTACATATTGTTGGTGGGCGATGTCCCAAGCTTCCCAGAAGGGCGCAAAAAGTTTGTCTCGAATCTCATCCTCTGTATCGGGGGAAGTGATGTCAGGATGGCCCTCGGGAAGTTCCCCTTCTTCACTTGGTTCTGCTTCACCAGTTGCTTCCCCGCCGCTGGAAGCGGGGGCCTCCGTGGGGAGAATTTCTTGTGAGAGTTGTTCTTGGAAGGGGTTGATGGTTCCCACCACTACACCTGCCGAAAACGTTCCCGCCAAAAGTATGATGGCGACCAGCGCGATCAAACCAATACGTAAATTTTTCTTCATTGTTTTCTCCAATAGGTTATTTCGATTCGTGGTACATTGTATGTCACGGTTTAGTTTTGTTGTATGTCATGACGCATGGTTCACTATTTACTTTAACATAACTTTGTTAAAACGATGTAAAAAACGGAATCCAACCTCCAACCTCCAACATCCAACATCCAATTTCCAACCTCTACCTCCACAGCCAAGGCATCTTGCTCGGCAATTCCAAGAGTTCCCTCACCTGGAGGTCAGCTTTGGGGTGAGAGCCGTTTGGATTAACCAAGACCGTATAGAGGCCCATCTCCTTGGCGCCCATAATGTTGGCGACCAAATCGTCAAATAAGACACAGCTTTCTGGGGCAGGGTTTCCCGCCATGGCCAGCGTTCTCCGGTAGGCTTCGGGCGTGGGCTTGACCTGGAAATCCAGGGCATAGACATCGGCTACGCCGTCAAAGAGGTCGCTTATTCCCAAAACCGAAAGCACTCTTTCCACGTGGTTGCTGTCCGAGTTGGTGAAAACCCACCGCGCCTGGGGCAGGCTGGCCAACATCTCCCGCAGCTTGGGATTGGGGGCAATATACTCCCGCAAAGGGATGTCATGGACATAGTTGAGGTATTCCTCAGGGTCCACCTGGTAATGTCGTTGCAGCCCTGCTAAGGTGGTGCCGTATTTGCGGTAATAGTCCTGGCGCATCCCAGCCACCTGAGCGGCCGGTATGCCCATGCGCTCGATCATGTACAGAGAAATGCGCTCTTTTATTCTCTCCCATAATCCGTTGGATGTGGTGTAAAGCGTGGCGTCAAGGTCGAAGAAGAGGGTGGTGTATTTGTTCATGGGCGATATTATATCAGGTGAGTTATAATACCCCCATGACCATAAAAATCCTCCCCTCCCAAGTTGCCTCCCAAATTGCCGCCGGCGAAGTGGTAGAACGCCCCGCCTCCGTAGTAAAAGAGTTAATAGAAAACGCCCTCGATGCTGGGGCGAGTCAGATTACGGTTCAGGTGAAAGAGGCCGGAAAGCGTCTTATTGAAGTGGCCGACAACGGGGCGGGAATCCCCCCCGATGAGTTGCCCTTAGCCATCCTCCGCCATGCGACCAGCAAATTGAGTGTGGCCGAAGAACTCTTTCGCATAGCCACCTTGGGCTTTCGCGGCGAGGCCCTGGCCTCCATTGGCTCGGTCTCGCACCTGACCATCACCTCCCGGCCCCGCCAGGCCGATGTGGGCGCCACCATTCAAGTTGACGGCGGAAAGGTCGGCGACCCCAAACCTGTGGGCGCCCCAGCCGGAACCGTGGTGCGCGTGACAGATTTGTTCTATAACGTTCCCGCCCGCCTTAAATTCCTCAAAACCGACCGCACCGAACGTCGCCACATCGACAGCGTTGTCACCCATTATGCCCTGGCCTATCCGAACGTGCGCTTCAAGCTCCAACACGGGAGCCGCACCACATTTCAATCCAGCGGCAACGGGGATGGGCGGGAAGCGCTCTCAGCCGTGCACGGGGTGGAGATTGCCCGCCAAATGATCACTGTTCTAGCCGAGGACGATACCCTTAAAGTCACCGGCTTCATCAGCCCGCCCGACCTGACCCGTTCCAACCGGCGCGAAATTTTATTCTTTGTCAATGGCCGCCCCGTGAGTGATTTTGCGCTCACCAAAGCCTTAACGCACGCCTACCACACCATGCTCATGAAAGGGCGCTATCCCCTTGCTGTTTTGTTTTTAGAGATGCCCCCTCAGGCGGTGGATGTCAACGTTCACCCCACTAAGGCGGAGGTTCGTTTTCGGGAGAAGGGGGACGTCTTCCGGAGCGTGGGACGCGCCGTGCGCCGTGCGCTTTTGGCCCATGCCCCAGTCCCGGGTGTGGGCGGGCCTCAGGGGCGGTCGCTGTGGGGCGCGTCTGCTGGGAGGGGGGACCGCCCCCGCCGCGTTGACCCGGCCTGGGAGATGGCCGCGGACGCTCAGGAGCGGGAAATCCCCCAACCCGGGGGTGAACCGGCCCAGCATCCCCTCCCCGCCGCTGGAACGCCCATCCTGCGCCTGATTGGGCAAGTGGCCACTACCTATCTGATTGCCGAAGGCCCCGATGGGCTTTATCTGATTGACCAGCACGCCGCGCACGAGCGGGTCTTGTTTGAAAAGTTCCTGGCCGCGCGAGAGGATACTGTGCCTACCCAGGCCCTGCTGGAATCGGTCACGGTGGAATTTTCCCCCGCCGCTTCAGATTTGCTCGAGGAAAATTTGCCTCTCCTAGAAAAATTGGGTTACGAGGTGGAGACCTTTGGGCCGCAAACCTTTGTCCTGCGCGCCTTACCCGCCCTCTTTGCGGATATGAACCCGGAGGCTGCTCTGCGGGCCGTGGTCGAAGATTTGGAGGTCGACGAAACTCCGCTAGAGAGCCGCGTCGAGGAAAAGATCATCGCCCGCGTGTGTAAGCGTGCCGCTGTCAAAGCCGGCCAGACGCTCTCAGCGGAGGAACAAAAGAAGCTCCTGCGCGATTTAGAGGCCTGCCAATCTCCCCGCACCTGCCCCCACGGCCGCCCGACCATGATCCATCTTTCGGTGGATTTGCTGGAGCGGCGGTTCGGGAGGACGGGGCCGAGGTGAGGGTGTGAAGTGGTTTGACAGGGGGTGGGAATGGTTTTAGAATGGAAACCAGGAAGTCTTTGGAATAAGGAGAAAATGAGATGGAAACATTATCTAGCCAAATTATCAATTTAGCTGCTAAATTGGAACCGGAACATGATACACAGGAGGCCTTAGAGCGGTTACTGGAAAACGAAATGATTCGGCGGCTCAACCGTTATCAGCTTACTGATCGCACGTTGCAACGTAAATATAGCATGCCCTTTTCTGAATTCAAAGCCCGCCGTGTGGTTGAAGAGCGTGACTACTCGTTTGAGGTCGAATCTGATTTTTGGGACTGGGAAATGGCGTTGGACGGGATTGAAACCGTCGAGACCATGCTGGCCGATCTGAGGAGTATTGATCGTGCAAGTCAGTAACCGAATCCGTGAAATTGAGAATGCGGCTCTCCAATGTGTCTTTGTACAACAAATTGACCGAGTAGACGAAACTTATTATTCGGTGAAATACCGTTTACACATTGCCCCGGAGTTGTTTGTTCACCTGTACTTCAACGAGCGGAGCGGTACGGTTGGTATGGTGTTGGTTCATCGCAGGCAACGAATTTATGGGAGAGATTGCGAAGCAGGTCGCTGGCATCGACATCCTGTTGATGACCCAAGCTTACATGATACTTCGCCAGAGGGTGTGCGCTCTGTCAGTGTAGAAGAATTCTTAGACGAGGTTCAGGATATTCTGGTTAAGGCTAATCTTATTTAGCTAACAACCTGCCCCCACGGCCGCCCGACCATGATCCATCTCTCGGTGGATTTGCTAGAGCGGCGGTTCGGGAGGACGGGGCCAAGGTGAGGGTGTGACGCGGGTTTTGTTGACAGCCTCTAACACTGCACTTACAATACAGAGAGAAAACCCTTATAGATAAGCAGTTAGATTACCAGTTGGTAAGAAAACTCGGCGTTTAGGACATTATATTACCGTTTAATCAAATAAAACCCCTTTGGGGGGAGTTATTTAACTGTTTGGTTAAATAACATGATTTATGGGGTTTTATTTAACAATTTGGTAACATACGCTATGGTTAGGTGCAATAAAAAGGGAGAAAATTTGAAACCAAGATTGTCTTATACTATTTGGTTTACGCAAAGAACAGGGAGTACACTGCTAAGTAGAGCTTTAGAATTAACAGGAGTGGCGGGAATACCAAATGAATGGCTCAATAATGCTGGCGAACAGGATTTAGTTGAATTCTATGACTTTAGTAATCCATCTGATCTGCAAGAACATTTATGGGAAATAGGTAGTACGTCAAACGGAATATTTGGAGTCAAAGTCAGCTATTATGAGCCGTTTATTAGCAGGGTTTTGGCAACATTTCGCAGATTTCCTGGATGTCCACAAGTGAAGTATCCTCGGCCAGAAATTTGGCATCATGCCTTTCCAAACTGTCGCCATATCTATATGACAAGAAGGAATAAGGTTCGGTTGGCAGTATCCTGGTGGAAAGCAGCGCAAACACAGGAATGGCACAGAGAGAAAGATGCAACGCCTAATTCAGAGAATAAGAAGGTTGAGTATCATTATGATGCGATCAATCACTTGTATAATGAAAGTAGTATGCGAGAAGCAGGGATTCAAGAATTCTTTTCAGAAGCAGGGATAGTGCCATTGAGTATCTTCTATGAAGATTTGATTCAGGAGTATGAAACAACGGTCAAAAGAGTTTTAGCTTATATTGATTTGGAATCTGAGAAAATAGAAATTCCTGCTCCATATTATGAAAAGTTAGCAGATGAAGTATCAGATGAATGGGTGCAGAGATTTCGAGAAGAGCGGCAAAAGGAATGGCCAAACATTGGATGGTGAAAATTGCACCTAACCCCGCGTTAACCGGACTTGGGGTAAGCGGCGCAAAAATTCGGAATTAGGCAGCGTTTGGAGTCTTTGGAAGCCGCGTGAAATGCCAAGTCCCCAAGCCGGTTACGCCCCCGTTATATTTTCCGTCGAGAATAAGGGGTAAAGTAAATGATGAAAAATTACAAATAAAGCTATATAGGAGTAATGAACTATGACCAGTCAAATTACTATGGTTATTGAACCCTTCGTCAAACGTGGGCTTTTTGAAAGTCCTGAAAAAGCTGTTTTTACGATGGCTTACGATTATGTTCTTCACCAAGTTGAACATTATCAAGCTAAGATAGCACGCTTACAGGGTAAATATGGCATGAATTATGAGCAATTTGAATCGTATCTAAAAGCACGTTCGAAAACACTTGCTGATACACCTAATCCTGAACTCAATCGAGCTATTATGCTAGAAGAAGAAGACGCATTGAGTTGGAAAATTGCTCATGATATGTTAGCCAGTTGGTTGGGTGTTCAAAGTGAAGTAAAAAGATGAACACGCTCGCTGACTTGCTCAATTTTGTAGTCTCTACTTTACAGAGTTTCTCTTCTTCAAAAATAGTACGAGTTGTTGAATCTGAAGATTTTTCGCAACATCGGTTCGCATTCAAAGTCCGTGTGGAACTGGTTAGTGGGGCTACGCTACAAGTGCGTTTGTACTACAACCAGGGCCATATTGATTACGCATACCAACTGGTGCAGAACAATCAACCCGTTCTTCGCTGGGATAACAAAGAACACTTTCCCGAAATTCCTTCATATCCTCATCATTTTCATACACCTACAGGGAAGGTAGAAACTTCGCTACTAATCGGCGATTTAGCTCACGATTTACCTTTTATTCTGAACCATCTGGTTTCTATTGAATACTAACGCTAATTATAGGCAACGCACTTTCCAAAAAGAAATATAACCCTAATTCCACCCGACTCGGCTTCGCCTCAGTGGTAACGCGGGCGATTTTTTAAGGTTTGTGTCTTGCAAAGGAAGTTTAGGAACTGAGACGCCGAGCGGGTGAATACAACGTTAGCGGGTCAAGCCATGAATGAATCGCCTCGAAAACTACACATTGAACCCAGAGGACAGTACGTCTCTTTCCTGTCCAAGCTCGCACGACGACGAGAGGCAGGCAGCGAACGCCTGCGCGCTCAATTTCAGAATGTTGTGGAACGAGGTGAAAGCCCAGACCGGCGGGTCGAGCTCTTGGGAAGGTACACCACTCGATTCCTGTCTCTTGCACTGTTCATGGTGCCGACGAACATTGCGGTCGGTTACTGGGAGATACAGCGCGCAGTTATCGATCTGTGGTTACTATGGATATTCCTTGTTTTGTTTGACGTTATTCTTTTGAGTTATGCCATCGGTATCGCCCGTCTGACATTGGAACGGATTCGGAACGGAAGTGCTCGAATGCGATTCCGAAACAAGACGGTACGACGCGGCGCCACACTTGAAGCGGCCTTCTATGGCAGTCGCAGGTTCAAAGACAGGACAACGATCTATGCCTATCTCCGATGTATTGAGGAGCGGTTCGTACGTTCCGGTCGGACGCAGCATCTCGCTTGTTTCGAACGGTTCAAAAGCGAGAAGCAAGCTGCACTCGCTAACACGGAAGGAGTAACGACCTTTCGCTTCGACGTACCGGCGGACGCCCCGGCGAGTAACTTTGCGGGAGTACTTCCCACGTACTGGGAGGTGGTGACCACGTACGAGGCAACTGGGCGGAACTATGAGGGTGTGTTTCTCGCACCGGTAGAGGCTGTAGATGAACGTGCCCGCTAACAAGGCGCTGCACTGGACGGCTATTCCGCTGCGCTCCGTTTTATGTTGCGAACCTGCGGCTCATCCGCCGCGCCGTTAGGTACCTTGAAGGTATCTTTTCAATATTCTGGGGAACGATTCTGTAGCCGGGGTTTCTACGCCAAGGGCGCACACAGTGACCCCGCAAAAGCGAGATTTGGTACCCCTTCGGGTACACCAAATGGGTGTGCTCTGCATGCCCTGTGGGCAACACCGTGTGGCTGTGCGAAAATCTCGGCTACCAATTCCCCTATTTTTTAAGAAGATACCCTTGAAGAAATGCTGAGTTAAATCGACGCAGTATCAATAGCGAGATCATCTTCTAGTTAAAGTGGATAAGAAAGCTCTAAGTGAATTTCCCCAAATTGCTGTATCGCTCGACAAATATATTGAGGAGTGACCTCACGCTCCACGTTTCATGTTTTACTCATCACTCTTAAAAACATCCGGCAAATCGTGGCATTCCCCGCAACCGATGCGTGGTTCGTCAACCACTTGTTCCGTTTTTTTACAATAAGCCTTCACGCGCACGCGGGGCTTGAGTATGAAAAAGGGGCGGTGAACTTCCCCGCGCAGAGTCATATGTTCACAGGCGTTGGCCCGTAAAATGCCCGGCACAGGGCAGGTGAAGCACAAGGCCGGTTTCCAGATTTGAGGTGGGGTGGCGTCTTTTAAAAGCCGGCATTCCTCGTGGTCTCTCCCACGATAATAATCCCCATAAAAATATCGGCATTCTTGCCTAGCTGGTGTTTGCATATCCCTCGCAACTCGCAACTCGCAACTCGCCCTTCGCCACTACACCCGCGTCACATACTCCCCAGTGCGCGTATCCACGCGGATGACATCACCCACTTCGACAAAATTGGGCACATCGACTTCTATGCCGGTTTCAGTGGTCACGTTTTTGGTCACGTTGCCGGCTGTGTTCCCGCGCACGGAAGGGTCAGCTCGGACGACTTTTAGGTCGACCGCGGTTGGGAGCTCGATATCCAAAGGCTCGTTGTTATAAAAGGTGAGCTTGACTTCCATTTCCGGTTGCAAGTACTGGGTGGCATCCCCCAAGGCTTCGGCGTATAAGGCTGGTTGTTCGTAGGTCTCAATGTCCATAAAGTGATACTGTTCGCCATCGGTGTACAAGTATTTCGCGTTACGGTACGTCAAGCGGATGTCTTGGATAGTATCCCCTGAATTGAATTTCTTTTTCAACCGGTCACCGGTTCGCAGGTTGCGCACATCTACCCGAATGGTGGCTTTCCCCCGTCCGGGCTTATGATGTGAATACTCTAAAACTTTAAAGATTTCACCGTCTAGTTCGAATGTTGTTCCCTTTCTTAGCCCATTAACATCAATCATATTCTTACCTCATTTTGTATTATCTCAATAAATGAGGGGAAACGGGGGGTTCAAGGTGATCCACAACCGCACCATGAACCCCCCGCCTCTTCTTTCGAGAAGATGTCCCATTTATTATTTTCTCTATGTTAGGATTATAGTCCATGGCATGGGGCGTGACAAGGGAGGGGTAGTTATGGTAAACTTGAAGAAACACGGAAAACTGAGGATACTATTCCCCGAAAGGATACAATTATGGCTGAAAAACAACTCGTTGTTTGCATAGAAGACGAGCCTGAAATGACAGAACTGGTCGAGATTATTCTCCGGCGAGAAGGTTATCAAGTCCTTGGCGCCAGTGGAGGGCAAGAGGGGTTGGAATTAATTAGGAAAGAAATTCCAGACCTGATCTTATTAGATTTAATGATGCCTGATATGGATGGTTGGGAAGTATATCAACAATTACAAGCCAGCCAAGAAACCATCGATATTCCCGTTATCGTAGTTACCGCCAAAGCGCAAAGCATTGATAAAGTGCTAGGCTTACATGTTGCCAAAGTAGATGACTATATTACCAAGCCTTTTAAACCCAAGGAATTGATCCAACGAGTCGAAAAAGTCTTGGTGGGCGGGTCTGAATAGTTTCAGGTTGAAGGTGCGTTTATCAGGCAAAGCGGAATGAAAGAAGTCATTATTACAAACACCACGCAGCCTAATGTGAAAACAGTGAAGGCACAATATTGTGATAGTTTTTGGAGCCGCTTACGGGGCTTTACATTCCGTAGGCGGATTGATTTTAAGGAAGGCCTACTCCTTGTCCAAGGGCGGCAAAATCGCCTGGATGCAGCCATCCACATGCTAGGGGTTTTTACAGACTTAGCGGTAATTTGGCTGAATGAGGATCAGGAGGTGGTAGACCGTCGTTTGGCGCGCAGTTGGCGACCGCTTTACGTGCCCCGCCATCCTGCGCTCTACATTTTGGAGCTGGCCCCTGAACGATGGGAAGACTTTCAAGTAGGAGATAGGTTGAATTTTGAAACGGTTTGTGCTTAGTTTACTTTTAATAACCTTGAGCCTGTTGCCTTTGCAATTGGTTTCCGCCCAGGAATCCTCTCCGGAAGGGCCTGTTTATGTCATTCAACCTGGGGATTCTTTGTGGGGCATCGCCCATCGCCTGCACATAGATTACCAGGCTTTGCTTGCAGTGAATAATCTCAGCGAAGAAAGCCAAGTTTCCCCTGGAACGCAATTGATACTTCCCAATTTGGAAGGCATACAGGGTTTTGTTACCACCCGAACCGTTCCCTACGGAGAGTCATTGGAAAGCCTGAGTTTTCGCTACCAAATTCCGGAGGAAGTCCTGATACGGTTGAATCGTATCACCAGCCCTATTGAACTTTACGCTGGCGTTTCTTTGGTAGTTGTCGGTGAAATGGAGGGGGAGATGGGGGAAACCGGTGGGGGACGGGTATCCCCGGCGGAGGGCCAGAGTCTCCTGGAAATAGCCGTTAAAGAAGATGTTAACCCCTGGGAGCTGATTTCAACCAATTCACTTTCCGGCGCGTGGGACGTTGCTCCTGGCCGGGTGTTGGGCGTTCCTGGGAGCGGTGACGCTGGGCCAGGTGGGCTGCCCCGGGAGGTTCGATCCATCTCCTATCTCCCCGAGCAACTCGTTCAGGGCCAGACAGCGGTCGTTCGCGTCTCGGCCCCGGCGGGGTCTCAAGTGGAGGGGGAGCTGCATGGGCACCCTTTACGTTTCTTCGAAGTTGAAGGGCAGTATGTGGCTCTTCAGGGTGTGCATGCCATGGCCGAAGCGGGCCTTATCCCCTTGGCAATTCAAGGCCGTTTGCCGGACGGGAAGCCGTTTGCCCACCGCCAGATGATTCCCCTCGTGAGCGGAGACTATCCCTACAGGACAATAGCGGGTGTTCCCACGGAGACAGTTGACCCGGAACTTTCAGCCTCAGAAATGGAAAAATTGGCCTCGAACACGACAGAGGCCACATCAGAAAAAATGTGGCAAGGGCCATTTGCATTTCCAATGCCCGCTGATTATCGTAAGCCAGGACCGTTATTTGGAGAACGCCGTTCTTTTAATGGCAGTGGGTATTTTTATTTTCACTCCGGTTTGGAT
Source organism: Chloroflexota bacterium (assembly GCA_018263575.1). Lineage (GTDB taxonomy): Bacteria > Chloroflexota > Anaerolineae > Anaerolineales > UBA11858 > B10-G9. Next base: position 12,919 of record JAANWX010000045.1, on the reverse strand, counting down.
TTTAGCACTTGGGGTCAGGTTGGGATTGATATTTTTGCGCCTGCCGCGGGGGAAGTGGTTTTTAGTGATGAAGCTGTTATCTATGGAAATGTGACCATGATCAATCATGGTTGGGGCGTTTATACCCTCTACGCTCATCAATCTGAAATCTTGGTTGAGGTGGGTCAACGTGTAGAGCTTGGTCAAGTCATTGGCCGGGTGGGCACTACCGGGCGCTCGACTGGCCCGCACCTGCATTGGGAGGTTTGGGTGGGCGGTGTTCAAGTAGATCCCCAACAGTGGTTGAACCAAACTTATCCTTGACGGTTGTCGTAGACCGAGAGTAGAGTATAATATATTAGCTTAGGTGAAAAATCACCTGTAATTATTGTTAATTCGATTTGTGAATGATTGAGGCATGTTTATGGTAGAAGCAGCACTTTCCCTCCGTGAAGAGTACTGGGAAGAATTTGAACTTGAGGATGAAGGTATAACTTATTTATACGAACATCTTCTAGAAAATGAAACCCCTCTTACCTCGGAAGAGCTAACTCCCCTTGTTATAGAGCAACGCATTGAAAGAGAAAAGGAAGCTTTAGAAAAGAAGCGCTTGGATGGCAAAGACATCTATGCGCCAAAAGAAACATACGAGGTAGGACAAGGATTAGTTTTTCCAGCCTTAGATTGGCAAAAAGGCGAAGTGATAGATATTCGGGCGGGTGAAAACCCGGAATTTGGAGAATTTCAGGTAATAAAGGTCCAATTTGAAGAAGGCAGAGAACGAGAACTTGCCTCGGAGCTAGAAGAACACACACTCAACGAGCCTTTAAAGGCCGCCCAAACTGAATCTTTGGATGTTGAAAAGGTGCTCCAAAAGAATGCCCCCCAGCTTGTCGAGTGCGTAGAACAAGGTTTAGAGGATCGTTCTGAGTTTGTTTGTATTGCTGGAAGATGGTTTCCCCGCGCTTTGTTGCTGGATATTAATATTGGGCATCTGAACCTGGCGGAGGCTGTTTTAGATATGAATGATGGAGGGCCTCTCTCCACAAAAGAGTTGATAGACCAGGTAGAGCTTGATCCTGACGTGCATCCTACACTGGTTGAGTTTTCGATGGATATGGCCCTTCAAGAAGATGATCGTTTTGATGAAGTTGGCCCAGCCGGGATTGTGGCCTGGTATTTGAAGACCATGGAGCCGGATGGCGTCCAAGAAATTCCTCTCTATTTAGAGTATGCGCCCATTGATTACGATAAATCTTCCTTAACCGATGAAATGCTTGATCTAGCGTGTCTTTTGGATGATGAACTATCCTCTATCGAAGGAGAGCAACCACTCCCGGAAGAAGAAGTCGAAGTATGTTTGATTTTCCCTCACTGGCGGGCGGGGACATTACCGCTTTCTGACCGTATCCAGCATTTGTTCCCCACAGCTTATGAGGCGCCCCGCATTCGATTTGCCTTGATTGACGGTGACACGGATGAATCTTTCCCTGGGTGGGTGGTGCGTGAAGACCGTTATGTTTACGGCCTGCGAGATTGGTACTTAGAAAAAGGATTGATCCCCGGCGGAACGGTACGCATTCGTCAGGGAGGGGAGCCTGGTGAGATCATTGTTGAGGCGGATGGCTCTCGAACGACAAAAAATTGGATGCGAACAGTTTTAGTTGGCTCCGATCAAGAAGTGGTCTTCGCGATGTTGAAACAAATTGTCTCAGCAGCCTATAAAGAGCGCTTGGCCATTGTTGTGCCGGATGTCGAAGCCATTGACGCGGTTTGGGAGCATAATAAAGAGAATCCTCCCCCTTTCGAAGAGATCGTGGTAGATATTGTTCGCGAGCTGGCCAAGATCAACCCTCAGGGCCATGTCCATATTGCGGAGTTGTACGCGGCAGTAAATATTATTAGACGTTGTCCCCCAGGCCCCTTAATGGCCTTGCTTGAAAACCGCCCCTGGTTTGAACACGTTGGGGACCTACATTTTAGATTTGAAGATTCGTAATTTCAAATAAGTCGACGACTTGTTTCAAAGTGAATTTTTTACATAATACGATTATTATTTCTAAGGAGTTCTACGGTGGCAAAACCCAAGCTGTCCAGCTTAATAAAACCTACAGTAGAAACACCCTTTCACATTGATTTTGACTGGTGGCAAAAAAATGATCAGGCATGGCACGTTCATTTACAAAGTTGTTTATGTCCCGAGCACCAGGAAACCTATGCGGATTTTATTGGCGAACAGAAAGTTGATTGGGTAGACCCGGAGACAGCAGTCGTCCAACGGGTCGATGGATTGCAACATATCCTTATTAAACATTGTGCAAAGGAAGATGACTTTATTACCGAACAGACCTCTTTAACGGAGGCTATTTTCCGTTTATTATTAGCAACTGGTAATCATCACATGAGCGCAAACGAATTGTCTGATCAACTTAACCGGCCGGCAAAAATGATTTTACGTACTATCTCCGGAAGACGAGTGTATAAGGGAATACGTCCTCATAATATAAAACGATGAGAGCGGCTAATATATTGCCCCCGTAGCTCAATGGATAGAGCACCGGACTTCTAATCCGACGGTTGTGCGTTCGAATCGCACCGGGGGCGCCTTCATTTGAGGAGATTTTGTGTTTTAGCATAGGGTGTTCAAGGAAATGTTCCCAATTGGCCCCTGTTCTCCCTGGTAGAGGGATAGTTTTGGGAGGATCGAAATTCTAGAACTAACAGCGGGGGGAATTGTGGTTAGATTGTTAACCTTTCGTAAGTATTGATGTTAAAATCCAATAGCTCCCCTTTTTATGCTAAAATATCGTGTCGGCATTGTATCAACTCGACATCTATTTATAAAATATCCCCTTATCTCTCTGGGCTGGTATCGAGAGTTTTTTTTGCACACCGCGAAAGTACATTGCAATTACATAGAAAGGAACCTTCATGCCCGCATCACGCTGGAACACAGAAACATTAGAATTATTAGATTGGATGGAACAAGCAGATTTTGCTGTTAATGATTTTTTCTCACGAGCTATGCTATCCAGTATTTTGAATGAAGATAGGAAAGATGAAATCGAAGGGAGGAGTGAAGAGTTTTTGGAGAATGTTCCCGCTTATCTGCCCATTCTCCCCCTCCGTGGTTTAGTTGTTTATCCCCATACCGCCGTCCCCCTCACCATCGGCCAACCTCGTTCGATCCGCTTGGTGGATGATGTCCTTGCGGAGGATGATCGTTTAGTGGTTTTAGTAGCCTCCAAGGACCCAGAACTAGAAGCCCCCGATCCGGATGAGTTATATAAGGTGGGAACTATTGCTACCATCCACCGTTTATTTCGCGCCCCAGATGGCACCATCCGCCTTTTGGTCCAGGGTATGACCCGTTGCAGGCTCGAAGACTTTAAGCAAGAAGAGCCTTACCTCAAGGCCACAGTTGAATTAAACCCTGTTTTACCGGAAGATAGTTTAGAAATTGAAGCTATGGCACGCAAGATGCGGGACCAGTTTTCCCACATCGCTGAAATGATCCCTAATATTCCCCAAGAATTAGTTGAAGCCGTGATGGTTTTGGATGATCCGCTGCAAATAGCCTATAACGTGGCTACCTTTCAGAACCTGGACCTTGAAGAGGCTCAAGAATTGCTTGCCTTGGACTCGATAGAGGAAAAACTCCATAAGTTGGTCAGTTTCATGACCCGCGAAGTGGAAATGTTAGAGATTGGTCAAAAAATCCAGAAGCAAGCTCGTTCCGAAATTGGCAAAGTACAACGAGAATACTTTTTACGCGAGCAGCTCAAAGCTATTCAAACCGAGTTAGGGGAAGAAGACGAGCAAAAAGGTGAGGTTAAGGAATTCAGCCAAAAGATAGAAGAAGCAGAAATGTCCGAAGAGGCTAATAAGCAGGCTGTTCATGAATTGGATCGCATGTCACGCCTCCCAACAGCATCTGCTGAGTACGGCGTCATTCGCACGTATCTTGATTGGATGGTTTCACTGCCCTGGTCAAAGACCACAGAAGATAAACTGGCTATAGATCATGCCAGACAGGTTTTAGATGAAGATCACTATGGCTTGGAAGACATAAAAGAACGTGTCCTAGAATTTTTAGCAGTCCGTAAGATGCGCAAAGAACGGGTAGATGAATTCGAAACTCAGAATGATGATAGCATCCGTCAAATTCGTGAGGGCGTGATCTTGTGCTTCGTTGGCCCACCCGGGGTAGGAAAAACTTCTTTAGGACGGTCTATTGCCCGTTCTATGGGACGCAAATTCATTCGAGCCTCTTTAGGAGGCATTCGGGATGAAGCGGAAATACGTGGCCACCGTCGCACGTATATTGGCTCTATGCCTGGACGCATTATCCAGTCCCTGCGGCGAATTGAGTCGAATAACCCCGTTTTTATGCTGGATGAAATTGACAAGCTGGGGCAAGGTTTTCGCGGTGACCCCACTTCAGCTCTTCTCGAAGTATTGGATCCTGAACAGAATTCAGAGTTCAGGGACAACTACTTGGAAGTAGCCTATGATCTTTCTAAGGCTATGTTCATTACCACGGCTAACCTCCTCGAACCTATCCCGGCCCCTCTGCGTGACCGAATGGAGATTATTCGGCTGTCGGGTTATACTGATAAAGAGAAAAAAGCCATCGCTAAGCAATATCTTATTCCACGCCAGGTACGTGAGAACGGGTTGCGCCGTGAGGAGGTCTCATTTTCCGATGAGGCTTTGCAAACGATCGTTCGTTCGTATACGCGAGAAGCTGGGGTTCGTAATTTGGAGCGCAAACTGGGCTCAATATGCCGAAAGGTGGTTACCCAAATTGCAGAAGGAAAAATCGAATCTTTAGAGATCACCTCGGAACAAGCCAGAGAATTTTTGGGTCGCCCCAAATTCTTTGGTACCGAAGAACTTGCGGAACGAACCTCTATCCCTGGCGTTGCTGCGGGCCTGGCCTGGACTTCTACTGGCGGCGAAGTTTTGTTTGTAGAAGCCACGTTGATGCCTGGAAATAATAAGTTCCAGCTTACAGGGTCATTGGGTGACGTGATGAAAGAATCCGCCCAAGCTGCCTTGTCGTATTTGCGTTCCCGGGCCGAAGAATTCAAGTTGGATGATAACTTCTTTGGAAACCACGATATTCATCTCCACGTCCCGGCCGGCGCGCAACCGAAAGATGGTCCTTCAGCCGGTATCACCATGGCTACCGCGTTAGCTTCCTTGGTGTTGGGACGATTGGTCCGCGAAGACGTCACCATGACGGGTGAGATTACCCTGCGAGGGCAGGTTCTACCGGTTGGTGGCGTCAAAGAGAAGGTCCTTGCCGCCTATCGCGCCGGTTCTACAACTGTGCTTCTCCCCAAGCGCAACCAGGCTGATCTCGAAGACCTGCCTGATGAAATCGTAGAAGCCATTGATTTCATCTTTGTTGAAACCATCGAAGAAGTTTTTCAAGCCGGGCTAGAGAAACCCACCTAAAAAATGGTACTATCTTCTCTGGGGAAATGGTTTCCTAGTCGGGGTTTCAACGCCAAGGGCGCACACCGTGACCCCGCAAAAACGAGATTTGGTACCCCTCCGGGCACACCAAATGGGTGCGCACCGTGTGGCGGCGAGAAAATCTCGGCTACATGTTCTTCGATTTTATGAGAAGATACAAATGGTACTGTAAATATGGCTAAGATTTTAATTTTGCTGGATGTCCACCTGCGGGCTGACGACGGCACCCAAATCAGTGGGTATGAGATACTGGAGCATATTCGCCGCACTCCGGAATTAGAAGATATCAAGGTCATAATGACTTCGGGTATCGACCTGCGAGAGCAGGCTAGAGAAGCTGGGGCTGATGATTTTGTACTTAAGCCCTATATTCCTGACGAGCTTATGGATTCGATCCAAGCCAATATAAGTGGATGATGAAAATTCTAGGTTGAGGTTAGTTTTACCTTATTAAAGATTTTGGTTCCGCAGCTTGATTTCTATTCTTATTACCACGGAATCACACAGCAACCCAATTGCCTTGAAAAATGTTTTCTCACCCCAAACTTGGAATGAGTTCACCGCTCTGTACGCTATTGGAATGTCATGCCTTATATGGTGATAGTTGTATCACCTCAAAAAGAAGGAATGATGTAGGGCGAGTTCCAATGGCCTTATTCGTAATAACTATTTTTGAACTATCGTATACTGGACTGACCCAAGCCCGCAGCGGTCCCAGCTACGATATTCTAAAGTGGTTAATAAATATTTAAAGAGAGTGAACTATGGCAAAGAACAAGAACAAATTACAATGGTATACAATGGATTTACATTTACACACACCGGCCTCTTCTGATTATGTGAGGCCAGAAGTGAGTTATCTGGATATCCTAAAACAAGCCGCCAAGCGCGGGCTTGATATGATAGCTTTCGCCGACCATAACACAGTATCTGGTTATCGGCGGATGGAAGAAGAAATAGAACAATTAGAACTACTCAAGCGACTTGATCGTCTATTACCAGAAGAAAAGATACGTTTACGCGACTATAAAAAACTAATAAAGAAGATTTTGGTCTTTCCTGGATTTGAATTTACGGCCACTTTTGGCTTTCATATCCTGGCCATTTTCCCACCTGAGACACCCATTCGCGATATTGAACACCTTTTATTAGAACTGAATATTCCTTCAGAAAAATTGGATGAAGGCTCAATGACTGTGGGGGCAAGTGTGGATGTCTTAACCGCTTACCAGTTGATTAATGAAGCCGGCGGAATGGCAATTGCCGCCCATGCCAATTCAAATCACGGTGTTGCTATGCGGCGTTTTCCTTTTGGGGGGCAAACAAAAATTGCTTATACACAAGACCCCAATTTGATAGCCTTAGAGGTTACCGATTTGGAAAAGCGCGGGCGTAGAACTACCGCGGCCTTTTTCAATGGAAATAAACCAGAATACCCCCGCCGCATGCACTGTATTCAAGGCTCGGATGCCCATCTTGTCGTCAAAGACCCCAACATCCGCAATAAACTTGGCATAGGGGATCGGATGACCGATGTTCGTCTTCGGGAAAAATCCTTTTGGGCATTGAAAAAACTTTTCGAGAGCGATAATTTCTCACGAACCCGACCTCACCAGCGCGGCTCCCAACCTGCTATTGACTTTGCTCAGGAAGCCCGTAAAGAGGGGGCTACCTTCGTGCAGGATTTTCACGAAAAAATGACCACCCGCGGCGGCTACCTATACAAAATCATTGCCGATATTTGTGCCTTTGCCAATTCTAACGGCGGCACTTTGTTTATAGGCATGTCTGACGAAGCGCAGCAACAGGTTGTTGGAATTTCTAATATTAAGCAATCTGTCTCCAAGTTGCAATCAGAAATTAGCAAGCGCATCACCCCTGAACTTAACTGTAAATTCGAGACCCAGAGAACCAAGGGAAAGAATATTATTCAGGCCATTGTTCCCCGTGGGAAGGAAACGCCTTACGCTGTTGACGATAACAAAATCTACCTTCGCACAGAAACAGAGACCAACATGGCGGTCAGAGATGAAATTGTTGAATTGGTTCGCAAAGGGCAAAAGAAAGCTCAGCCATCCCTTCCCCCCTCGAAAGGGATCCCCCTACCCTCCGCCGGTTCCAAAGATATACGCGCAAGCGTAATAGCCTCTGAAGAACCTGAACCGGTATCGCCCCCGCGCACCGGCGTAGAAATCGTCTCCGTTGTCCAACGGGGCGGTGAACATTACTACACCGTCCGCGACCTGCGCAATGGAAACGAGGTTAAAAATGTCACCCTGAAATCTTCACGACGTCTGTGGCATTATGCAATTTCTCAATATTCCGAATTGCCCAAAGACCCCAAACGTTTACAAGTCAAGTGGCATGGAAACTTAGGCCTGCTCCGTCGTCAGAAACGGGGAAAACATTATAGTTATGACCTTGTTCAACGCACCCCCAAGGGCTACCATTACTATTATGGAGTTACCAAGGACGGCATTCACGGCGACTGGGAAGAAATCGTTTAAGCCAAACGTCTTGTGTTTGGCCGACCTCTTAGCCAAACGTTCTGTGTTTGGCCGACCACTTAGCCAAACGTTTTGTGTTTGGCCGACCACTTAGCCAAACGTTTTGTGTTTGGCCGACTACTCTATGAAACTAACACTAGCAATTCTTACCATCTCGGATAGATCTTCTCGTGGTGAGCGGGAAGATTTGTCCGGGCCGGCCCTGGTGGACCGGGTGCGGGAAGAAGGTTGGGAGGTGGGGCAGACGGACATTGTCCCCGACGATTTCCCGACCATTCAGGCCACGCTCTCCCGGTGGGCAGATTCCGGCCAGTTTGGCGTGATCCTCACCACCGGGGGGACCGGGTTTACCCCGCGCGACATTACCCCAGAGGCCACCCAAGCGGTCATAGATCGCCCCGCTCCCGGCCTGGTAGAAGCCATGCGTGCCAAGAGTTTGACCATAACCCCGCATGCCATGCTCTCCCGCGCTGTAGCTGGAATCCGCAAACAAACCCTTATCATCAACTTTCCGGGTAGTCCTAAAGCTGCCTTGGAAAATTTGGAGGTTGTTTTACCCGTTTTACCCCATGCTGTGCGCCTACTGGAGAATGACCCCCGCGCTGAAGAAGGACATCGAATGCCTGTTGATGGAAAATAAATCACTCACGAGAAGAGTTTAGGAAAAACTCTTCCTTTTTCTTTGTAGAATGTGTTACCATTGACGTAGTAGCCGGTGCGTTGCTTGTTTAACTATTTTACCTTCTTGGAGGTAATACCTATGGCAAAAGAAAAGATGCTTAACCTGATGCGCTTTTGGCTCTTTGGAACCTTTGTGATCATTTGGGCGGCCGCGACAATTTACCTAGGTGGGGCTGTGGGTTTGGGACTAGGGACATTGTTTTCCATGTCGGCTTATTGGATAGCGATATTGTTGGCTGCCGTGTTGTGTGTGATTTCGTACTACATTTATAAGTGGTACCTTGACAGACAAGAATAACCTTTGCTCGATTTCAAGGCCTCCGGCTCAACCTGGCGAAATTACGTCTTCGCCAGGTTTTCTTTTTTAAACGGTATCTTCTAGCACTTTTCGAGCGACCACCAGGCGTTGTATCTCACTTGTGCCTTCTCCGATGGTCATTAGTCTGGCCGCCCTGTACATGCGTTCCACGGGATACTCTCGGCTGTAGCCATAGGAGCCATGGATTTGAATGGCCTTATAGGTCACCCGTTCAGCCATTTCAGTGGCAAATAACTTGGCCATGCCGCCAGCTTTGGTGACATTTTTCCCCTGGTCTTTGAGCCAGGCCGCGTGATACACCATCAAGCGGGCGGCGTGAATCTCTGTGGCTGCGTCGGCCAGCATCCACTGGATGGCTTGGTGATTGGCAATCGCTTTCCCAAAGGTTTCGCGCTCTTTGGCGTATTTTACGCTTTCCTCCAGAGCGGCCTGCGCAATACCCACCGAAAGCGCGGCAATGCTTATCCGTCCCCCATCGAGGATGTGCAGGGTTTGGTGCAACCCGCGCCCTTCTTCCCCCAGCAGGTAATCGCGCGGGATAGGTACGTTTTCATAGCGCACCTCATGGCTATGGGTGCAGCCAGCCCCCATTTTTTTCTCCGGAGGAGCAATGTGTAATCCCGGCGCGTCGGTGGGAACGATGAACATGCTCATGGACTGCGAGCCTTTTTGGGAGTCAGTTTTCGCTAGGGTGATAATAAACTCCGCCGCCCCAGCGTTCGTTATCCAGGCTTTCGATCCATTGAGCACCCATGTGTCGCCCTCTCGCACAGCTCGTGTTTGCACGTTGCGGAGGTCCGAACCCGCCTGTGGTTCGGTCAATGCCAGGGCGGTTAAGTTTCCTTCCCCGCTGACGACTGAGGGTAGAAATTTCCCCTTCTGCTCTTCGCTTCCAAACTCGGCCACTGGCGCGCATCCTAGCTCATTGTGGGCTTCGAGGGTTAGGGCTGTTCCTCCATCACCCCAGGCAATTTCTTCGATGGCGATAGCGACCCCTATTGAATCGATAGCAGAGCCGCCGTATTCTTCAGGAACCCGCATCCCCAATATGCCAATCTGACCCATTTTACGGATTGCGTCCCAATTCATCTCTGCTTTCTCATCGTATTCTGCGGCATAAGGTTTGATTTCATCCCTAACGAAGTCATGCACCACATTTTTCCACATTTCTTGCTCTTCATTCAATCGGAAATCCATATTATCTCCTTTGTTTCCTCTGCATTTTTTACCTCCCCTCGGTTATAATCATATCAGATTTTTCAGAAAAAAGGTATCATCTCTATTATCGGCAGCACTAAGAGCTTGGAGGAATAAATGGATGCTATTCGGACGTTGGTTCTTTCTGGTGGGGGAGGAAGGGGAGCTTTTCATGCCGGAGTTTATAATTATCTCTTGAAGGCGGCCAAGGAAGGGGTGGATGAGCCTCATAGCCATGTTTGGTTTCCGGATATTGTCGTGGGCACCTCCATTGGCGCGGTGAACGGCGCAGCCATTGCCCAAGGGATTTCACCGCAGCGATTGGAGAATGTGTGGCTTAAACTGCGCGAGAAGGATATTCAGGGCCTTCCGCCGGGGATGAAGTTTCTCGCCCGGTGGGTGGCCAAACGCGCCCTCGAAGGTATGATAGGCGTTCCCCTGGAGCGTGTTCCCCCGGGCCGGGCCACATCCCCCAAAGCTGAAGAGTTCTGGCCCCCGCTCCCTTTTTTACCTCGCTGGGTCTCTGAAAAACTAACTGGTCGTTGGTTGAATTTGCTGGATACTGGCCCGCTTGCCAAGACCCTCCAAGACGAGTTTCGTCTTGACATGGACCGTATTGCCAAGAGTGACCCGGCTCTGTTGATTACGGCCACCAATGTCCAAACAGGGGAGCGGGTGATCTTCAGCAACCGTACCATTTATGATCGCGCCACAGGAGAGCGGCGGAAAGATGTGGTTCCCGGTATTTCTTTGCAGCGTATACTGGCCAGTTGCAGTATTCCCATTGTCTATCCCTGGACGTATGATGAGGAAACAGATGCCTATTACTGGGACGGCGCCTTGGTGGCTAACACGCCTATGGGGGCCGCCTTGGACGCGGTGCGAGATGTCCCGGTGGAGGTGCCTATGGAGGTGGTGGTGGTTCTGATGACGCCTTGGTGGGAGGCCGGGGAAGTTCCACCGGCTCGGAGCGAGGCTCTCCCTGATTCTTTTGGGGAGGCCATCACCTGGACGTTAGACTGGGCCTTGTTGTCCTCTTTCCGCGAGCGTTTACAGTTGGTGGAAGCCTATAACCGCTTGGCACGCAGGGAGCGCCAGCAAAATCGCTCTCAGTTACGTTATCGGGAAGTGAAAACGGTCATCGTCGCCCCGCAGGATTTTTTCCCCGTGGCCCGGATCATCGACTATGACGAACAATCCGCTTTGTTGATCGAAGAGGGATATAAATCCGCCCAGCAGGCGTTTCAACGCGCTTTTTAGAGGGAGAAGAATTAACTATGCCAGCCCCCGTAATGATCATTACCGGCGCCTCCTCTGGAATTGGCGCAGCTACCGCACAGCTATTTGCGGCCAAAGGATATCGAGTCGTTTTAGCCGCCCGGCGCTTGGAACGTTTAAGAACTTTGGAGAAGGAAATAAAAGAAGCGGGTGGAGAAGCCATCTCTATCCAAACGGATGTCTCCCAACTCTCGCAACTGGAGAATTTATTCGAGGAGACGTTAGAGCAATACGGCCAAATTGATATTTTGGTCAACAACGCTGGTTTTGGGCGTCTGATGTGGTTGGATGACCAAGACCCCGAAGAGGATATTGCCGCTCAAATTCGCGTCAACATTACGGGGGTCATTCAGGCCTCGCGTTTGGTTTTACCGCATATGATAGAGCGGGAGCAAGGGCATATTATCAATATGGCTAGTGTGGGTGGCTGGATAGCTCCCCCTACGTACAGTGTCTATTCAGCTACCAAATATGCCCTGCGGGGTTTTGGGGAGGGCCTGCGCAGGGAAGTAAAGGCAATGGGGGTTCGTGTCTCAACACTTTATCCTGGCGCGGTGATGACGGAATTTGGGCAACATGCCGGTGTTAAGTGGGAGACGGAGGTGACCACGCCCAATTGGTTGCTGCTCAGCGCTGAAGATGTGGCGCGAAGTGTTTTTCGTATAGTCAAAACGGGGCGGCGGAACTTAGTTATTCCTAGAATAATGCATGTGGCAATTTGGTTTAATGCTCATTTCCCATGGTTGATTGATTGGATATTATCTAAATATTTTCACCGTAAAGAGGGGGCGTCTACAGAATGGGGTGTTGGGGATGGGTAGGGAATTATTCTTCTTTTAGAATTTCCTCTGAAGTTTGTTCACGGTGCTCTTCTAAATAATAAATACCATCCTGAACTTGGGTGAGGACGCGTTCCAAGGCAATCTCCAAGCTGGTTAGGGTTTCTTTCACGTAATCATCGGCTTCTTTGCGGATGGTCTCGGCCTGAACTTCGGCCTCCGCCGCGATATGAGCGGCTTTCTTTCGGGCTTGTTGGACGACGCTATCCCGATTCACAAGGTCCTCGCTCTCTTCTTGGGCCAGAATTTGTATACGGTTCGCCTTTTCTTGAGCTTGGGCGATAATTCTATCTCTTTTCGATAAGACCTGTTGTGATTTTCTAACTTCTTCCGGAATCGCTATACGCATTTGGTCGATTATATCCAGCATGCGGTCTTCGTCCACGATCACATTATGCGTGAAAGGGATTGTACGACTATGATTGAAAAGTTCTTCCAGTCGATCCACAAGATGTAAAATGTCCATTTAACCCTCCCCGAACGATTGCCTTAAAATTTGTGATGGTAATACTAAGTAGGTATGCAAAAGTATCTTTATAGAATTATGTCCTCATGAACCGAGATATGGCTGTGTTGCGTAGCATGCCTTCGGCATCCTGACCAGCCATCTAGTCCTGACCGCAGGTCTCCAGGTA